>SVUC01000002.1 GCA_015063455.1 Oscillospiraceae bacterium
GCTCGTCATTCCCGATGACAAACCCACAGCAGGCGGTTTCCAGAACCTTGCTGACGGAGTTGAGAAGATCATGATGGCAGAGTTTGCCACTATGACCGAGAACAAGTCTTATCCCAATGAGCATCTTGAGAGAGCATGCACACTTTACGCCATCGCGAAGGATGCCGAGAGAAAAGCGGCACACGGCATTACTCCTGCTCTGAAGAATCTTGCCATCATCGGAGAGATCAAAACCGTTGCAGATTTCAATCGTCTCTTTAAGCCTCTGTCGCTCAAGGGAATTCCCACACCCTTTAGCGTTGGCGTTGAGGGTGATATGAAGAATACCAAGCGTCACTTGGTTTATATTCAAGGCGCGGGCGTTATTCTTCCCGATGCATCTTACTACAAGCCCGAAATGGAGGCTCAGAAAACTCAGATCCTCGGCATCTGGACAAACGTTGCCAAGGCTGTTATGGCGCAGACCGATCTCTCGGCTGAGGATCAGGAAAAGTACGTAAACGATGCACTTGCATTCGACGCGATGCTCGGCGGACTCGTAAAGACAAGCGAGGAATGGTCGAGATACATTGAGATGTATAATCCCATGGACACCGCCAAGGCGGCAGAGATGCTCTCGACTGTTGATTTCGGTGCGATACTTTGCGATCTTTTCGGTAAGATTCCCGAAATTGTCGTCGTTACCGAGCCCAGATTCTTTGAGAGCTTTGATAAAGTATTCAATGCGGAAAATCTTGAGCTTTACAAGCACTGGGCTTACGTTACCGGTTTGCTTAACGACTGCAACTACCTCTCCGAGGAACTTCGTGATATGGGTGGAATGTATATGCGAGCTCTTACCGGTGTCGCTAAGATGCAGTCCATTGAAAAGTTCGCATATCACCTTGCTTCCGGCAAATACTCCGATCCTGTGGGTATTTATTACGGCGAAAAGTATTTTGGTGAAGAAGCAAAGAAGGACATCACCGAGATCGTTTATCAGATCATCGACACATACAAGACAAGAATCAAAACAAACGATATTCTTGGTGAGGCGTCCAAGGAAAAGGCAATTCTTAAGCTCTCAGGAATGGGAGTTAAGATGGGTTATCCCGACAAGCCCAGAGCGATCTACGACAAGCTTGTTTTCAATCCCGAAGATTCGCTTTATGATATTATGACTTCTCTTTATGAGATCAAAACGCTTGATATGCTTTCAAAGCTCGACAAGCCCACCGAGCCTGAAAATTGGGCAATGCCCGGACATATGGTCAACGCTTGCTACGATCCCTTCGTAAACGACATTACCTTCCCTGCAGCTATCCTTCAGGCACCCTTCTATTCTTTGAAGCAGACCAGAAGTGAGAACCTTGGCGGTATCGGCGGCGTTATCGGTCACGAGATCTCCCACGCATTCGACAGCAACGGTGCTAAGTGTGATGAGAACGGTAACATCAACGACTGGTGGACCGAGGATGACTTCAAGCGTTTCGACTTGAAGGTTCAGGAAATGATCGCGCAGTTTGACGGAATCGAGCTTCCTTGGGGTAAGGTAAACGGTGCGTTTATCGTCAGCGAGAATATGGCGGACAACGGCGGTATGTCGGTAACTCTTGACATTATGTCGAGAACCGAGGGTGCGTCCTATGAGGAGTATTTCAGCAACTGGGCAAGAGTATGGTGTCAGAAGGCGCGACCTGAGTTCCAGCAGATGCTGCTTTCCGTAGACGTTCACGGTCCCGCTATTCTCCGCGCGAATATGCCCCCCAGAAACTTCTCCGAGTGGTATAAGACCTTTGATGTAAAGGACACCGATCAGATGTATCTGCCCGAGGATAAGAGAATCGTTATTTGGTAATAAATTAAAAATTACGGCTTTTCTCAAGCGAGAAGAGCCGTTTTTTGTTCTGGGAGTTCAAGCAAATTATTAATAAAGACAGATACTCTGCAAATAAAAAATACGAGAAACACAAAAATGCTCTCGTATTTTTATTTGCCCTCGCAATACTCGTTATTCCTATTTTTCGGACACTGTCCTTAGGAATCCGAAGTATTCACGTTGTTTTTTCATTAATTACTGCTGAGCAGATTTCCGTTTTTGTCGTATATTTCTTCTTCACCGTATGAATATTCAGCAATCGGACCGTCAGAATTATACCAATGTTCGATAAGCGTTTTGTGAACATACCCGTGCGAATCAACCGCCACTGTATACATCATAAGTTCATCACCATTGCTTACCCTATAGCTTTTGTTAAGCCGATAGTCGATCGTGCCCGCATCTATCTCATCTGGTATATCAAGTCGGTCGATATCCTTGCCATTAACCTCTGTCACGAGTTCAACCTTAGATACAGTCACGTCCTGCCCGTAGTAGCTCGGCTTGCAATCGACGTAAAGCTGTCCTTCGATCTTCAAAAATCCCGATGACATCCTTGTTGAACCGTGAAGGCCTGAGTAAAGACACGGCAGACACTCAAGATACAGATTTCCGATATCAATGTCCTCTATATACTCTGTCTTTATCCCGCCGTCTGTTGTGATATTCAGAATCGGATGCTCTCCGTATTCCAAAAAAATTCCCACAGAAATTTCAGCCGTGAACACATTTCCGTTTTTCACAAATTCAACGGTTTTGTCCCCAACTCGTACTGTCGCCGTCATATCATCGGTAATCGTTTTCGGTATAATACTGATCAAAAGCGGTACTGTATGCTTTTCCGTGTCGATCTCACCAAAGGAATATTCCACGCCTGTCAGAAGGCTTGCTTCTTTTTTCATTCGATCGTCTACGTTGTCATAGATCGAGCTTATATTTCCGCGAAGGCTGTTTATCTCAGCCGTAAGATTTGATATTTTATTCTCAAGTGAGTGCTTCTCAGCATTGAATCGGTTGATCATAATAAATCCGCCGACTATTACAACTGCCAGAACAATGAGAAGAATAATCTTCCAATCTATAGTTTTGTTTTCGTTATTCATTGTCCTCTCCTTTAACGGTTATTCAAATCAGAAGCTTCGTCACCGTAATCAATGATAACTTTACAGCACGAGATGCATCTGTACGCAACAACTGCCGAGCCTTTTATTAGTGACAGCTCCGACAAGACAACAGAGTCAGGGTGAAGGTCTGCCTTCGCAAAAAGCTTTCTTTTATCTCCTTTTATCCAGGCTATCTCATTAGGGCTCTGGATAAGTCCTTTTTCCATTTCCCTGCTGCAGTATGGACAGTTCATATTCGCACCTCAAGTTATATTATTCGGCTTTGATCACGATTCTGTATTGGATCGGTAATCCTGCAGATTCTGCGTTAAGATCACTCTCCATCAGCACTCGAATATCATCAGGCTTTAACTGAGATATCCCTACCGTTTTGGATCTGACGATTGGCATCTCGCCTATCCCCATCCAAATATGCCACATCTCAACTTCATCCGTATGCCTCAGATTTTCTCTGATATACTCTATCACCCGTTCTGCTCTGCCTTCGGTAAAACAATTCCACTGCAGTTCTACCGTATATTTCTTCTCAGTATAAACGTCATCCATGCCGTCTGCTGAGAACAGTGAAAAATCATCGTCAAAACCGCCGTCAATTATCTTTCCGCGCTCAAGGTCAAATTCAATGTCGCGGTCACAGTACAGAACAACGCCCGGCTTATCTCTGTCAAAGTCAGAATCGAGGAGAAAATCAGGGATATCCTTGATGCCGCATCGGATAGCCTCGTTTACGGATAACAGCTTTTCGTGGGGATTTTTTATTTCTTCAAGCGGATAATTTGATGCAATATAAGTAAGAACACTCATTTCAGTCCTTCTTTCCTGTGAGGATCAACTTTATTGAAAACAACCTGAATAGTGCATACCCGAGTGAAACACCAATCAGATTCAGAATCAGATCGTCAATGTCTGCACTTCCGAGCAGGGTGAAAAGCTGTACGATCTCAACAACAAAAATAACTCCTGCTGAAAACGCAAATGTTCTGACAAACGAACGGAATTTGTCAAAAAACCACGGAACAAAAAAGCCAAGAGGTATAAACATAACAATGTTCCCTGCCAGATTGATTATCGCGTGGCGCACCAAACTGATTTTCTCAGAACCGGCTAGTACTCTAATGTAATTTGATACTGTATAAAACGGTATTAGGTTTGTGCTTTCTCTGAGACGGTCAAAATAATTGTCATAAAAAACGAATCCTATCCTCTGACCGAACAAAAGCCAAAGCATCAGCAAAACGTAACATCCGAACAGAATCCGACCTACCTTTTGGGGTATATTATTTGCCATCGTATTAAATCAGATGTTTTCGCAATTGGGACAGCTGCAAACTGCATCTGCTGATACTTCACGGTAGAACGCAGCGTGAGCCGCTTCGATATAAGCCTGAAGGAATACTGATGCAATAACCGTAATAATTGCAAATATCGCAACAAGAACTATGCTTCCGCCTGTGGCCAAAACTACTCCGCCTATCACAGATGGTACTGCACAAAGAAGTGACCAGCCGATAAAGCTGAGATTAAGGCAGAACAGACGGAACTTGTTTCCATCCATAATGCGGCGGGACTCAGTAATCGCTTCATTTGCGGAAAGGTCGCGGCGTTCGTATAATATGTACGGTGTCATTGCATAACTGAGAGTCTTGATTATTCCGGGAATCACAAACAAAAGTAACCAGAAGAAAATATACAAGCCTGTAAGAAGAGACATCAAAAATCCGTCTACCCAGCGGTCAAACTGTGAAAAGAGATCAGCAAATGTTGCAGCTCTTCCGTCACCGTCAATAAGGTTCAGATTGAATCTTGCATAACCAAGCTTACCTACTCCGCCGAGCACAAGCTTTACGATCAACATAATTACGGACATTACAACTGCTCCACCGAGAAGAGCAGAAATCATTCCGTAAACATCTGGGTTCAAGTATTGACTTAATTCTGATAAATCTTTACTGCTGTCTGAGATGCTTACCGATCCGCCCGATCCGCCTGAGATCTGAGCGCCGATAATTCCTGCTATAAACGCAGTAATTACGGCAACAAGCCATCTTCCGCGCAGAGCATCGCGTGCTATCGCTCTGAAATCTGATGCATACATAATTCTGTCCTTTCTTAAATCAAAAATTTCATTAGCGTCAATAGAATAATTTAATATTTCTCTGATTATAGAATAACATTATCTATGTATTTTGTCAATAAAAAACTCAGTCATTTAATCAATTTTTAACTTATGGTTCTATCATCAAAACAAAAAACGGGCAGCCGTTTGTCTGACTGTCCGTTTTGAGATTCTGTTAAACTATAAGTTCTGTTCTTTGGAATAAATTTACGCCTCGGGAGTTGTGAATGTATACACGAGCTGTTTTGATACTTTTCCCCATGAATTGACTGCAACAATTGCGAGCTCATATTCGCTTCCGGCTTCAAGTCCTGAGAAATTAGTTGAAACAGTTTCGGGAATCGGGAAGAAATAGTATACTCCGAGAACGAAGTTTCTTGCGATGATCTTTCCGTCTTTTTTGAGGAAGCAGCGGTAATGCTGGATAATATCACCCTCATCACATTCAGCTTGCGTGAAGCTGATCTTTACTGAACTGGGAGTTGACTCTGTGATCTCAAATTTCATATCTTCAGGGAAATACGGTTTCTGTGACTGTGCTTTACGTTCACTTGTGTATATAAAATCATCAGTACTTGCCACAGAACGAAGAAGGATCGGATCCATAATAAACTCACCGCTGAAAAGGTCATACGCTTGAATCTTAACAGCATTGTTCGCATCAACTTCAACAAGAAGGAAATGAGAACCGTTATGTGAACCGTCATTATATTTTGTCCAGCCGCCCTCATTATCTGTCGGGAACACTCCATCCCCTTCACTGCCGATAATGTCCATTTCATAGAAGCTCATTGTTCCACAGCCGAACGCTGAATATGAACCCTGCCAGAAGGAGCGAGGATCGTTTACAGGATAATGAGAATGTCCGGATAAATCTATAACCTGATGATATCCTGTAAGGATCGGTCTGAGTGAATCGCGCGCCCATGCTGAATCGTAGATCGTACCCGATACAGGCATATGCTGAATTACAAATATAGGCTTTGATTCGGTGGGATCAGACTCGTCAGCTTCTTTAAGTTTGTTTCGCAGCCAATATCTCTGAACATTATTGTAATCTTTTCCGTTTGTATCTTTTGATGTAGAGAGAAGTAAGAAGTGATATCCGTTAATCTCAAGATGAGCATCAGGAGAATCATATCCAGACACCTGAAGCAAATTTTCAACGGCATCTGGTGTGTTGTCAAACTCGTGATTTCCGAGGATCACACGCACTGTTGTTTCTTCACGCACGTGCTCGTCAACGATTCCGAAGAAATCTTCGTAAATCTCAACTGTTCCCGGAGTTACAGTATCACCGAGGAAAAATACTGCATCAAGATTATTGTAGCTTTCGTGGTTTGCGGAATACTCGTACATATCATCAAAGATACGTCCGATATGCTCCGCTTTTCCCTCGTTACTTCCGTCGTAATGCTGGTCGGTTGCAGCCACAAAACGCACAACGGGTACAAAATAATCTGCAAAATACTCTTTATCGGAAAGCTCAGCGATCTCCTCAGGAGTAAGTTCTTTTACCGTTTCATCCTCCGATTCGGATTCACTATCAGACTCGTCCGTATCTGCAATCGACTCATCTGATTCGTCCGGAGAATTGTTTGACTCTACAACATCAGGATCATCAAGATCATTCTCGCCTGTGTCTGCAGTATCGTTGCACGAGTACATAGAAATACACATAAGCAGTGCAATAAAAGATGTAAAAAATCTTTTTGTTGTATTCATTTGAATATCCTTTTTATAAAAGCATTATATTTTTTCTGTTTTGAATGTGAGGCAAATAGGTTCAGACTCCTTCTTCCAGGGACTTATAGCAGTGATCTTCATCGAATATTCCGTGTCGGGAGAGAGTTCACGGATCATAGCAATAAATTCCTTTGGCATTGGAGTGATCGAATAACACGACTTACTGTAAAACTCGTTGACGAGACCGTCATTATTATACACTCCACAGCGGTAGTGCAGCACAGGCTCTTCTCCATGACCCTGCGGGAATTTTACTTTTATCGATTCGGAGTCAATATTAACTATTTCAATCTGAGCGTCTGCACTGAACTCAGGAGCTTTCGCATTAGTCTTTCTTGCATCGGTGTACTTAAACTGCGACGGATCTCCTACAGAACGAATATAAATCGGCTCCATAATGAAATCGTGAACGTTGAGACTGTATCCCATAATCTTGACTGCATTGTTTGCGTCTGCCTCGACAATGATGTAATGAGCCGCATCTTTATGTTCAGATACGTTATCTCCTTGATAGCCGTCTCTGCTCGGCATAATTAAGCAGCCTTCTTTTTCGCTGTAATCCTGCTCGAAGAAACAGAGTGCACCACATCCGACAGCAGTAAATTCACCCTGCCATACAGAACGGGGATCGTTTACGGGATAGTGCGAGTGTCCCGAAAAATCTATAACCTGCGGGTATTTTTCAATGATCGGACGAAGAGTTTCACGAGACCACGCAGAATCGAAAATCGTTTCACTGATCGGGAAATGGTGGAACACAAATATCGGTCTGCGCCCTGTCGGATCATCTTCTGCAGCAGCTTTGATCTGAGCAGCAAGCCACGCCTGTTTATCGGGCTCGTAATCCTTTCCACGTCTTTCAACGCTGGTCGAGAGAAGAATAAAGTGGAAGCCTTTGATAATCAAATGTGCATCGGGCGAATCGTATCCACCGGCTTCCATAATATTATTGGCAGCACCTGTGACATCTCCGTCAAAATCGTGATTACCGAGAACGGCACGTACAACAGTTCCCTCACGAACGTGCTCATCAACTATTCCGAAGAAGATCTTCATTGCGTCAAGGGTTCCCGGACACGCATTGTCCCCATCAAAAAATACACCATCGAGCTTATTATAGGTTTTGTGGTTTTCGCTGTATCTGTATGTATCCTCAAACACATTGGCGAGACGCTCGAATTCGACATCCGGATATTCTGTATCGAGATGTACGTCACTCGCAATTGCAAAACGGATTATCGGATCAAAGTGCTCCGCAAAATATTCTTTATCTGATAAAGAAGCTGTATTTACATTTTCAAGCTCATTATTCGTTGATTTAATATTTTCCATGATGATATCCTTTCTCACCCACAGATTTGACATGCGTAGTTTCATAATACAACGTTATTATACCATATTTCTTTTTACATTGTAAATATAATTATGAATTTTTACAATATTTTTTAAGAATTCTCTCAATCGAATCGGATTGACATATACTGAACAAGCGGTTATAATATATTATAAATCTATTCAAAAATTACGGAGTATACGTATGCGTTTTTTCAGAAAAAAGAGAATAATATACACTTTATTATTTCTGCTATTCCTTTTTATTGAGGTGCTGATCGGACTATTTGTGAGAGATAATTTTGTCAGGCCTTATGTAGGTGATATGCTTGTCGTTGTTGTTATTTATTTCTTCATTCGTATCTTTCTCACGGATGGATTCAGAGCCCTCCCTGCCGCTGTATTCGTTTTTGCAGTCATCACAGAAGTTCTGCAGTACTTCAACATTGTCCGTATTCTCGGTCTTGAAGGGAACCGTTTTCTCAGTATCGTAATAGGATCAACTTTTGATATAAAAGATATCATCTGCTATGCCGTCGGATGTACCGTACTCGGAATTTTTGAGTACATACTCTACAAAAAAGAAAAAAATATTCCCCGCAAATCATAAGTCGCGGGGATTTTTTTGTAATTTCTTGCAAGCTGTAACATTTCATCTAAAAAACGGTACATATTAAGTGAAGGGACAACAGGAGGTAGAACAAATGAATGACACAGAAATTATTGATCTGTTCTGGGCACGATCAGAAAATGCAATTACAGAACTTCAAACAAAATACGACAAATACGCACGCGCTGTCGCAATGAATATCCTGCGCGATCCGCTTGACACAGATGAGTGTATGAACGACAGTTACCTTGGAATGTGGAACAGCCTTCCGCCACACAGACCGCAAATCCTCCCCGCATTTTTCACAGCAGTAACAAGAAATACTGCGCTGAAGCTATACCGCTACAGATCATCCCCAAAAAGACCTGCTCCAACAGAAGAGTTGACCGATCTTGTCGGAAGTGTACCCTCACCCGAAGAGGAGATCGGCGGAATTAGTGAGAGTATATCCGAATTTCTCGCCACGCTCGAGAGAGATTCGCGAATACTTTTTATGCTGAGGTATTATCTCGGCGAGAGCATTTCGGACTGTGCAAAAACTATGGGAATCTCAGATGGAAGCGCAAGGGTAAAGCTTATGCGTCTGAGAAACAAACTTAAAGAAAAACTTGAGAAAGAGGGGTTCACAATATGAGAGAAATTGATTTTCTTGATGCAGTTGGTCGTGTAGATCAGAAGTATATTGATGAATGTGTAAGCTTTTGGGTCGCTTTCAAGGAGGGAGAGAAAGCTTCCATCAAAAGAAAAACAAAAAAACGCCCTCTGATCGTTCTGATTGCGGCGATATCACTGATTCTTCTTTTGTCATTAGCCGCAGGGGCAAAATATTTGCCGAATTTCAGCGATGTACTATCCGAGTATCTCGGCATACTCACCGATCGGGAAGAGGATCTCTCTCGTGCGGTATGTGAGATCAATCAAAGTCAGACTTATGAAAATCTGACCGTAACCGTCGAGCAGGCATTCGGAGACGCGCACGCAGCCTATATTCTCGTAACCGCCTCTCTTCCCGGCGAGTCTTTGGCAGACGGAAAATTCATTGATCCGATCCTCAAATGCAGCTTTGACGGAAGTTATAACTGTACCCTCGTTTCGTATGACGAAGAAACCTTGACTCAGACTTACATCATTGAAATAATATCCTCAAACAAAAAGCTGACAGGCAAAAGGATTGACCTTGAATTCGGAAGCTTTTTCTGTGGAAACCCTATGCAGAAAATAAACGGCAACTGGAAATTCTCGTTCAAGCTTGATTTTGACGATCTGTCAAAATCAATTACTGTCAACAAAAAAATTGACGATAAGATCACAGTAAGATCCGTATGGTTCTCCCCCGCTTCAATTATTATTTATGTCGACGGACTCCCTGAAGAAATGAGACGGCTCGACGATTTTGATGTAATTCTTACAGACGGAGAAAAAGCTGATTTATCGAAATATCAGGTCGTCGGTGATATTCCGTCCGGAAGTACAACTCCGATATTCTCACAATGCAACACTCTCATTGATCCCGAAGATGTGAAATGTATCATTGTAAACGGCGTCGAGATCAGCCTCGGTGACACTGAGTAACCGACATTCAATTTATACTCAAACGATATTTACGGGGGGATATTCCCATTTTCGAGCAAAATGCGCGATAGAATGAGGAATAATCCCCCCATCCACACTCAAGCGCGATCGTCAGCATTGATTTACTACTCTCGCGCAGCATAACTCTTGCACGGTTAACACGCAGTTCGGCAAGATATGATTGGAAGCTCTGCCCAGTAGTTTTCAAAAACATCCTTGAAAAAGTTGAGTGTGAAAAATGAAATCTGCTCAGAAGCTCGTCAACGCAAATAGGCTCGCAAAAGTGAGCATTCACATAAGCAATACAGTCTTGAATTCCGTAATCAGATCGAACTGTTGATATTTCACCCGCAGAATATGTCCTCGCAAAAATGACAAGAAGGGCTGAGAGCAGACCGCGAAGTGTGCACTCCCATCCCGCAAGCTGTTCTTCAAATTCTATGAGTGCGTAGTCGAAAAGGCTTCTTACCCCTTGTATCCTGTCCTCTTTCAGAGTAAACTTCAGCATCGTATTTTCGGGAGTCAGCATATCAAAAAATCCTTTTACAGTTGGATTCTCAGAGATACTTTCTCCAAGAAAATCTGACTGAAATGAAAAGGAATAAAACACCGTGGACTCACTTCCGTTTGAGATACGATGATTAAACCTCGGGGGAATAATAAAGCAATCCCCTGCCCCAAGTGACACGCTTTTCTTTTCCGTATGATGTATAAGCTTACCCTTTATGATGAAATATATCTGATAAAAATCGTGGTAGTGAAGAGTTTTCGCGTGCTGTGTACCTTTTGATGCATGTATATTACACATTTTGTTGCTGACAGGACCGTATTCCATTGATAGATATCTTGCTTCCATATTACACCTCCTAAGTTTATTTTATTCTAACACAAATTGAATAAAAATGCAATTATATTGACATAAAACGCAATAATATCGCAGTTCCGTGTGGTATAATTGACGCATCAAGTAAATAATGTGAGGTCAATTATATGAAGCATTACGATGTAGTTGTAGTAGGCGGCGGAACTGCAGGCGCTATTGCCGCAATCGCTTCTGCGCGAAACAATGCAAAAACTCTTGTTGTTGAGAGATACGGTCATCTCGGTGGAACAGCAGTGTCGGGAATTCCGTTCCTCGGTGTACTTTCGGGAAACGGGAAAATGGTGAACACAGGGCTGACAGAAGAATTATTCACTCGTCTCGAGGAAGACGGATTCTCTTTCGGTATCGCAAGAAACGCTTACTGGAACACCCCCGATTCCCCTGAGACTTATGAATTCAATCTTCTTCCGTTCGATCCCGAAGGCCTGAAATATGTTCTTCAGGAAATGCTGTGCGAAGCAGGAGGAGAGATCCTCTACTATTCCACACTTTCCGATGTGAAAATGGAGAATGGCCGTCTTCGTGAGATCGAAGTATGCAGTCATACTTCAAAAGAATGGCTCTCGGCAGATGTTTTCATTGACTGCACAGGGGACGCAAGTCTTGTAAACTATTGCGGTGGAGAGTTTATTGAAAAACAGCACGTTCAGAACAGCTCTATTCTGTTCCATCTCGGAAATGTTGATTTTGAAGCTTTCAGAAACGAGCTTGAAAACGGTGATCGAGTTCTCGGAAAAGGAACTTGGCACACTCGAGTTGTAAGAAAATCAAAATCAAGCGGTGTGCCGGAAACTCTCGTTCACATGGCGGGACACCTGCGTCCGTTCGATGATGACCGCACAGTTACTTTCACAGCGGTATCCTACAGAGACGGTGAGATCTATCTGAACGCAAGCCGAGTCCCCGGAATCGACGGAACGGATCCTTGGCAGATGACATACGGTGAGATCGCCGAGAGACGAAACGTTATGAATCTTGTACGCGCAATGAAAAAGAATGTTCCCGGATTTGAGAATGTATCTCTTCTCTCCACCTCCCCTCTCGGGATCCGTGAAAGCAGAAACATTGTCGGAGACTACATCATCACAAGGGACGATGTCCTCTCGGGAGCTGAATTCGATGACGGCGTTGCTCGCGGCGCATACCCGATCGACATTCACGATCCCAAGGGCGGTAAAACACAGTTCCAGTTCATCAAGGATGGAAAGGGATATGAGATTCCCTTCAGAGCTATGCTTCCGAAAAATATCGAAGGTGTCATCACTGCAGGAAGATGTATAAGTGCGGATCACAACGCGATCGGTACAGTCAGAATTATGGGCTGTTGTCTGCATCAAGGTGTTGCAGCAGGTGTTGCGGCAGCGATGTGCATAAAGGAAAACAAGCTTCCACGCGAACTCAACGGCGCTGAGCTCAAAAAAATATTACTGTAAAAACACAGAACGTCAGTTATCTGACGTTCTTTTTTATGTAGTTCTGTTCAGTTATGTGTATAGTAACTTTATCTCAATTATCGTCTCCTGATCCTGAAAAGTCCAACCACAGATAATACTATCGCAATCACAGCAAAGATGCTGCCGAAATTGTTGTCAGCAGTCGCCACAACCATCTGTGTCGGTCCTGCACTTCCGCCTATCACCCCAAGCGCTTCATCAATTGATTTCGAAGCATAATAAATGGAAATATGAATGATTCCTTCTTTTATGAGCAAAATAGAAGCGACAACAATCACAGCAATCAGCACACCGCGTATGATTTTTCGTCTTCTCTCATTCTGCAGTGCAAACTGCTCATTCAACACTTCAAGTCTGGCGGCTATCTCTTTGATCTCCGTGATCTCCTCCTCGCCCTCTGTTTCTCCGAGAAGGACACTTACAGATGTGTCAAGTTCTTCCGCTATTCTTATAAGAAGCTCGCTGTCCGGCACAGAGAGTCCTCTCTCCCACTTTGAAACAGTCTGTCTGACAACATTAAGGTCGATTGCAAGCTCTTCCTGTGACAGACCTTTTGCTATTCTAAAATCTCGTATGTTTTTGCTAAGCATAATTTGTTCTCCGTTTTCTTTGAATGGTACGGTTTAATTATATATAAAATCAACACATAATTCAAGCAACGGAAATTAACATCGCGCAATTCTCCCTGTTCAGTTCCACATCATACTTTGTGTAAGATTATAGGCGATCGTCAAAGATACTGCAAAAACGGCAAACGTATAAAGTATGCGCATCCAAATTTTCGGCAGCTTTACAGAAATAAATCCGCCGATCACGGTTGAACACAAAGCCACACACGCCCAAAATACTGCTGTGATATCGTTGGCGTTTATGTCATTTTCAATAATGTTGCCGAACTCGTCGATCTTCGGACAGCCGCATCCGAATATATCAACGATGTATTCGGAATTGAGATAACTGTACGGGACAACAAGAACAGCGAAAAGAATGATTGGCAAAATCAAAAAAATAATCGTTTTAAGATTCAATTCTTTGTTCATTATAAAATCTCCTGTATATACTTTCCTTCATGTACATCTCGGAATTTTTCGTGTATCACCGAAATATCCATATCCGAGAGATACCCTTTTTCATATGCCTCTGGGAACGTGAAGAACTCTCCGTCGTGCAAAGCGAGTATTCGGTTTCCGTCGATATATCTGAATTCCCATCCCGGCGGAACAAAAAGAAACGTAAGAAGTAAACCGATATTTTTTCTCATAGTCATTCACCTTTTCCTGTAAAGGTCTGTTCATTTATATACTCGCAAAACAATCCGTTTCGTTTCTGAATTATTAAAATTTTTCCAAACACTGAATCCATTATTAATTATACAACAAACATCATCCGAAATTCAACAGAAAATATCCAACTTGATTTTTTATAATGAATATGTTATAATTATCAAAAAATAATGGGTATTGACAAAAGAGGAATCAAATGGAAAAAGCTCGCGTAATTGTTCTTACAGATATAGGACCATGGGATGCAGAACCTGATGATGCGCAGTCTCTTGTAAGACTGATGCTCTATTCAAATGAGTATGACATAGAGGGTATAATTCCAAACGCTTCCTGGTGTGGTCCTGATACAAGTGACGATGGATATATTCAAAGGATCGTGGATGTAGTTAAAATATACGGTGAAGTACGTGACAATCTCGCGTCTCACGCCGACGGATACCCTTCTGTAGATTCTATTATGTCAAAAATAAAGCGCGGAACAGCATATGTTAACATGAAACGCCGTGACCTTAAACTATCGTCAAAACCCTCTCCTGAGGAAAAGCTTTTTGCAATCGGACGGTACGCAGGAGACACCTCCGCAGAAAAAAACATCGGTGTCGGTCTGTCAAATGAAGGTTCGGATCTGATAATTAATTCTCTGCGCAATAATGATCCGCGTCCTCTTTGGATACTTCTTTGGGGTGGATGCGGTACGCTTGCTCAAGCTCTGCACGATCTAATGACCGCAGACGAAGATGAGGCTCATTGTCTTGCTCAAAAACTCAGAGTTTACGATATTCACGGTCAGGACGACTGCGGGGCTTGGATATGCAAAAATTTCCCCGAAATAAAATGGCATCGTGCTACAACGAGCTTCTGGGGATTTTCTGAATCCCCTGCACGTTGGGGATATAACATCGGTTCGATTGAATGTGTAAAAGGAGCTTGGCTTGAAAAAAACATCCGCCGCGGACCTTTTGCGCGTGTATATCCTCATACACATTATGGTCTTGAAACTGACTCTCCATCAATTCTTGCTATGATTCCGAACGGTCTTACAAACCGTGACCATCTCGAATGGGGTGGTTGGGCAGGACGTTTTTCACGTATTCCTTTCCCCGATGTCCCTGCTGAATTTTTCACTAAAACGTATCTGTATGAAGAAAAAGGATACCGTATGTACAAGGATGAGACAGATACTTATACATACAGTTCAACAGGCACTGTATTCAAAGATACTTTTGCTTCTGTTGAGCGTTGGAAAGAAGATTACCAGAATGATATGGCAGCTCGAATTGAGTGGACACTCACCTCTGACAGATCAGCTTGCTGTCATAATCCGATTGCTGTTCTCAATGGAGACCAGACAAAAGATGAGGTAATCATCAATGCAAAAGCAGGAGACGATATTTCCCCTGATCTCAGCGGAAGCTATGATCCCGACGGAAATACGCTGAGATATAGGTGGTACTGTTACGGTGAAGCTGGAACTTACAACGGAGATATTACTATTTATAATCCAAACAGTCCAAACCCAACAATACATATTCCCCCAAATGCAGAACATGAAGAAATACACATTATTGCAGAGGTATCAAATCACGGACACATTCCCCTGAAGAGTTACCGACGTCTGATTATCAGAACGGGTTCAACAGGAATTAAAGGCAGTTATTCGTTTGTGAATGACGATATGTTCACATACGAAGGTAACTGGACACACGAAATGAATCAATTCGGATGTTTATATGGTGACTGTCATGTAAGCTCTGAGGCAAAATCTACCGCAACACTGAAATTCAGCGGATGCAGAATAATGCTTATCGCAAATGCGTATGAAACAAACGGTATCGCAAAAATAAATATCGATGGAAAAGAATACGGGACGGTTGATTTCTACTCGCAATTCAAGCATCCGCAGAACCAATACGTTGTAAATGGTGCAACTTCCGTGTATACAACGCAATATCTGAGTCCATATTTTGAAAACGGTGAGCATACGCTTATCATTACAGTAACAAGAGAGAAAAACTTACTCGCAAAAGGTTCCGATATAATAATTGATGGTACGGTGATTTTTGAATAATGTAATCTTAAATTATTGAATTATTGTAATTAAGCGCAAGACTTGATTGATATACAATAAAAGCGGAGATTAAATATCTCCGCTTTTTGAATTAGCAAACTTTAATCTTCATGTTCATCATAAAAGTTATGTCATGTCTGTTTAACAATTAAAAACGTAATCCTTTCCGCCTCAGGAAAGTCCGATCACAAAGTAAGCGAATGTTCAGTTCCACATCATACTTTGTGTAAGATTGTACGCGATAAACATAGACACTATAAAGACAGCTGACGTATAGAGTATACGCATCCAAACTTTAGGAAGCCTTACAGAAATAAATCCGCCGATCACGGTTGAGCACAACGCCACACACGCCCAAAATACTGCTGTGATATCGTTGGCGTTTATATCGTTTTCAATAATATTTCCGAACTCATCTATCTTCGGGCATCCGCATCCGAATATTTCAACGAGGTATTCGGAATTTATATAGTTGTACGGAACAACGAGAATAGCAAACAAAACAATCGGTAAAAGAAAAACAAGAATTGTTTTAGAACTTATTCGTTTATTCATCATAAGATCTCCTGCATATACATTTCTTCATGCATTTCGCGGAACTTTTCGTGAATCGTTGAGAGGTCAGAATCTGTGAGATATCCTTTTTCGTATGCTTCGGAAAGGGTATAAAACTCACCCTCATACAGAACAATAATACGGTTTCCGTCAATATATCTGAATTCCCATCCGCCGACTTCTTCACTCCATAGCACAGCTATGTGATCAAATGCATCTATCATTCCTACGATCGCCCCGCTTGCAAATTCTCCGTAATACTCGCGGACGCTGACCAATTCTGCTTCAGGATTCGCTGTCCAATATGTCTCAATCAAAATACCGTAATTCATATCTGGCAAAAATCCGTCGTATGTCTTGAAATCGATCACAACCGGCTCGTCAGGCATCACGAACGAAAACTGCCAATAATCGTCCCCTTCCGAGTAAGAATCATTTCCAAGCGGCTTACCGTTTACAAAGAAAATATATCCTACATCGTAAGCCTTTGATATCTTTACCTCAACCGTCTCACCGAAATCATATGCCCCGTCAAGCGACTCATAAAGCCATTCGGGATCATTCATTGTTAAAGTGTGTCTGACCTTATCCCAAGCCGGAGATCTTACATCAAACTCAAACCACACCGTACAAGAGACAGAATTATCCGAGCTTTTATTCGGATCTTCAGGCAAGCTTACCACACAGCTTGTTCTAAGTCTGTATGTTCCGTTTTTTGAGAGATCAAAAAACTCGGTAGTGTACGTCTTTTCTTCAGTACTGTAAGGCTTTAATATATGTCCGATCTCTCTGAACTCCACGTCGGCAGTCCGGGTTTCCGTCCACTCATCTCCGTCTTTATACTCGATTGTATAGTATTCACCGAATATGACTCTGTATCCCGTTTCGTTATACCATTTTACCTGAAGTCCCTTCTCATCTTCTGTATCATCAATTGATTCAAGGGTAATATACACACCGACATAATCTGTATGAATTTTATCTGTGTCAATAATTCTTTTCCTTGCACATCCTGTGAGCAGGACAAAAAATACTATAAGAATAATCGTTATTTTCTTCATATCAATCCCCCCAGATCATTGTCATAAGATCACCAAGCTCCGCTTCGGTGAGAATGAATATCTTCCCCGTTGACAAATTGGTCAATATATTTCCGCTGAGTCTGTACTGAAGAACATTTCCCTCTTGATGAATCAGTCTGATCATATACTCGCTCTCTTCGGTTTCAGGCTTCGTATCTAAAGATTCATTCGACACAGTTGTATCATCAGCCTTATCCGCAATACTTGATTCCGGTACCGTATCACCTGTGAAATTCATAATCATCTCGACAATACTTTTAACGGTATTGTAATCTGAGTACATTTTTGTGTCATCACTGCCGACGACCTCGACAGTTGAGTAAACATACTCGAAATGTATTGCCTCGGAGTTATCATTCCAACCGTGCTGCCGCGTATCTTCTGACTCAGCACCTTTGAAAGAAATAAAGACAATCGGAAACAAAAACATCAGAATAAAACACGCGGCGACTCCGGACAAAGCATAAATTATCGCCCTGTTCGGCTTTCGTTTTTCTTTCGCTGACTTTATGATATCATCGTCTATTTCACCGATCGCATCAAGAATGTCTTCTGCTCTCATTCGAGATCCTCCTTTCTCAAAACATCGCGGAGTTTTTCGCGTGTTCTGTACAGCATTGATTTCACTTTACTCTCCGAAAAACCGAATTGTTTTCCGATAGATCCGATCGAATCCATATACCAATATCGGCAAATAAAAACCTTCTGCTCTGTCTTTGGAAGTGAAATGACAAAAGAATTTATCACTTCGTTCAACCGTTTTTTCTCAAAGGTTTTCTCTACATCGTTTTCGGAAGATATACACTCCCCGAGCTCTTCAATGACAAGCGGCATCTCACCGCCGCCTCGCTTTTCGGCATTTTTCCGTCTCCACTTATCAATTGATATGCGCCTTGTTATTTTACCTAGGAACGTTGACAGAACAGACGGACGATGCGGCGGTATGCTGTTCCAAGCATCAATGTATGTGTCGTTCACACTCTCCTCCGAGTCCTCGTGATTTGACAAAATATTATAAGCTATCGCATAACAATATTTTCCGTACTTTGCATCCGTCGCCAAAACTGCTTTTTCAGATCTCTCAAAATACAACTCAACGATCATCCTGTCGTCCATTCTATCCCTCCTTTTCATGTAAATTCCTCTTCACCTATATACTCGCAAAACGATAAGTTCCGTTGCATATTTTTTGTTTTTTTCTATATTTTTATTATATAGTATCCCGACGAACAATGCAACAAAAATCGGACATATTCTCACTAACGGGTTTTAGTGTAATGTGAATATATCCGATTTGTTTTTTTGTGTTTTCAAAAATCAGCTCAATGGGTCTTCCTTATACGGGAAGAACTGCAGAGCATCCTGAATCGTCTTGAATGCTCCAGCGTCGTTCCATCCATTCGACATACGTTTTTCCTTAGCTGTCATAGCAGGATACTGCATCCACGTCTGCTGATGCGTATAGTTGATCCATGCATCCACGATAGAGCCCGGAAATGTCTCTTTGATCGTATATGAGATATATCCACGGTGATTCTCAACACCGCGAGGCATAGAAAACTCAGCAAACACATCCGTTTCGGTATTCTGGCCCCAGAATATACTGTCACTCGTATAAGTTTCCTCACCCAAGGTATAGTATGGAGATACAAATGTTGTGTCACCATCGTCATAAAGTACCTGACCGGTGAAATCACTCGCCTTTCCCCAGCCAACTCTTGATGCTGTTTCGTAAGCAGGCCACAGTTGGATCGATTCCGTTCCGTAAAATCCCGGATCGATCGTCCAGAGAAAATGGTGTATGATCTTCCACTGTTCTCGCTCTCCCGGAAGAAGAACACCGATTCCCGTGATTCTCAGTTCTTTCTGATCAAACACCATGTAGCTGTGTATCGATGTGTCAGTTCTCTCCTCTACCCAACGTCCGTCGTTCGCTGGATAATCTGCAGAATCAACCACAACCTGAAGTGCACCGTCGCAGGAGATAATATCTTCATCTGTCATATCTTCAAGGATCGCCTCAGGGAATCCGAGAGATATAAGATGCTCTTTGATCGTCTCGATCTGCTCACTTTGCGATGTGTCCTTAGGCTTCCAATCCATTTTGAATTCCCCGCAGAACACATAAGCAAAGATAAGCCCAATCGTCAAAATAACAGACATAATACAGATCAGCACAAGATCTGAAATACGTATCAGTGCCGCTTTTATCATATATCCTGCCTCATCCATCTCATCGGAAAGCTTCCACAAATTACGAATAATGCAGATATATGCCACGAAAATTATTACCGCAACAATAAAGTGCACCTGTCCGAATATTGCAAAAACACAAACAACAGAATACCATACCACAAGACCGACAGCACCGCCTGCCCCCTCCTCAAGACCTGCTTTTCTTTGCACAGATTTTATCCCCTGCCAAAGAAATAGTACTGTCGCAAATTGTATGATAACACCGACTGCACTCAAAACGTATGTGAATGGTGAATCGTATATTCTCGAAGAATATATCGTTGCGTTCAGAATCAGCGCAGAAAAATTATATGAAAATTTAACAATCGACAAAACGTAGCATCCGTTAAACCATCCGTTTTCACACCTCAATGTTCGGAATCCAAGGAGCAGAAGAATATGTCCGATAAACGGAAGAATGAGGTTGAGTCCCCAAAAGTTCAGAGTAATGGCTGTCAGCGCAAGTCCGATCAGAACTCTGTGCATAGCCTTTTTCCACGGAGTCACTTCGTTTACAACATCATCAGGCAAAAAATCAGGCATACCCTCCTCAAGAACCAAATCAAATCTGTTCTCGTCTGCAGGATCATATCTCATTCTCTTCACCTCCGATCAAATACCTCAGTTTCTTTCTGATTCGGTAAAGCTTCCCCTCAACTGCACGCTCGGTCATACAAAGCTCGGCTGCAATCTTTGAGGTCGGCTGCAAATAATAGTATTTTCTGTAAAATATGTTCTTATCTTTTGATGAAAGTTGTTCTATCGCCAGCTTCAGCTCGCGCTGTCTCTCTTTTTTCAGGATGACCTCCTCGGGTGTCATCTCGGGGGACGGGGAGTTCTCGTCCTCTTCCTCGGAGTAATGTCTCTCTTCGTAGCGCGCCTTGTTCAGCGCGGTATTTCTTGTTATAGCGGTCAGCCAAGTCGTGAAAGAGCCTCTGTCTTCATCAAACATATCTATTTTATCCCACACTCGCATCGCAGTTTCAGAGACACATTCCTCCACATCGTGACCGCTTTTCAAAATCGGTGAGATAATATATCTCATAAGCGGACCGTAATGGAGCAGAAATTCTTCCATACCGCGTTCATCACGCATCTGCAGAAGAGTGATTATTTCCGAGTCACGCATAGTCCTCCCCCTTTCGTTCTGTCCTATCATCTATATTATACACTACACGGCATAAAATCCCACGTTTTTCTCAAAAAAATATTTTTTGAACTATTTGTAACTTTATCCCATAATATATTGACAATTCGGTCTACTTGCAGTAGAATGGAAATGCAGTCTACTAACAGTAGATCAATTGTATATCGGAGGTTACAATTATGGCTGAAATAAAGCTTGGAGAAATTGAATCGCGTTTTGCTGAGATCATATGGACAAACGAGCCGCTCTCCTCAAGCCAGCTTGCAAAAATGGCAGAGGCTGAGCTTGGATGGAAGAAATCAACAACTTATACTATTCTGAAACGTTTGTGCGATCGTGGAATATTCCGGAATCAGAACGGTACGGTCTCGTCACTGATCACAAAAAACGAATTCTACGCGATGCAGAGCGAAAAATTTGTTGATGAGAGCTTCGACGGTTCTCTTCCTGCATTTCTTACGGCATTCTCTATGCGAAAAAAGTACACCGATGAAGAAGTGGAGAAGATGAAGCAGATCCTTGACTCAATGAGGGGGTGATGGTTTGAAAATGAAGCAGGAACATATTGTATGTAAAGCTATTTCAAACCCGTTTTTGTGTCTTCGTTCTTCAACACACAAAAGCCAAAGAAAGGAGCGATCATAAATGCTGGATACGATCTTTTTGCAGATATTCGATATGACGAAGGTGGCAAGCCTTGTCATACTGATCGTTTTGCTTGTGCGTCTTTGTCTGAAGCGGGCGCCAAAAGTGATCTCCTATGCGCTCTGGGCGGTGGTACTCTTCCGCCTGCTTTGCCCTGTAAGCATTGAGGCCCCGATCAGCGTGATTCCACATACTGAGCCTACGATTGAAACCTACGATCTGCTGAATGAGCCGATCACTCCGATTGCGGCGATTGATGCAGCACAGCAAGCTGTCGGTGATGTCCTCAACGGCGGTATCGGAACTCAGCACGTTTACACTACCAATTATCTTGAAGACGGAACACGCCGTATTATCTCGACTGATTGGAATACGGTCTGGATCCTGTTCACCAAATTTGTCTGGCTCGGTGGAATGGCTGCACTGCTCATCTACAGTACCGTTTCTCTCATTAGGCTGAAGAGGCGTCTCATCGGTGCGATTCTGCTTCGGGACAATATCTATCTCGCCGATCATATTGATTCACCGTTCGTGATGGGGCTGATACGTCCGATGATATATCTGCCATCCTCTCTCTCGGAGAAGGAACGTGACTACATCATCCTGCACGAGCAGCATCATATCCGTCGCGGAGACCATATCGTTAAGCTGTTGTCCTTTATCGCGCTGTGTCTGCACTGCTTCAATCCGCTCGTGTGGGTGGCATTCATTCTCTCAAGCAAGGATATGGAGATGAGCTGTGATGAAGCAGTTATTCGTAAACTCGGAGATGGCATCCGTGCGGATTATTCTGCATCCCTCATCAGTCTTGCGACCGGCCGCAGAATTATCGCGGGTACTCCGCTGGCATTCGGCGAAGGCAACACGGAAGGACGCATCAAGAATATTGCGCGGTGGAAGAAACCTGCTCTGTGGGTAATTCTTGCGGCAATTCTCGTAACTGTTGTCGTAATAGTTTGTCTGGTTACCGATCCTGCACAGAAAAACACATCATTGATGGGTGCTGACTACAGAGTCGAAGAAGTTCTGTACGACTCATCAGGGGATATCGAATATAAAGACAACGGAGAGGCAATGGTCAGCATAACAGCTGATTATGTGCTTCACGAAAAATCATCTACTGGAAGCTGGCGTGAGCTTGGCAAGCTTGAGAAATACGATCTCGATATAGACGAGCTGAAAAAATACACATCATCTCCGAACGGTTGGAGAAGGTTTTATCAAATAGGTGAGATCTCCGACTCGTATATCCTCAGACTTGACGACGGAAACAATTTCTTTATTGTATTCCAGACAGTAAAAGGTGATACTCTCGCAGGGTACGGATGGGAAGATGTAAGCGAAAGAGATCAAGGTGACTCTGACGACACATATCTCAGATGGCTGTGCAGACTTGAAAGTATTTTCGATGACGCTGATCACACAGGAAATTTTTTCGAGCGTTCCCTGTACGCATCCGTCGGGTCTGATGTTGACATATTCCACACCTGGATGAACGCAAAGAATCGCGGATACAGAATCGTTGCGTTTGTTGCGGGAGATGATATTCCGACCGATGATAAAAAATCAAATATTGATTCCCTTCTCACGGGGGAGCAAAATGTCAGCGAAAAAACCGATATGGGTTTTGCGGTGTTTTATCACACAAAAGACGAATCGGGGTACAGGCTTTTGAGCTGTTATTCATATAAAGATGCCGCACTCGCAGAAAACGGGGTATTCACGTGTCCAGACCGAGCTTCCCTCTCACTTGACGGTGAATCATCCCCCGCCTCGACATACGATGTTGTTCTTCTCAACAACGATAATATCGAAAAAATCACACGAATTTACGAATATCCAGACGGAAAGACAAAAACAGTATCCGCTACTCATCTCTTCGCAAAAGAAATGGTTTTGTTCTCATGTGAGGAAAAAGCCAATGCTTCAAGGATCTGGCAATACTGCTACGACGAATTCGGTGAGCTTGTAGGTACAGCTAAAATGCTTGATGGGAACTATCAGAGAGATATCGCAATGTCCCCAACAAACGCAGGACTTTACGGTGTGTATGACAGCTACTTGTTCATTTCTCTCGGTGGTCAAACGTACCGTTATGAAAGAATAAACACAAATCTTGAGCAAACAGAAGAATATGTGACCTTGGAGGAAGCTAAAGATCAGCCGAGGACCATTTGCTGTTTCAAGCAAGGAGATATCAAAATCACACCAGTAAAGGTAATAGATGTTGTCGGACAAATAGATAATGGTATTTCATATTTAAGACCGTCTGATCGGAAATGGGTAGTTTATGCCCTCAAAGAATTTGATCTGTCAACCGTACTTGTTGTCTCTCCTGCTCAATCGGAAAATGAAAACGTAGTCAAATTCCTGTATCGCAACTGTCCGCCAAAGGCTGTCGATCCCACTATGCTGAACACCGTAAAGGAAGAAGGAATGGTAGTACACGAGGATCTGAGAGTTACGTCGGGAGAGGATAAGTGGATCGAGTTCTATGAAAAAACACAGCGAGGAGAAAGTGCAAAAATACAAGTCGCACATTACTACACTCTTGACGAGCACAATATGGTCGACGTGTTATACCGAGCCGTTCGTGAAGATTACCCATCTCTGTACATTAATGATCTCACTTATGACGGCAGCACTTACACAATTACTTGGGATGAATACGGGACATCTTACAGGAGAGAATACAAATATCTCAAAAAGGATGTTGAAACTATTCAGCACCACTCAGAACCAAACAAAAAAACAACTGTCACACGGTATTTGCTACTGAACGATCCAAACGTTACCTACAATCAGATTCGGAGTCAAATGCTCAGCTCACAAATGCCGTATAATCCACTCGAATCATACATAGTCTATACAAATTATGAGAAGGTAGAATAAAACAACAAACCGATACAGGAAACTGTATCGGTTTTGTTTACTGAAAAAATTGATATTTTTGATTATTTGATCTTTATGTAGATCTCACCCGTGTAGCTTTCAATCATAAGATCGGTATCACATTTATCCTCGTCGATAAGATATCCTACCCTGTACTGACCATCGCCAAGATATTCTCTGTAAACGGGAGATGTTGTCACAGCGTACTTGTTCGGAACTCTGTCGACAACGCAATTGTCAGCATATTGGATCTTTACTTCATCCCCTTCAACAGAGTAACCTCTGAGATTGAATCCGTTTATACAAGCGGTAAGGAACTCGTCATCCACCGTTACGTTGTCCACTGTAAGCGTAACAACGCAAAGACGTTTCTTTACCGTCTCAGATTCTCCGAAATATCTTGTATTATTCTCTTCATTATAGATGACAGGAGTACGATTATATGTAATAAAGCTGCCGTTTTCATCTACAAATCTGTCGATGAAGTCTTTATAAATGATCGCTGAAGGGTCAAGGGATTTAATATCATCGAAAAATTCAGCTCTGTTTACTGTTATCGTGTATTCTCCGCGTTCTTCAGTCACAGCCTCTCCAATCTGACTCAAGGATGAGGTGTGAATATGTCTCTCATCGCGGGTCCATACATCCGGCAGACCGCTCTCTGTTGTGTCTCCAAGCTCATTTAATATCGGAATCGTGAGAGTGATGTCGTTGGTCTCCTCAACTGAAATCTCAGATGCGATATTCACAAGCTCGTCATCTGTGATCCCATAGCTTACCCAAGCTTTTACAACGAACTCGTCTTCCTCGAGAACAATGTAAACTACTCGATCATAATAGCTTGCCTCAGATTTCTTTATCACATATATCGAGTTCTTCCCTGCCTCAATTCTCTCCGTACCCACAGCACCGTCGATCAGGTGATCGAGATCCCCTCTTCTGAGGTCAACGCCGTTGAAGGTTATTGAACGGGAATCGTCGGTCCCCTCCCATTTTCCGTTAGCTGTAAGATCAGGTACCATATCTTCGGGCATCGAGGGAATATTTAATGTCACATTGATCTCGCCTTCACCGGCATTCCAGCTTCTGAGAGGCTTTGATCCTGTAAGATCGGGATCGGTTTTGCCCTCCGAAATTCCCGCATGTACCAGAACATCGTATCCATTCTGCTCAATGCGAAAATCAACAAACTGTACCGCAGCATATACTCCAACGGACAGAACTGACAGCGCTGCCGCAATTGCCGCGATCTTCAGCGGAATGTATCTGTTGTAGGCTGATGTTCTTTTTTCTGTTTTATCTGCGGCCCCCTCCCGTGCAAGTGCAGAGAGAACAGCCCTCTTTTTATCCTCGTATGATTTAGAAAAAATATGTTTATCTCTCATGGATATTCTCCTTTTTTTCGTTTGGTATCTTCATCATATCGTGTATCAATCTTCTCGCCCTCTCACATCTTTTCCGAACACAAGCTTCACTTATCTTCAGAACCGCTGATGTTTCCCGTACACTCAAGCAATCTATGAACAAGCATTGTACAACACTTCTGTATTTGCGCGGAAGGTCTGAAATCACAGACTCAGCCTCAAGGGTAGTCATCGCGTCCTCTTCGGTCACGGTATCTGACATATCGTCGAATGACATACAGTTATCAAACTGCTTTTTTCGGCTGCGGTAAATATCAAGTGCAGAGCTTCTGATCGTCTTTTTTATGTATCCTTTCACTGATGGAGATCTCGGATCGGTGATCTTATCTCTGTTTCTGATGAGTCTCAGAAACGCCTCGTGTACGGCGTCCTCAGCCAAGTATTCGTCGTGCAGTATACTGTAAGCTTCAAAATACAACTTTTGTTCGTATAATCTATAGAGAGCAGCTATTATATCTTCGCTGTCATTCAGTGGCATACCATCGCTCCTTTCCTTGTTTCTAAGTCCGGACATAAAATATAACGATACACGAGTGTGTTTTGTGACACAAATCAAAAAAATGGGGTGAATTTTATTTCACCCCGCCGAGATATTCTTTTTTACCATCGTTCGTAGACAAACATGACCGTGTGGTTATCGTTATCAACAAACGCATATACGAGCGTACCGTGATTCCAGCTTTCAGCAATATACGGCTGTGCGGTGAAAACAAGCACCTCTGTCGACTCAGACCATTCGATGTTTGATCTCACAAACGGATCTTTGTCTATCGGATAGTCAGATGCATCCCCAAGCTTTCCGCGCCAGATCGAATCTGAAGTCAAGTCCTCAAGGTATTCACCGATCTGCTCTGCCGATGATTTGTATGAGAGAGCCAGCGTTTCTCCACCCTGCAAAAATTGCGGTGTATAGTAGAACGTTATATTTTCAGCATTTTTCGGTATATCATCAGGAAACAGATCAATGTCTGTGTCATCATGCCACGAATCATAACTTGACACATCCAATACATCTTCGTAATACTCCACATCTGTGACACTCTGAGTAGCTGTTTCAAATCCAAGCCACAGCGTAAGGAAAAATCCGCCTATCAAAAAGATCGGGATCAAAACCGCTGTTATTACTCCGCATATTTTCTCCGAAACCTTTCCCGACACACAGATCCCCGTAATTATTCCAAAAAACACAGCGGGAACAAAGTACAGAAATGCTGCAGGAAGGGGAGATGACCAGGGGGATAAAACAAGGAGCAAAATACAAGCGCAAATTCCTGTCAGAAGAGCTAAAACTGTCATTATAAGAGGAAAGCGTATCTTTTTCATATATACCTCCAAATACAATGTTGCTGTCTTAATTATACCCTATACTCTCAGCTCTGACAATATAATCCATAAAAATATACACAGCGTTCACACAATATTAAATTGGAAAAACCACCTCATTAAACGTCAATCGAATTTTCTGTCGTAGAGAAGCGCGGCGATGAGGACTACAAAGCAAGAGCCTGCGTTGTGAACAAGCGCGCCTGTTGTAGGACCGAGTATTGCTCTTACTGACAAGATCACAGCAAGAATATTTATAATCATCGAAAGCGTAATACTGAATTTTATTGTTCTGACAGTTGCGTTTGACAGTTTTTTCAGATACGGTATTCTTGAAATATCATCACTCATCAGTGCAATGTCAGCAGCTTCTACAGCGATGTCGCTTCCCATGCTTCCCATTGCAACTCCGACACTTGCCGCCTTGAGTGCAGGTGCATCATTCACGCCGTCGCCTATCATACAGACACGTCTTCCCGCGTCTTCGAGAGCTGATACTCGCTCCACCTTTCCCTCTGGGAGAAGCTCAGCATATATTTCATCAATACCTGCTTTTTTAGCAAAATAATCTGCGGCAAGACTGTTATCTCCAGTGAGAAGGACTGTTTTTGTATCCATTTTTCCGAGTTCTGCTGATACTGTTGATGCCTCAGGACGCATCACATCTGACAATGCGATAATTCCGATACATTCCACGTTTCTCGCAGCAATCACAGATGCTTTTCCGTCAAGTCTGATCTTTCTGAGTACCTCTTTAGCTTTTTCAGTCAGCTCAACTCCCGTTTCATAGATAAAGCTCTCGCTTCCGCAAATTATATTTTGACCGTTTATTACCGCGGAAATACCTTTGCCCGCTGTCATTCTGAAGTCTCCCGCATCATTGAGGCAGATATTTTTCTCTCTTGCTGCTGAAACAATCGCCTTACCAAGCGGGTGTTCACTTTTTGCTTCCGCAGATCCTGCAATTTGAAGAAGCTCATCTTCTGTAACATCGTCGGAAAGTACGATCACATCAGAAACTTCAAGCTTTCCGTATGTCAATGTGCCCGTTTTATCGAACGCGATCGTATCGACCTTTCCCATTTTCTCGAGTGCTTCGCCCGATTTTATAATTACACCGTGTTTGGTCGCCTGACCGATCGCTGCCATAATTGCCGTCGGAGTTGCAAGGACAAGCGCGCAGGGGCAAAATACCACGAGAACCGTAACGGCTCGGGTTATATCTTTCGTTACAATCCCTGTCACAATTGCGATAAGAAGTGCGGCAGGAACAAGCCAGCTTGCACATTTGTCAGCCACACGAGCCATCGGTGCTTTCTTATCTTCAGCCTCTTTAACCATTCTGATAAGTTTGCTGAGTGAGCTGTCCTCACCCACTTTTGTTGCTCTTATATCCACAGAACCAAATCTGTTCAAAGTTCCGCAGAACACCTCATCCCCAACAGTTTTGTCAACAGGAAGTGATTCTCCTGTCATTACAGATTGGTCGATCGATGTATCTCCGCTGACAATTACCCCGTCAACAGCCACGGTCTCTCCGGGAAGAATTCTGATAATGTCTCCTTTGAGTATTTTTTCAGCGGGGATCATCTCCTCCTTGCCGTCCGTTATACGTCTTCCCTCTGTAGGTGTGAGACTGATAAGCTTTTTAAGTCCCTTCTTTGCACGGTCAGTTGTCATATCCTCGAGCTTTTCACCGATCGCCATAATGAATGCAACCTCTCCTGCCGCGAACAAGTCTCCAATGAGAATCGCCGCAACCATAGCAATGGAGATCAGCAGCGCGGACGAGATCTTACTGATTCCTTTGTTATGCACTACTCTCCACGCCGCAAGATAAAGAAGCGGAAGTCCGCTGATAACTACGGTTACCCACGCAGGATCAATCGGAAGCGCAACATCAAATCGTCCGAGCACAAAGCTCAAGACCAAAAAAACTCCGCCGATTATTACTGCAGGAACACTCTCAAATTTTTCAATAATTTTTTTGATCATTTTTCTCTCCTCATATTGACCTGTACTGAAATTACTTGTATAATATGTATGTTACAAAACAGTTTGTTCTGTATTTTTATTATACGCAAAAAATTGATGAGTTTCAATAAGCAAAAATCTCACGGTGTATGATACGGAACAACTTTCAAAAATTGTTCGGGGGACGGGTATGGACAGACGGCAGAAAAAAACAAGAGAAGCGATATTCAACGCATTTACTGCACTTTTATCTGAGAAAAATTACAATCAGATATCTGTGCAGGAGATAATCGACGGGGCTGACATAGGACGTACAACATTTTACGTACATTTTGAAACCAAGGATTTTCTGCTCAAAGAATTGTGCGAGGAGCTTTTCAATCACATAATTGATACAGCGCTCGGATTGCCGCAGGATCATTACCACTGTTCGTGTGCAAATGAGCAGGATTCTGTTTTTCTTCACCTTCTCAGACATCTTCAGGAAAACGACAGAAATATCCTTGAGCTTCTCTCATCTCAGAACAACGAGATCTTTTTGCGGTATTTCAAAGAAAACTTAAAAAAGCTGATCGTTTCGCAGTATATAGAAAGCGGAATAATTAAAAATCCTTCTCTGCCTGAAGATTACCTGGTCAATCACATCTCATCTTCCTTTGTTGAAACAGTAAGTTGGTGGATCGCCGGAAAGATGAAGGTTTCTCCTGAGAAGATCACAGAATACTATCTCGCTGTTATCGAGCCGATAATTTCATAAAAACAAAAGCTGGTCAGTACTGCAAAAGTACAGATCAGCTTGTATTTTATATCAGATCAACTGAAATATCGTCAACTGTTTTTTCGCGGAACGTCATCACCCAATCAACCGTCTCGACAGGCTCAAATGTGAGCGCCGACAAGGCAACGTGCTTCTCAACGTCATCTTTTTTCGGACCGAACAAAATTGCGGTGGGACCGTCGGCTCCGCCTATAATTCCGACAGACATACTTACAAAATCGTATTTTTCATCGGCTGTCTGACATTTTCTCGGACGTTCGTTTGGGCGAATATCACTAACAATAAACCTCTCCCGCGGAAGCTCGGGTGTTACATTAAACGTCATAACCACATGATTCTTCGGGAAGTCGTAATCCTTCAAAAGCTCATAAGACCTGTCGAATTCTGTGATGTCACGCTTGTATTCCGTGACAGTCAGCGTGTGCGTTACACCTGTCAGCGGATGAACAAACTCAACGCTGTCAGACACTCCCGACACTCTGAATCTCTTGCCGGGAAGGCTGACAGGATTCGCAGCAAGCTCAATTTTCAGAGATTTCAATTTAGGTTTGGTTTTTGTTGCCCACTGAAACGAAGAACGGATTATCGTCCAGCTTTTTGTGGGATCAAGAGAATAGTGCTCTACTGCAAGAGCAGCGTCTGGGTTGTTCTCCTGCCCCTCCAAAAGATCACCCTCACGTATCCACATAAGGATACTGCCGCGTTTTTCGGTCATTTTGTTTCCGTTTACAGTAACACACAGACGAAAATTATTGGCATTCACCCCGTCTGTGTTCTCGAAGCATATATCAAGGACAAGGCCCTTTGAGCAGATATATCCCGCAGGAATACAGAACTTCCTGCCGTCCCATTCAAATGATCTGCCAATCGTAAACTCAGTACCCGCTTTTGATTTTCTCTCTCCCTCAGCGCGTACTCCGCCTTCGTAACGGACTTCCCACACCTTTGGCTTAGGACACTCCTCACGCGGTACCCATTCGTAATAATCAGCCCTGTATCTGATTTTTGAAAAATCGAATTCGTCGTATATTTCTTTCAGATATTTGTAAGGATCGTCGATCGGTGTCAAGCGGTACTCGTCTGTCAGGTGTGATATAAAATCCCTGCTCTCACGAGAAATCGGGTTATCTTTTACATATTCATCGTACTTTTCGCGAGTCCACACGTGTGCCTGCTCGAGTGCTGCCTCTTGCCCACATGAGAGAAGGAGTCTGATAAAATCATCAAAATTACAGGAGACAGGAAATGCGTGTTTTCCCGGGAGTCCCATAGGATTTATGGCAAAGACCATCTCACCAAAATCTTTAATAAAACAGTAGTGAATCCCGTCTACCCCTGTCCACCCGATTATTTCAGCCCCTTTCGGTGTGCAGAAATAATCGCTTTTTTTGTCTCCTTTTTCAATTCCAAACGGAGACAGATCAAGCTTGTTCTTTTTATACAGTTCGTATAGTCTCATTGTCACATACCTGTTATCAGTCTCTCTGGGCATCAATGCAGGCATCAATAACAAGAACTACTGCGAGAGCCGCGATCTCGTCGACACCGTCACCGAACTCGATCTCGTATGCATCCCCCCAGGTGAACCATTCCTTTGAAACGGAAGCTATTATTTCGTCTCCGTGTGTTACATCGTAGTCGTGATCGAAGAAATCTCCGTGTACAGACCATCCGAGACCGTTCACCGTGTACTCGGGATGAAAAAATGTAAACTCCTTTACGACCTCTGCTATATCTTCCCCATTTATGTAAATTACATATTTCGGAAGGAACGTGAACAGCTGTTGTTCGATGTACGCAAGCTCATTTCCGTTCAGATCGTACAGATGGAGTTTCTTGCCGAATGTGAACACTTCACCCTCAACGAAATATTTTTCTTGTCCGTTCGCATCGTAAATTGAAAATTTGTCTCCCCAAGTGAAGATCTGCTGTTTTATGTACAGATTCATATGTTCCTCCTTGAACTTAAATAGTTATTGCTTAATTTGGATTGAGTTTATCACACAAATGTGAACTCGCGGTTACAGACAAGGCGTTTTTCGTATATCTAATGAAAATTTAATAATTCCTATAAATCAAAAATGCAGTCTCATAGTGAAACTGCATTTTTGCGTATTGCTTTTATCTTTTGACTTCTCCGCCGCCCCATTCGACCACGGTAAATCCTTCTCTTTCCGCAGACGTAAGAATTTGTTCCTCAATTTCTACATATTCATCGGATGCCTGCCAAGCCATATACACGCGGATCACGGTATCGGGTTCAGGTGTTATCTCAAGCTTTGCAGCATTTGTGTAAACGTCACTCTGGAACGAGATTACGTTATACGCATTGTTCTGCATTATCGGAAGCCAGTACACGATAAATTCGTTAGCCTCACGTCGAGTCAGACCGAGCTTTTCAAGTGCATCTTCCAAGAATTCGGCTGTATCGCTTCCCTTCACGCAGAATCCCTTTGTAAAGTCAAACCGAACGTCCGTTTCGCCTTCCCAATAGAGATAATTGTACATTTGTCCTTGTCCGTCAAAAAGTGTACCGTCGGGGAATGCTGTGACCGTCCAGCCATCATTGTACAAGGGATATGTGCAGGTGAGTCGCCCGTCAAATGTAAGCTTTACCTGAACATTTGTCTCCGACTCGGGATAGAGGTATATTACAGGCTTACGGGCAACTCCCGGCTCGTAAACAATGTCGCTGAAGTTTATACTGATGAGATCTGCTTCAATACGATGTGTCTGCTTATCGTAATAAGTGTTTTCGTATTCGAGGACCACCTGATCCTTTACGCAGAAGCCCTCAGGCAGTTTCCCGTTGATCTTGATTTCATAAAAAGACGGAATCAAAGTTCTCGCAAAAAAACAGTCGTCATAGATCCCGGTTATCACAATATCTGTAAAAGGCTTTGTGTCAATTTTTTCTGCCGTTTCTTTGTTGAGCCACTCATTTCTCTCAAGCAGATTATCATCTTCCGCCAACTCCCACTTCACAGCATTGATCGTCAGCGGAGATATCTCTCTTATGAGTCCCACATAAGTAACCTTTACCACGTTACCCGCGCCGATCTTATTGAGATTTGATATATCAAACGAAATTCTGCTTTGCTCAATATTTGCAGAAACAGGCGCGACAATAGCTGTATTTCCGTTTATTTCAAGTACCGTTGCGATGAAAGAGCGTTCTACGTTCACTTGCTCCTCTAACCAAAGCTCGTCGATCGACTTGAACCTGTCACCGAGGAAATACACGCGTGTTTTGTTGTAAACACCGCTATCTGAGTCAATGAGCCTGTTCCAGTTCACTATCTTGTATGTCAGCGCTGTATATTCCCGTGTTCCGCCGTCGTCATAAGGTGACTTTGGAATCGGCACAAACAGTACCGCAAGCAAAATAACCGCAGCCGCGCACGATATGATTATCTTCTTTTTCATTTAATTTCTGCTCCTCCCCATTCAATTACAGTGAATCCAACTCTTTCGGGAGTATCAAGCTCCTGTGCCTCAATTTCCTTGAAGGAATCCTCAGCATACCAAGCCATAAATACGCGAATTACGGTATCAGGCTCGGGAGATACTTCAAGCTTTGCAGAATCTGTGTAAACGTCACTCTGGAATGAGATGACATTATACAGATTATCCTGCATCAGAGGTAACCAATACACGATGAATTCATTCGCTTCTTTTCTGTTCAATCCGAGTTTTTCGAGTGCGTCTTCCAAGAATCCGGCAGTATCGCTACCTTTCACACAAAATCCCTTTGAGAAATCATACTCTGTCTCGGTCTCGCCTTCCCAATAGAGATAGTTGTATATCTGCCCATCCTCACCAACAAGTGTTCCGTCGGGACACGCTGTGACAGTCCATCCGTCATTGTACAAAGGATACGTGCAGGTCAGCTTACCGTCATAAGTAAGCTTTACATCAACTTTTGTCTCCGACTCGGGATAGAGGTATATCACAGGTTTTGCGTTAAGTACCTCGTCTCCTTCACAGGAATCTCCGTCAACTAATGCAAAAACCACTGTAAGTACCGAAATTACGAGTACCGCAGCGAGAACAATCAATAAAACCATTTTCTTTTTCATAATACACACACTCCTTATTCATACAGAACTTCGTAGTCCGGCAGAGATTTCCACTCGTCAGATGAGACAATAATATCAATGATATCTTTGCAGGCAGAGAGGAATTTCTGTCCTTTTTCATCCTTCGCACCATAAGTAATTGCAATATTTTTTGCAGTGATCGTTTTATCGACAGTATCTGTATGCACTGATAAAATAAGTGTCATAGGAGGCCTTGATATCGCATTTTCATTTGGATTATATTCATCCGGATATGATTCCACATCAAGCTCGCGGATAATTCTGCTGACAGAATCAAGCTGCTCCTCTGTCATAAAAAATGTTGTAACATAATCCTCGGGATGCGTTGCATCGGTAGTTTTGACAAGCTTTCCGCTCTCGCTGTCATACGAGCTGACACCGTAGGTATTCCACGTGAGCGAGAATGTAAATTCGTCGCTGCTTTTCGCTGCATCTCCGCCGCTTTTATCGGATGTGTCCTGTCCGTCACCCGATGTGAGATTTCCCTCTCCGTTCTCCGACGGAACTTTGCCGCAGGAGATACACATCGCAAAAAGAATCAGCGCAAGAAGAATAATCAGTATTCTTTTCATTACAGATCTCCCGTTCTTATTTTACCGACACATATACGCTGTCATATTTTTCGGCAGAATCCTTATCTATCTCAATTGTTACAAGCCATCCTGCCATATCACAGGTCACTACTTCGGGCACGATTCGTTTAATTGCAATATACAGCAGTTTATTATTTCCGTAAATGTTTGTTACCTCGTGGCGTACAGAACCGCTTCCCTCAGACAAGTATATCACGATAAGGCTTTTCTTTTCAAAAAATTCCTCGTCAAGTCCTTCTGTCTTTTTGGAAAAGCCGTCATTTCCGTTCAGAAAATGTCGACCAAATATTCTTTTGAAGTTGTCAAGTGATCTTACCGAATCAATTATAATCGAATTTTGACTGCTTGAGCCTGTATCGCCACCGGCTTCGGAGCGTTCGCGGAATACTACTCCGCCCTCCTCCGACCAATTAACTCTGAAATACTCTGCTGAATAATCAATTACTGCCAGCCCTGTTCCATCAGATAACGTAACACCGCCGGCGCCAAAAAGCCTTCCGTCGTTACTTCCGGCTGCACTTGGGCCGGAGTTTGTCATATCTTTTATGAATTCACTTCCATCTGCAAAATCGTTTTTATCACCCGACATTGATAAATTACCGTCTTCTGAAATATGATCCTCATCGAATCGGTCGAGTACGGAAACACTTCCGATACACACACAGAGCAGGAATGAAAAAATAATTGCAGCCTGTTTTTTCTTCTTTTTGTTTTCTTCACGGCGAGTCTTGCTGCGCGCAAAAACCTCATCCATAAATTCTTCTCTTGTTCTCATAATAAAAGCTCACCATCCTTTCCGAGTATGGCACGAAGCTCCACCTTCGCCCGATACAGAAGATTATCAATTTGTTTCGGACTCTTTTTCATAATCTTTGCTGCCTCTTTATACGAAAGCTCCTCGAAATACACAAGATAAACAGCTTCACTCATATCCTTCGAAATACTGTCAAGTGCATATCTTACCGCCCTTTTACGCTCATCTGAGACGATCTGTGCTTCAAGATCAACTTCATCATCCGAAATCGTTTCGGCAGAATCGAGAGGTAAGGTGTCGATCACCTTTCTGTGCCGCAAATAGTTCAGTGCACGGCTTCTCCCAAGCACATAGAGATATGTTTTGAGAGATACCATAAAGTTGTACCGACGCGGATACATAAGAACATATGTAAACACATCTATCGCAACATCTTCCGCGGCGTGTATATCGTGCAGATATTGATTAATGAAAAAGATCAGCCCGAGACGGTAATCATCCATAATACAGGCAAACGCTGTCTCGTCGCCATCGAGAAAACGGCGGTAGCTACTTTCACCGTTATCCATATTGTCTCCTTTGATTAACCGGATTTATCTCGGAGAATTTTCCCTTCTCTGTTTATTATACACCTGAGGGGTATCTTTTTCCTTATGTTTTTCTAAAAAAATATAAATAAAATGGCAGAAGAAGGGATTTTGTCCCGTCTCCCGCCTGACTTGCGTTATTTTTCCGAGCTTATGTCCCCCATCACCCTGCTGTCAAGCTGAGTCGGAAAAGACATATCTGATTTTTTGATAAGCTTCTCGATCTCCTTGTTTGACAAACGAGAGACTGCTGTGACTGCTCTTCCAGTATTGGTGCTCAAGACAACTGATCTTCTGTACATCAATGCAAGAATTCCGCCTGCGAGAATAACAGCCGCTCCGAGCATTGCAATAAAGAAAGCATCAACCTCGAACTTCGGTTTTTCAACATCGTACCGGAGATTCAAAGATATATCGTCAACTGAAGGCAAGAAGATGTATGAATCATCTAATGCTAATGTTTTGACATATCCATCGGTGTACTCGATATAGAATATGTCCCCAAACTCTTTTTTCATTTCTTCGATCCATTCGAGTGTTGCGGGATCATCCTTTTTCTCTTCCAAAATACCGAGTGTAAGTCCATTCTTTGTGTCAATAAAGCCTACCCATGCGAGCCCGACACCTTTCTTGAAATACTGACTAATCTCTTCGTTCTGAACACGGATAAGATAATTCCTGCTGTACTTACCGTATTCAAATGATACAGAATCATCGTCTTTTATCAGATCAAGTATTTCCCGCTTACCTGTCTCTCCGACTTCGTTGTCCAAAACAGATATTGTCAGATCATATATCCCGCCGTCATTCGACCAGACGCCGCAGACATAATCAGGATAAGCGTCGTTTTCTTCCCAATAAACAAACAGATCGTGTGCGGTGTTAAATGCACCATCTGATGCACATACAGGAATTACAGAAATACTGACAAGTATCGTAGTAAAAATGATCGTCAAAAATTTTCTCATAATATACCCCCGTCAAGTAAACATTTTAATGTTCCGAGAGCTTTTCTGTACCGTCTGTAGACCGACGGCAAAGAAAGTCCCGTTATCCGCGAGATGCAGCTGAAAGATAGTCCGCCTGTAATGTGAAGTGATATTATCTCACGCTCGATCTGCGGGAGATGTGATATTGCCGACTCCACGTCCCAACTGAGCACCGCTTTGTCTATCAAGTCTTCCTGTGCAATGTCGACAAGATCAATATCATCGGTTTTCTTTTTCCGCAAAGCGTCTATTGCCAGATTGCGCGCCATCTGAAATACCCACGCCCTCGGATTTCTTACAGAACGGTCGGGCGGTGACAGATAGATTTTCACAAACACATCGTGAGTAATGTCTTCCGCAGTCTCCTTCGACTGTACGATACGGCAGGCAACAGTGAACACAGGTCTCTTCAGTTCTTCATAAATTATTGTGAATGCTTCTTTGTCGCCGTCACGCAGTCTTGAAAAGCATTCATTCAGATCCATTACATCCGCCCCCTTTCATATACTATGACGATTTATTTGACTGTTTTTTTCGCTTCCTCAAAAAAATATTTCAAAAACCTTCCATGATACGAATTCACAGAAGGTTTTTGAATGAATATTTTAATAATTTGAAACAGATTTCATTTAACTTTTCGCCAATGTCATATCTGCCGTTTTCCCTCAGTTTTCACTAAGATACCCATTCAATTTTATCGTATGGGCTTTACAGGCTGTTCGGTACCGGTAGAGTATGAAAGATAAATGGCGTTCAAGAGTGCCACCGGAGCGGTCAGCGCATCATATGTTTCTTCCATCTTTCCGGTACGGAGCATATTGCAGAATTCGTCTAGTTCCGGTTCGTACAGATCGGTAATATTTTCGCATGTGGTGTATCTCGTCCCATTTTCTGCGTGTACTAATACAACGTAGTTTTTGGCAAAATGGAGCGTTGTCTCAAAGTCGGCATGACGACACAGTACGGTTACAGTGCGTTCTCTGGCTGCGGCGTACACAGAAACAGGCAAACCAAACATGGTGATGAGCATCTGCGCCAAATGACCGGCGTAAAAATAAAAGTTGCCGTATGGGTTGGACATTTGTACCGGTGCTGACAAAGAGGCGGAAAGTACTTTTCCCATGACGCCGGAATCCAGTTCGGATTTCAAAGCGATAATTTCAGGAGCAAACTTCAGGCAAGAGCCGCCGCAGAGCAGCGCTCCGGACTTTTCCGCTTCAGCGATCATTTCCGCTGCGTTGTGCGGCATAATACAGAATGGCTTGTCGATAAACATAGGTACACCCGCCTTGATATAAGGCATGGAATACTCGTAGTGGTTGTCCCCATGACGTGCGGTATTAATCACCGCGTCTACTTTATCAAGGAAGTAGGAGGAAGTATCTGCAGCCATAGGAGCGAGACCGTCGTCCACCATCTTTCGCGCAGCGGCACCGTCATAACTGTAAACACCGACTATCTCAATATCACCATATTTGTCTGGATTGTTCTTGATCAGTTTGGCAAAAGCGGGAGCATGTGAATTCTCCACACCGATCAACGCAATTTTTTTCATAAGGCAAAACTCCTTATTTGTTTTTCTAGTTTTTTATCAATATTTCCATTCTGTTACCGTTCATAAGCAGCACCGTACGTATAGGCGAACCGACTTCGATCTGCTGAGAAAGGATACGGTTATTTACAAAGTACTGTTTTGAAATATAACATCTTCTGCCCATTGTGCCCATTCGGATTCCACACCGATATCAGGGTATGAAGCATAATCCGTAGCAATCCAACCGCCGCCTTTTTCCTTGAACAGTCTGCACATTTCAAGCGCGCGATTTTCAATGTATTGACGGTCCCCGGTAGGAAGAACTTTTTGAATGTCAAGCGGTGAATAAAATACTGCTCGGTCTGCAAATTCTTTCACCAGTGTTTCTACAGGGTATAGATCGGGCTGATCAAATTGGAACACATCAATTCCCATATCAATAAAGTCTTCCATAAAACCGTAATTATAACCACAGGAATGCATAAACATACTCATTCCTGCTTCGTGTACAGCATCTGCGATTTTTTTATATGAAGGCTTAAAGAGTTCACGGAATGAGTCCGGAGATATAAATGTACGTTCCTGTGTTCCCCAGTCATCCCAAATAAACCATCCGTCGATTCCGCATCCGGCTATACTTTTTATGACAGATACTTCATATTCGGCAATCTGATCTATAAACTGTTTAACTCGTTCCGGTTCAATAATGGTGTCCATCAGCGCATTTGACATCAAACGCGCGTCTCTTAACGCCGAAAATAAAGATCCTCCGCTTGTAATAACAAATTTGTCACATTCAGAATAATTATTTTTTATCAGCTGTTCTCTGTAATTCAAGTCAAGTTGAGGAAACGGATATTCGTAATCTTCCCAATCCTGAATAGCACCGTAAACACATTCCCCTTGAGTTTTCCCATTAAACCGTCCATATATATTTCCATACATATCTCTGCGAACTTCTCCTGAGAAATCGGAAAGTTTTTTTAACTCAGGGTAGTCCCCCCACGTATTATATGGATTTTCAGGCAGATTGATGTAGGTTCTGGAACGAACTGACATAATATCTGTCATATCATGAAAACCATATCCCAAACGCGGCGGATTATCATGTGCTATCAAACGCTTGATAATTTCTTTGGAAGTCATCGTTTGTCCACCTCGTATTTTATTTATTTACTTAGATATTTAATGGCAGCATACAAATTATATGTGAAAAAATTTGAGTCACAAATTATTTGCGCCAACTTTTATCTGCCATTACTCTGACACACTTTTCGTGTGTTTCGCCTGCCTGGAATATTGTAATGTTGTGAGCAAGGCAATCTTCAACAAACTGATTGAATGTTTCTGCATCTGTGATCTCACCACTCATCATTCCGCATCGAACCGTTGTATATCTGAGACCGAGTCTGATACAGTCAACTCTCATACGTCGGATCGGATCGTCACGCACTGCCATTTCTGCTCTGTCAAGGATCTCATTGTAGATCAACATCATATCGGGAGTGAGGTAATCAACGTAAGGAGAATAATCATCCGGTCCGGGCTCGTGATGTCCATAGGTGTTGAAATGGAGATTGTCGTCTTCGCACTTCTTGCACATAGTTTCGATGTACTCACGGATCATCGGAGCAGCGTCACCGTAGTAGAAATCTGTAAATTCAACAAGATGCTTATTGAAATCACAGTATGGGTCCCACATGAGCTTGCAGATAAGATAACAGCGGAGTTCGTCAAGATCACAGCCGTCATTTTCTCTGAGTTCTCCCTGAGAGAAAATACCTTTCGCATTGTTTTTTGCAAAGAACTGCATATTAGGCTGAAGAACGTGCCAGTTCGGATGCGGCTTAGGGAGATGCCAGAAGCATGCGTTGTAGTCCCAGATAAATGTATGATTACAGATACTGCTCCACTCGCCAAGCTCATGGCTCATATCGGAGTTGGGACCCCATCCGCACTCGCTCTCGATCGGATGCGCGAAACACGCCTCTATTGTGCAGTACTGTACCGCAACATTATGTCTCGGTCTTGCAAGCTTCGGAGGTGTACGGCCATAAGCATATGCAAATGTAAGGAACAAAACATTCGGGAATTCTTCTTCAAGCGCTTCCGCAATTGCATTTACTGTTCGGATGATAAGCCCCGCAGGAGAACCTTCTTCTTTATCAATTGCACGGCAATTTTCGCACTGACAAGGGCCTGCTGCATCGTTTTGAGAAACATGTACGACACGCGCATCAGGAGTTCTGCGTAATACTTCACGGACACCTTCAATTAATTTTTCGGTAACTTCAGGATTTGAAAGACAAAGCTGATACGATCCTCTCGGACTTTTTTTGCGTTCTCCGTCGTACATTGAATACCATTCGGGGTGCTCATCGAAATATTTACTGTACGGAAGAATGTGTCCAAAACTGTGGCAGTGATTTGCAAACTTGAAGCGACCGCCGTATTTTTCATCTGTTCTTTCATTTGTTCTGTATTTTACCGAGTAATTCTGATTCTCCATTGTATCTCTGAAGTAGAACTCACGGTATTCAAAAATAGGTTTTTCTCTCTTATCTGTATCTTCAAGAACAAATTCGGTGTATGTAGGAATCTTTTCTGCTTTCGGTGTAAAGAAACGGCATCCGAGGGATTCAAGGAAATCGTACATCGCGTAGAGAATACCTCTCTTACCGCCATCGATGAATACCTTTCCGTTCTTTGTGTACCAGTGTATCTCATCGTCAGCATATGAAAGTCTCTCTTCGCCGTAATTTGTGAGTGCACCTCCAATTATGATAAGCGCGTCTTCCGTCGCTTCGTTCGTTTTCACGATTTCCACGGGATTCGCTGTCATTCTGTTGAAATAATAGCGAAGCTCGGTTGATGCGTAATCTTCGGTTGAAATAGGATTTTCGGGAATAACTACAGCTCCGCAGATATTTTGATTTTTAATGATATTAAGTGACATGTTTTGCCCCTTTGCTCTAATGAAGTATACAGATTTATCTCCAATACTTGCTTGCCATATTCATAACAGAGTTCTGATGAGGATTACCTGCATGGAATACTGTAATATTGTGAGCGATGCAGTCCTCAATATACTGGTTGAACTCTGCGGGATCAATGTAATCGTTGAGCACGAGTCGGCGGCGCATATCAATATATCCGAGACTTAGTCTGATACAATTTACTCGCATTCTGCGGATTGTGTCGTCGCGTACCGCCATTTCAGCTCTGTCAAGAATTTCGTAATACTTTTCAAGATATTCGGGAGCAAACAGTTCGTGGAAAGGCTCATAGTCGAATTTTCTGTTGCCGGGATGACGTCTGCCGTAGCAAGCAAAGCAGATCTTTTCTTCTTCTGCGATTCCGCACATTGTCTCAATATATTCGCGAATGATAGGAGCTGCCGCGCCGTAGTAGAAATCGGTAAATTCAGTAAGGTGCTTGTTGTAGTCACAGTAAGGATCCCACATCAGCTTGCAGATAAGATAACAGCGAAGCTCGTCGAGGTCGCATCCGTCGTTTTCTCTGAGTTCTCCCTGTGAGAAAATATTGAGAGCCTTCTTTTCAAAGAAATACTGCATATTCGGCTGAAGTGTATGCCAGTTCGGATAAGGAAGCGGCAGATGCCAGAAGCATACGTTGTAATCCCAAATGCTGAGGTGATCGCACACCTGACTCCAACCGTCAATGTTTTCACGAGTATTTTCGTTTTCCGCCCAATCGCATCCACCGTCAATAGGATGAGCGCAGCAGCCGTTGATGGGACAATACTGAACTATGACGTTGTGGTGAGCCTTTATGTTCTTCGGAGGTGTCTTGGTGTAACTGTATCCGAATATCTGAATAAGTGTGTTCGGATATTCTTCCTCAAGAGCTTCAGCTACTGCGTTTGCAGCAACAACCATAAGTCCGGACGGGCCACCGTATTTCTCATCAAGCTCACGGCACTTTTCACATTCGCAGGAGCGACCGAAGTCACACTGCTGAATATTGATAAGCTGTGCATTGGGACTTCTTTTCATAATTTCTCGAGCGCATTCAACGATCTTTTCTATAACCTCGGGATTTGAGAGACAAAGCTGCCATCCGCCTCGATTCTCGTCACGTCCGCGCTTCCCGTCATACATAGCATACCATTCGGGATGTTCGCCAAAATACTTGTCGATCGGAAGCATAGTATAAAAGCTGTGGCAATTGTTTGCAAGTCTGTAAGGACCGCCATATTTTGCTTCTGTTGTCTCATTCGTTCTGCACTTCACGGAGAAGTTCTGATTTCTCATTGTATCTCTGAAGTAATACTCACGAGATTCAAATGCGGGTTTATCTCTCTTGTCGGTGTCTTCAAGTTCAAATTCCTTATATGTAGGAACTTTTTCCGCTTTAGGTGTGAAGAAACGGCATCCGAGGGCTTCAAGAAAATCATACATCGAGTAAAGAATACCTCTTGCGCCGCCGTCGATAAATACTTTACCGTTCTTTGTGTACCAGTGAAGCTCGTCGTCAGCATAGGTAAGTCTCTCTTCACCATAGTTTGTGAGAGCAGCTCCTATTACGATAAGTGCATCGTCAACTGCTTCGTTTGTCTTGACGATCTCAGCCGGATTCGCTGTCATTCTGTTGAAATAATAGCGAAGCTCAGTGGATGCATAATCCTCAGTTGAAATCGGTGCTTCGGGAATTACGATTTTTCCCGCGATCTGCTGATTTGTTATGATTTTGATTCCCATGTTTTTTCTCCTTTGGGTTAATATGATTAAAAAATTAATTCAAATTATTATGGATTCAGCGCCAACGTTTTTCCGCAAAAAGCTTCGCAATTTCGGGAAGCTTCTTAGCTTCTGCAAATTCTGTTACATTATGAGCAACACAGTCCTCAATGAACTGATTGATCTCTGCCTCATCATTGATGTCATCATAGATACCCTTTGTTCTCAGCTCAATAAAGCGGAGAGTAAGTCTGATCTTGTCAATTCTCATTCTGCGGATAACATCATCACGAACGGCTTCCTCCGCGCGATCAAGGATCTCGTGATAGATCTTGAGGTACTCGGGTGTAAGATAATCGATGAAAGGAGCACAGTGCTCTATACGATTGGGGCTCTTTCCGTGACCGTAGCAGGTGAAGTGATAGTTATTATCTTCACAGATCTTACACATGGTTTCCATATACTCGCGTACCATCGGACCTGCAGCTCCATAGAAGAAATCTGTAAACTCAACAATATGCTTATTCAGATCGCAGTAAGGATCCCACATAAGCTTGCATACGAGATAGCAGCGAAGCTCATCAAGGTCAGCACCGTCTCCGAGGTGTCTGTCGTTCTGAGAGAAGAGCCACTTAGCATTATTTTCAACGAAGAACTGAATATTCGGCTGAAGAACGTGCCAGTTCGGGTGCGGCTGAGGCAGATGCCAGAAGCAAGTCACATAGTCCCAAACGGAAACGTGGTTGCAGATCGAGCTCCATTCTTTTAGCTGTTCAGTCAGATTATCGTTTTCGCCCCAACCGCAGCCGGAGGTGATCGGATGCGCCGCACATTCTCCGATCGTGCAGAACTGGACTGCTACGTTGTGGCGCGGACGTGCATACTTCGGCGGTGCCTGAGTATAGCTGTATGCGAACGTCTGGAATACAACATTCGGGAATTCTTCTTCAAGTGCCTCAGCAACAGCGTTGACAACACGGATCATAAGACCTGAAGGAGAGCCCTCTTCTTCGTCAATTGCACGGCATTTTTCGCACTCGCAGGAACGTCCGAAGTCATTCTGCTGAAGATTGATTACTCTTGCCTCGGGATTGTTGCGGAGAATCTCGCGGGATACCTCAATAAGCTTTTCGGTAACCTCGGGGTTTGAGAGACAAAGCTGCCATCCGCCTCGCTTTTCGTCGATTCCGCGCTTTCCGTCATATAAAGCGTACCAATCGGGGTGTTCATCAAAATATTTCTTTATAGGAAGCATGAAATAAAAACTGTGGCAGTTTGTTGCTATATTGAATTCACCGCCGTATTTCGGATCTCTTGTGTTTTCGTTAGTTCTGGCTTTAACCTCAAATGCGGGATTAAGAGATGTATCTCTGAAATAATATGCACGGTATTCAAGAATCGGCTTTTCACGCTTGTCTGTTTCATCAAGTACAAACTCGGTATATGCGGGAATTTTTTCAGCTTTCGGTGTGAAGAATCGGCATCCGAGTGCTTCGAGGAAATCGTACATCGCGTACAGAAGTCCTCTCTTGCCGCCGTCGATAAACACCTTACCGTTCTTTGTATACCAATGAAGCTCGTCGTCTGCGTATGTAAGTCTCTCTTCCCCGTAATTTGTAAGTGCTCCGCCGATAACGATAAGAGCATCCTCGACCGCTTCGTTTGTTTTTACAATGTCGGCGGGATTCGCCGTCATTCTGTTGAAGTAATAGCGAAGCTCTGTTGATGCGTAATTTTCAGTCGGAAGCGGACTTTCGGGAATTACGATCTTTCCGCAAATGTACTGATTCTTAATGATGTTCATAAATCTACCCTCCATATGTTATGACAAATTTTTAATCTGCACGCCAATACTTCTCGGCAAATGCTTTTACTTCTTCCTCGTGAGAAGCACCCTCTGAGAAAATTGTAATATTGTGTGCAATACAATCCTCAATAAATCGGTTGAATTCTGCCGCATCACCGCGGTTTTCTTCAACCATTCTCCTTCTGAGATCTATATATCTGAGTCCGAGACGGATACAGTCTACTCTCATCCTGCGGATAGTATCGTCGCGAACTGCCGCTTCTGCACGGTCATCTCATTGTAGATCTTCAGCATATCGGGTGTAAGGTATTCCGTGTGAGGCTCACGATCAAACCTCTTGTTTTCCTTGTTTCGTTTTCCGTAGCAATTGAAATGTATATTATCGTCCGCACATTTCTTGCACATTGTATCAATATACTCACGCACCATCGGCGCCGCATCTCCATAATAGAAATCGGTAAACTCTGTGAGATGCTTATTAAAATCGCAGTATGGGTCCCACATCAGCTTGCAAATGAGATAACAGCGAAGCTCGTCTAGGTCGCACCCGTCGTTTTCTCTGAGTTCACCCTGCGAGAATATACCTTTTGCTTTGTTTTTTGCAAAAAACTGCATATTCGGCTGAAGCGCATACCAATTAGGATGCGGCTTGAGAAGCTGCCAGAAGCACGCCGTATAGTCCCAGATAAAAATGTTATGCGATATCTCGCTCCATTTTTTCAGATTCTGCGCTACTGTTGGGAGCAAATTATTCTCGTGCTCCCAGCCACATTCTGATTCGTGAGGATGGAAGGTACATCCTTCTATTGTACAGAACTGAATTACAACATTATGACGCGGTCTCGATTTTTCAGGTGGTGTACGCGAGTAATTATACGCAAATGTCTGGAAAAGAACGTTCGGAAATTCTTCTTCAAGTGCCTCGGCAACAGCGTTGACTGTACGCACCATCATTCCCGAGACCTCTCCCTCTTCCTCATATATTGCTCTGCAATTCTCACATTCACAGTATCTGATACTGTCATTCTGCTGAATATTCAGAAGCTGAGCGTCGGGATTCGCACGAAGGATCTCGCGTGCGGATTCGATAAGTTTTTCAATAACCTCGGGATTTGAAAGACAAAGCTGCCACTTGTTTCGCTCGTTACTGTATCTTCCGCGTTTGCCGTCTACAAGTGCATACCATTCGGGATGCTCTGCGAAATATTTATCGATCGGGACCATATATAAAAAGCTGTGACAGTGGTTCGCAACCTTAAACGGTCCGCCGTATTTTTCTTCTGTCGTTTCGTTTGTTCTGCATTTTACTGAGAAATTCTGATTTCTCATCGTATCTCTGAAGTAATATTCGCGGTACATAAAGAGAGGCTTTTCTCTTTTGTCGCTCTCCTCAAGCTCAAACTCGGTATAAGCAGGAACTTTTTCAGCCTTCGGTGTAAAGAATCTGCATCCAAGTGCTTCGAGAAAATCGTACATCGCGTAAAGAATTCCTCTTTTGCCGCCGTCAATAAAGACCTTACCGTTCTTTGTGTACCAATGAAGCTCGTCATCATCGTAAGTGACTCTGTCCTCACCGTAATTTGTGAGAGCACCGCCGATTACGATAAGAGCATCTTCTGCCGCCTCATTTGTTTTCACAATATCGGCAGAATTCGCTGTCATTCTGTTGAAATAATAACGAAGCTCAGTCGATGCGTAATCTTCGGTTGATATCGGATTCTCGGGAATAATTATCTTTCCAAAGATCTTTTGATCCTTAATTATAAACACTTCCACATATCCCCTTTCCGGACAGGAACGCAAATTAATTATTAAAGATATTCCCAAATAATTAACTTTTACTGATTTTATCACATATTTTCTTCAATTGCAATACAAATTAAAAAATAAGTGAATCAACTTTTCGTATTTTTTCAATCATTACATTTTATAATATATTTATAAAAAATCAAGCTGAATTTGTGCAGAAAATATAACTCCTGCCCTATTGACAAAGGATATAAAATGTGTTATACTTTAATATCATAAACCGTTGAAGCGGAGATAACGGTGATTATGCTTCCACAGAGAGCCTGCGCTGCTGAGAGTCAGGTGAAAAACAGATCATCAAATGGACCGCTGAGGGTGCAGTCAAATGTGTAATTACACAGAGTATTCTGCAACGTATGGCATACGTCAGTTGCCGGGGATATCGCAATATTATAGCTTTTGCCGTATCCTGCAAGTGCACGGTTTTCCGTGAATCAAGGTGGCACCGCGGATAAGATTATTCGTCCTTGACAGAAAAACTTCTGTCAGGGATTTTTTTGTGTATCGCCCGACAGTGAAAGAGGAAAACATGATACTCGACAGACGATGGCGGTGCGAATAACGCCTATTAACAACACTCAAAAATAATATTTTTCACATAATAAAGACACGGAGGATTTTACAATGTTACACAACGGAATCGACTTCAATACATATTTCAAGAATTATCCCGATCAGAATGGTTACTTTGGAAAATACGGCGGAGCTTACGTATCCGATGAACTGAAAAAGGCAATGGATGAGATCAGTGAAGCGTACTTCACGATCTGCAAATCCAGAAAGTTTATTGCTGAGCTTCGCAGGATCAGAAAGGAATTCCAGGGCAGACCTACTCCCATTTCTTATCTCGAACGTCTCTCCGGCAGTATCGGAAATGTTCAGCTTTATGTAAAGCGCGAAGACCTCAACCACACAGGTGCACACAAGCTCAATCACTGTATGGGTGAAGTTCTTCTTGCAAAATATCTCGGCAAAAAGAAAGTAATTGCTGAAACAGGTGCAGGTCAGCACGGTGTTGCAATGGCCACTGCTGCGGCTTACTTCGGAATGCCCTGCGATATTTATATGGGCTCCGTTGACATTCAGAAGCAGGCTCCAAACGTAGCGAGAATGAAGATCCTCGGTGCAAACGTAGTCGAAGTTACTCACGGTCTCGCAACACTCAAGGAAGCTGTTGATGCTGCGTTTGATGCATACGCAAAAGATTACAAAGACGTTATGTACTGCATAGGCTCAGTTGTAGGACCGCATCCGTTCCCGCTTATGGTCCGCGATTTCCAGAGCGTTGTTGGTATTGAAGCACGTGAACAGTTTATCGAAATGACAGGTGAGCTTCCTGACGCGATCGTAGCGTGCGTAGGCGGCGGATCCAATGCAGCAGGATTCTTCTCCGGATTCCTCAATGATCCCGTTGATATTTACGGAATTGAGCCTCTCGGCAGAGGTTCTGCTCTCGGAGATCACGCAGCAAGCCTTCAGTACGGTGAAGAAGGTGTTATGCACGGCTTCAACTCTATTATGCTCAAGGATGAAAACGGCGATCCTGCTCCCGTTTATTCCGTATCAAGCGGACTTGACTATCCTTCATCCGGTCCTGAGCACGCATTCCTTCACGACCTCGGCAGAGTTAAATACGACGTTATCAATGACGAAGATTCTATTGATGCGTTCTATTCCCTCTCACGTATGGAAGGTATCATCCCCGCACTTGAAAGTGCACACGCTGTTGCCTACGGTATCAAGCTCGCAAAGCAGATGGGCAAGGGCTCTGTTCTTATCAATCTCTCCGGCAGAGGAGACAAGGATATGGACTACGTTATCGAAAAGTTCGGTATCAGATAAGAATAAGTTATATAGAAAGCGGCGATAAGCACCGTTCAAAAAAATAGCGGTAAATAATAACAGCCGAATAAACAGCTCAAACAAAAAGTCATCCCTCGTTCCGAAATGGTGCGAGGGATTTTTTTCGCTCATTTATCAAAACCTATTGACAACAACGCCCAAACTGTATACAATATAGATATACAGTTATAACAGAGGTGATGACGTGAATATTTTAATCGACAACAAAAGCGGCGAACCGATTTATAATCAGATATATTCTCAAATAAAAAATCAGATCATAAGCGGTGAGCTGAAGGAGGACGAGATGCTCCCGTCCATTCGCGGACTTGCAAAAGATCTGCGAATTAGTTTTATTACGACCAAGCGCGCGTATGAAGAACTTGAAAAGGAAGGATTCATTTATACACTTCCGGCAAAAGGATGTTACGTTGCGCCGAAGAACGTAGAGCTTTTGCGTGAGGAAAATTTGAAAAAGATCGAGGAACATATCGAGCAGATCGCAAAGCTCGCTGCCTCGTGCAATTTGAGCCGTAACGATATTATTGAAATGATTACGTTCGGTATGGAGGAACAGGAATGAACGCACTTGAATTAAAAAATGTAAGTAAATCCTTTTCGGGATTTTGTTTGGATAACATAAACCTTACTTTGCCAAGTGGTTGTATTATGGGGCTCATCGGAGAAAATGGTGCAGGCAAAAGTACAACGATAAAGCTAATCTTGGATATTCTTCATAAGGATAGCGGAACAATTACGATACTTGGCAAAGACAATGGAAAAGATATTGCTCTTATCAAAGAAGATGTCGGTGTCGTAATGGACGAGGTTGGTATGCCCGAATGCTTGACAGCAAAGCAGATCGGCAAGGTTATGAGGCATACATTCCGTAATTGGAATGAGGATGAATATGCCCGACTTCTTAAAAAGCTATCTTTGCCCGACAACAAGCAGTTTAAGGACTACTCACGCGGTATGAAGATGAAGCTCGGGATTGCCGTTGCTCTCTCACACGGAGCAAAGTTATTGCTTCTTGATGAGCCGACAAGCGGACTCGATCCCGTCGTACGTGACGAAGTGGTGGATATGTTCTGTGATTTTACAAGGGATGAAAACCACTCCATTCTCATATCCTCTCACATAGTCAGCGATCTTGAAAAACTTTGCGACTACGTGGCGTTTTTGCATAAGGGCAAGCTCTTACTCTGCGAGGAAAAGGATGTACTTTTATCCGAACATGCTATCATTCATTGTACTGCAGAACAGCTTTCGGAGCTTGACAAGGAAGTAGTAAAATATAAAAAAGAAACGCCCTACGGTGCTGAGGTCATTGTGTCACGAAAGAACGTCCCCAATGACTTTAAGCTAAGTCCCGTCAGCATTGAGGAGTTGTTCGTATTTATGGTAAAGGAGGCGAAATAATATGAAAGGTCTATTGCTGAAAGATTGGTATATGATGAAAAAATACTGCAGATTATATTTTTTCGTTTGTATCGGATTTATCATTATTTCTATGATGAGCAGCGGCAATATGTTCTTCATTTTCTACCCTTGTTTACTATGCGGTATGATCCCCGTCAATCTGCTTGGCTATGATGAACGTAGTCGTTGGACGGAGTATGTCGGCACATTGCCG
>SVUC01000111.1 GCA_015063455.1 Oscillospiraceae bacterium
GAACCTGAGCTACACCACCACGTGTGAGGGGTTCTGTGTAAGCTACGTCTTCAATACCTTCTGTGAGACCGAGGTTAACAGCCTTTTCGATGAAGCCCCAAGGATACTTGAGGTTCTTGTAACCGATGAGACGGCAAGCGATTGTGAGAACATCACGGTATGTAATGCCATCATAAGGCTTGAATGTGCCGTCGCCGTAACCTTCGATGAGACCCATCTGAGCTGCATAAGAGAGAGCACCAAGGTACTTTTCTTCTACGTCACCCTGAAGGTCTGTGAATTCTGTGTCGTTTGCATTACCGTTGAGCCATGTATCATCATCGAGCCAACCGGTAGCAATACGAGCTGCGAGAAGAGCCATCTGATAACGCTGGATAGGATCTGCAGCGCCGAGCATCTGGCCGTCTTCTGTGTAACCCTTGAAAATGCCTACAGCGTAAAGATACTGCATAGCATCATCATAAGGTGTTTCTTCTACTGCTGTGTCTGCGCCGTCGAGGGCAGCGTCTTCATTTGCAAATGCAACTGAAGCGCAAGATACAGTCATGAGAAGAGCGAGAATAAGAGAAAGAAACTTTTTCATCTTTTTCCGAACTCCTTATAAAAATTGTTAATATTCGTCAGGGTATACGGGATGCCGTTTCACCCCACCCTGCGTACATATATTACCATATTCGGTTTTTTATTGCAATACTTTTACTCTTTGTGTAACATAAGTGTAATATTAAAGGCTATTCAATATTAAAAATAAGGATTTTTTGCAACATTTGTAAGATATCCGGGGTTATTAGGCGTTCGTCTAACACACGAAGCATCATCAGCGACTCCAAAAAACTGAAAATATCCCTTGAAATTTTACGATTCCTGTCGTATAATATCGGTATGGAAAAAATTTTGCAACAAAAGGATCTTCAAATGCACAGATATCGTAAGTTTTTATCCGTTTTATTCATTATATATATAATAAGCGCAGTTATGTCGTCTGCGTTTGCCGTTAGTGCCGCAGATGTCACGGACGAAACACCGGTGATCGTCATTGATGCGGGACACGGCGGGTATGACGGAGGCGCGACCTCAGGAATACGCTACGAAAAGGAATACGATCTGCTCCTCGCAAAATATCTGCGTGACGAGCTTGTGGCAGACGGACGGTTCGTTGTAATTATGACAAGAGACACCGACGTCTATATGAATTTCCTCGATCGCACGATGACAGGCCTCAGAGCTGACGCGGATTTTTTGATCTCGCTTCACTGCAACAGTAATACCGTCTATTATGTAAACGGCGCTGAGGCATACATTTCAGTTGTCGACGAATACAACACCAGACCTCTTGCAGATTCTATCCTGAACGGTATTCAAAGCTCGGTTGGCATCAAATACAACAAAGTTGATTCAAAAGAGGATACAGGTGACTCTCTCGGTATATACTATTGGAACAAGGATAAAAAATGGGATATGCCCGGGGCGTGGCAGCTCGGCAAAAAAAGCGACTTTTACTCCATCCTCACGTGGTCATCAAAGTTCGGAATTCCCTCGATGATCCTTGAGGCAGGATATCTCTCAAACTGGAGCGATCGCGCGATCATTGATTCCGATGCGAATCTGAAAAAGATCGCAGCAAGTATCGCTGACTCATTTGCAGAACACTATTTCGGTCACACCCACACTTTTACATCCCAAAAAGTTGTTGTGCATCCCTCAAACTGCTCGCTGACAGGAAGCGAAGCTTACCGATGCACCTACTGCGGACTGAAAAAGGGCACGACAGCTCTTGCGGCAAAGGACGATCACTATTGGAGACAGGAGTCCTCCGCTGCGGCAACGTGTACGACTGACGGTTACATTAATTATGTATGTCAGATCTCGTTCAATCTTGATGACAAGGGGTACGAAACTCCCGTACACAGATACACCGAAAAGATTCCCGCAAAGGGGCACAATTACGTTGTTTACTCCGACACGCAATCATCTCATGCCGTCGACGGCAAGCTTCACAAGGTCTGCTCAACCTGCGGAGATGAAATACTCGAGATCCGTCAGGGAACTCCGCACAATTATACAGTTGCCGAAAACGTTCCTGCCACCTGTGATGCAGATGGATACACAAAATACCGCTGTGATATTTGTTCCGAAGAATACTCCGATCCGATAAAAGCTGTTGGGCATACATACGAAGAAGCTGAGTCCGTTCCCGCGACTCCGTCAGAGGACGGCTACATAAAGTACATCTGCTCAGTATGCGGCGGAGAAAAAGTGACCGTTATTCCGAAATGCGATCACGAATTTGAATCTGTCACAACAGATCCGACCTGCGAGAACGAAGGTCAGACTATTGAGTCCTGCAAAAAGTGCGGATATAAAACTACATCAAAAATCGATCCGCTTGGTCACTCGTATGAAGTTATCTCCGTGATCGATCCCACCTGCACGGTATCGGGAATGATCGAGAATCAATGTACCGTGTGCGGCAAACACACAAGTGATGTACCAGCCCCTCTCGGACACACATTCGTATTATCCTCAAAGAAGCTCACAAAAACGATCAACGTGTGCTCTTTGTGCGGTGAAGAAGAAATCGTGAAAAACGTAGGTGCGATCGTCATCCTGTGGGTGATCGGAACTGCTGCAGTGATATCTCTCGCGGCGTGCGGATTTATTTACATCAAGAAAAATGGTCTGCCTCAGAAAAAGACCGCATCTCCCAAAGCCGAAAATAAAGAATTGTCGGAGAAAGAATAATGTCAATAACATCACTCGTATCAACAATTGCGACTCTCGCGCTCCTTCTTGCATCAGGATTTGTCGCAGGAAAGCTGAAATTTGTTGATGAAGTATCGACCGAGCGACTATCTACACTGATAATAAAGATCGCTCAGCCGTTTCTCATCATCAGCTCTGTGATCAATCTCGAATACACGCCGGAGAACCTCAAAACAGGTATGAAGATCCTCGTTCTCGGCTTCTGCGCGCACATCGTAATGGCGGTCGTAGCTTACCTTTTAGCACGTCCGATCAAGCCTCTTAACGAAAGAAAGCTGTCGGAGTTCGCCATGCTCTTTGCAAACTGCGGTTTTGTCGGATTCCCGATACTTGAATCTCTCTACGGTGCTGAGGGTCTGTTCTACGGTGCGTTCTACGTTCTCAGCTTCCAGATCTTTGTCTGGACCTGGGGTATCTCGATATTTGCGAGAAAAAGAGAGGACATCAAGATCACGCCGAAGAAAATATTCATCAATTTCGGAACAACTCCGTGTCTGATAGGATTTTTGATCTTCGTTATGAACATTGAGCTTCCGGGATTCATTTACGAATTCTCGAATTACCTCGGCTCTCTCTGCACTCCCGTGTCACTCATAATCTCGGGTGCGAACATCGCCCGCCGAAGCCTCAAAAAAATGTTCACAAACAAAAACGTCTATTACGTTTGCTTCGTAAAGCTCGTTGTAATGTCGTTTGTTATGTCCACGATCCTGTGGCTGCTCGGTCTGCCCGAGTACATGATCGTATTCGCCGCAGTTATGGGCGCTATGCCGTGTCCCGCAGTCGTCACGATGTTCGGTGAGCTCTACCGAATCTCTCCCGGATACGCCGCGGAGCTGGTAGGTGCGTCAACCGTTCTCTCGACCGCAACTATTCTGCCGATGGTATACTACGCATCGTTCCTTGCGTCGCATCCTTTGGTGTCGTTATTTTAATACTGATTTATACGGGGAAAAGCTTTTTTTGAAAAAAGGTGTTTCCCCGTACCCTTTTTCAAAAAACTTTCAGTCAAAAACTCCCCGCCGCCAATCGCCTGTTCACGTTGACACGGCGTGTGCGGTGTGGTATAATATAATGATAACTTTTCGCATTTACGGAGGATATATTTTGAATCCGAACGAGTATACATTCAATCAATTCTCTGCAGGAGATTTTGACATTGCCGTGATCGGCGCAGGTCACGCAGGTGTTGAGGCAGCTCTCGCCTCGGCAAGAGTCGGAATTAAGACCGCGCTCTTCTCCCTCTCGCTCGACGCGATCGCAAATATGCCGTGCAATCCCTCGATCGGGGGAACGGGCAAGGGGCATCTCGTTTACGAGATCGACGCAATGGGCGGTGAGATGGGATATGCCGCTGACCGCGTTACGATGCAGTCGCGTACTCTCAACACAGGCAAGGGTGCCGCTGTACAGTCAAAGAGAGTTCAGGCGGACCGCCGTCTCTACTCAGATATAATGAAAGAAACGATCGAGAAAACGGAAAACCTCACAGTCGTTCAGGCTGAAGTTACCGAGATTCTTACCGAGGTGGGCTCTGACGGTCTACCGAAGGTGATCGGTGTGAGAAGTGAGCCGTGCGGCGACTTCAGATGCAAGGCGGCAATCATCTGCACAGGTACATACCTCGGCGGAACGACTCACGTCGGAAACGTCAGCAAAGCGTCCGGCCCCGACAACTCTCTTCCGTCGACGGGTCTCACTCCGTGTCTGAAGGCTCTCGGTGTCGAGCTGATGCGATTCAAAACGGGTACTCCGCCGAGAATCCACAGGCGTTCTATTGATTACAGCGTTCTCGAGAGGCAGGACGGTGACGAATTCGTCGCTCCGTTCTCATACCGCACCTCTGAAGCCGACATCAACGTCCGCGAGCAAGTACCCTGCTACGTAGTCTACACAAACGAAAAAACTCACGATATTATTAAGGCGAATATCCACCGATCCCCTCTGTATTCGGGAAAGATCCACGGCACAGGCCCGCGTTACTGCCCATCTATCGAGGACAAGGTAGTAAGATTCGCCGACAAGGAGCGTCATCAGCTCTTCGTTGAGCCAATGGGTTACTCAACCGACGAGATCTATCTTCAGGGATTCTCGTCATCTCTGCCTGCAGATGTTCAGGTAGAGATGCTCCACTCTCTCAAAGGATTCGAGAATGCCGAGATCATGCGATACGCATATGCGATCGAATACGACTGCATTGATCCGCTTGAGCTGAAGGGTACTCTTGAATTCAAAAAAGTCCGCGGTCTCTACGGTGCAGGTCAGTTCAACGGAACGTCCGGCTACGAAGAAGCTGCCGCACAGGGACTTCTTGCGGGAATGAACGCCTCCCTCTACCTCAGAGGTATGGAGCAGATCATTCTGCCGCGCCATTCGTCGTACATCGGCACGCTGATCGACGATCTTGTGACAAAGGGAACGAACGAACCTTACCGAATTATGACAGGCAGAAGCGAATACAGGATCCTCATCAGGCAGGACAACGCTGAAGAGCGTCTCTCAGAATACGGTCACTATGCGGGACTTGTGTCTGACGAGAGATATCAAAAGATACAGGACGATATTGCCGAGGTCAAAAATGAGATCGAGCGTCTCCGTCACGTGAACATCGGTCCGTCATCCGGAATCAACGCTCTCCTTGAAGAATGCGGAACAGCGCCGATATCAAGCGGAACAACGCTATGCGATATTATCCGCAGGCCGCAGGTAAGCTATGATCAGACAGCTCCCTACGACAAAAATCGCCCCTCACTCTCGCGCAAAGCGCGCGAAAAGGTTCAGACGGAGATCAAATACGAGGGTTACATCAAGCATCAGCTTGAAGAAGTTGCAAGGCAGAGAAAATCTGAGACGACACGTCTTCCCGACGACATAGATTACAAAGCGATCGGCGGTCTCAGAACGGAAGCTATGCAGAAGCTCGACAAGATTCGCCCGTCAACTATCGGACAGGCATCGCGTATCTCGGGCGTAAACCCTGCGGATATTACGGTACTGCTCATCTGGATGCAGACGAGAGGCGGATCAAACTGACCCCTGTGCCAAGCGTACCGAAAAGTTTTGATCAAACTTTTTGGGCAGTTTGTGGGGTATCGGGGTGAAACCCTGATCAGGTTCTTAGGACGGAGTCCTGAGTCGGAGTCACCAGGGCTCCGAAATATACTTTTCAGACTTACTTATCAAATCAATATATATCAGATTGTACGTCCTACTTTTTCTTCTTTAGAAAGAGAAGCGCATTTATAAATAAATGCAAAAGTAGCAAAAAGAAAAACTCTCTCGAAGTATTGGGTATTTCGATCTCTGCGGAGATCGACTTAGGACGCTGTCCTAAGAATCTGCGAGCTTTTGAAAAAGCTCGATCAAAACTTACCACCGGCGTACATTCGGCTAAAACTTTAAGAAAGGCATAACATCAATGAAAATTTCCGAAAACATCCGCGCTCTCGCTGACCGCGCCGAGCTCGAGATGGCAGACATATTCCGCGATATAGACAACATCGCAAGAATCAACACAGAACACGTTCTCGACACGTTCCGCGAATGTGAAGTCTCCGAGGCACTCTTCGCCGCGTCAACAGGTTACGGATACGGCGACCGCGGACGTGATATGATCGACACACTCGCCGCTAAGGTTTTCCGTGCAAAAGCGGGATTTATGCGTCCCTCTCTTCTCTCGGGCACTCACACGATCACCGTAGCTCTCTTCGGTATTCTCCGTCCGGGAGATATTATGCTCTCCATCAGCGGAACTCCGTACGATACTTTGCTTGACGTGATCGGCATCGGCTCAGCTCCCGCAGGTGAGGGTTCACTCATTGACTGGGGGGTAAAATTCGAGAAGATCGAGCTGTGCGCCGACCGTGAGCAGCCGATCGACATCTCAGCTATCCGCGAATTTCTCGCTCTCCACGGCGAGAGAGTAAAAATGGTATACGTTCAGAGATCGAAGGGTTATGCTGACCGTCCCACGCTTACATCTCATCAGATCAAAAATGCCGCGTATCACGTTAGAAAGATCGCCGCGGAGCTCGGCATCAAAAAGCCGGTATTCGCTGTCGACAACTGCTACGGAGAGTTTACCGAGATCAGCGAGCCTACCTACGTTTTGTCATCTGACGAAGAGGCGGCAGACCTCATAATCGGATCTCTTATCAAAAATCCGGGAGGCGGAATGGC
>SVUC01000112.1 GCA_015063455.1 Oscillospiraceae bacterium
ACTGGACTGGATAGAGGCATCTGAGGACATCGCCATTATCGGCCGCTGTGACACAGGCAAGACCTCACTGGCAGTCCACTTAGGCGAGCTGGCACTGAAAGGCGGCTATCGCGTTTACTATTGCAACATCGACGTGTTCCTGCAGATCTTGCGAAACAAAGACACCGTCGATAAATACCACCGGAAGTTCCGGTACATGATAAGCTGCGATCTGATCATCATTGATGAGCTGATGTACGTTGCCTTATCCGAACAAGACCTACCGCTATTCTATAGAGCGGTCAACTTCCTCAAGGAGGAACGAAGCATAATCTACATAACAAACAGAGAACTGTCAGAGTGGCCCCAGGTAGCAGATGATAAGCACCTGATGGAAACCCTGACACAGAAGATCATGAGCAGCAGCCAACAGATAAGGCTGCAATAACAAACACACGGCGAACCGCCGTGGCCGGAAAAACACTTTCGAATAATCTTGAAAACAACTGACTGAAAAGTCAGATAATATAGGTTTCCCACATTGAAAAATTTTTCCGTGAAACGCCTTCTGAAATCCGTAAAAACGCGGAAAAGTTAGAACTGGGGAGGGGCGGGAGAAATCTCGCCAACTTTTCGCTTGCAAACGGGCGTGGGGTCACGCGCGAAAAATCGGGAAATCAAGTGGCTCCCCTTACTAAACCCGAGCGGCTGCCCACTATTTAGACTCAAACGATAAAAGAAAGTAATGGTGTCGATCGGACAAATTATTTCACAAAATGACGAGAAACACATCATACAAATGTGCTAAAATAATGGCACAGGAGGTGGAAAGCGATGAATTGGTTAGAAAGTATTGAAGAAGCGATTGGTTATATAGAATCGCATTTGAAGGATGATTTTTCAATTGAGGATGTCGCGTCGCATGTATATATGTCTTCGGGATATTTTCAAAAAGCATTTTCTATGCTGTGTGGTTTTACTGTAAGTGAATATATCCGGAATCGTAGACTCGCTGAGGCGGGAATGGAGCTCCTTTCCTCTAATGAAAAAATCATCGATATTGCGCTGATATATGGATATGATTCTCACGATAGCTTCACAAAAGCGTTCTCACGTTTTCATGGTGTTACTCCTTCTGCAGTTCGGCGTGGCGGTTGCACGTTAAAAGCGTTTGCACCGTTACGACTTAAATTTATTTTAGATGGAGGCTATATTATGGATTACAGAATTGAAAAAGAGCCGGGATTTGAGGTATTGCTCAAGGTTGAAGAAGATCGATTGACCTATTGGAGCGAACCGGATCTGAATGAGAATCAAAAGAGAATGATCTCAACGAACAAAACATATGCTGGATCGAATTGTGGATTGTATAGGGATGTGTCAAGCGACCCTGCACATTTGGATGGCTTTGAACCTCATTCTTTCCCTGCGACGACCTGGGCTGTGTTTGTTTGCAAGGGAAGCTCTCGCGTTGATGCAAGGGAAAAGACGTTCAATCAAATCACGAAAGAGTGGTTTCCGCAAACGAATTATCGACTGGATAACACCTATACGGTTATGATTTCTTATCAGACTCCTGTGGATCAGGATAACGATGATGATCTTGGTGTTTATTGGGTGCCGATAGTTGAAGAATAAACTTTTGACAGCCTGGAAGAAATATTCTGTCGCGTAGGCAAAGGTTCAAAATTGTTGGGGTAACCCAAAGAAACCACCCAGTAGGGTGGTTTCTTCCTTTCTCTCCGCTATTTTTCTCCAACTTCCGATCCCTTTTTTCTCATATCATTTGTAATCAGTCATTTTCTTTGGTTGAAAAGTTTATAGCTTTGTGATATAATATATTCAGTTTCTGAATGTTGAAAGGAGTAGATATGAACGCGGAAAAAATCTTAGCTGTATGCTCTTTGTTAACACTGATTACTGCGGGAATCGCTGCTGTGCTTGTGGTACTGAACAGACGAGAACTCAAACGAATCGTACGAATTCTCGGTGTATGTGTTTTTTTGATGCTTGTTTCGGGGATTTATCCTTATTATTTCGGTGACACATATGCTATGGGACTTACACTTGCCGAAAGTATGTGTGTTATGTTGCTGAATTCCAGTCCAAGTGAGATTCTTGCCGGTTTTGACAGATTTGATGTGCCGTATATCGGCGTATACAAAACTGTACTTCTTGTCCTTCTTATTATAGCTCCTCTCTTTACTGTCGGTATCACACTTTCCTTTTTCTCGGAGAGATTTACCCGTGTTTTGTATAGGGTTCGTTCCCAATTTAGTGATACATTCCTTTTTTCAGCGATCAACGAGCGTACTTTGTGTATAGCCGAGGATATTTCGAACACTCGCAAAAAGCCGGTTATCGTATTCGCTCTGCGTATTTCCAGAGAAGATATTGACGCTGAAACTCTCGCTCGTATCAAAGCCATCGGCGCTTATATAGTAAATGATGATATAGTACATATAAAACACAGTCTTCGGCATGTGAGAAATTATTATCTGATGGACACAGACAGTGGCGAAAATCTTGATGCGGGTCTTCGCATATATCAAAAATATAACGCCGAATATACGGATAGAGTCAACATGTGGCTTTATACAAAAAATGAGATCTCTGAGGTGATTTTTGATCACCTCTATGAAACCTTCAATGTGAGACTTATAAACGAGGAGGCTCTTATTGCAAGAGCTCTTGTTAATGATTATCCGCTTTATGATTCGGTGAAAGACGGAAAGCTTTCCGTCCTGCTCGTGGGCGCCGGTAATATAGGCCTTGAGATCCTCCGGACTTTGATTATGTGTTCTTGTCTCGGCGATGATGTTCAGGTGGATATAAATGTGATCGACTTGAACGGGGAGAGAGCAAAATCGGTATTTGAAAAGACATCCCCGGGACTTGTGGAAAAATGGAATATAGGGTTTTACAGCGCTGATATCAAGTCTGACGGTTTTACAAAAATACTTGCCGGTATTATGCCTACGTACATTGTCCTCTCACTGGGCAATGAAACTCTTAACATAGAAACGGCACTGTATATCCGACGTATGTATGGTGTTCATGACGGGTTGCCGCGTATTCATGTGCTTGCGGATCATAAGAATATTGAAAAACATATTATCCCGAACCTGTGTGTATCAGATTGGAAATACAGCACTGAGCATCGCAGATTTGAAAGCACACCGATCTGTTCGTTTGATATTAAGCCCTTCGGCAGTTATGAGGATACATACAAAGGACTTCGTATCGGCGCCACTTACCGTGACTCTCTTGCTGTTGCGGTGAATGCCACAAACAGAGGTATCACCACAGTGGATGAACAAAACACAGCAGAAATGCTGACGGATCTTTACAATCAGGTTTGCTTCTACAAAGATTATTCGGATGCTTTTGCGGTATCTGTACCGTATAAACTGTGGCTTCTCGGATTGGAACTTGTAAACGATGGTCAAGGCGATGTTTCGATACTGAACAGTCTTCTCCAATCGAATATGGACAGGCTTCGCAAACATGAAAACAAACGGTATGAAGCTTTTATGCGCAGTAAAGGCTGGACACAGATGATGCCTGAAGAGGTGACAGACGGGCAACTTTCAAACAAGCTGATGAAAAAACACGCAAGACTTGATGTGCAGTATACAGATATTCTTGAAAAAATGACGGGACGAGATTTTGCCAAAGAGGATATTCGCTCTATTATGAATCTGCCCGACATTATCCGCCTTGCAAACACTCTTTACGGAGAGAAGTATTCTGTAAAAAACATTAGAAAATAATACGGAGAATAATAATTGGGAAGATTATGGATATTCCCGTATAGGTAAAAGAATTATACTGAGAATCATCGAAGACTGCTTTTCATAAAGGCAAGAAAAATGGTGTACTGCCCCTAAAATGTACCGGCTTTTTTCAAAAGACCTCATGCTTTGAGTGATCGCATCAAAAAACGGAATAAGCTTATACGGTTGTTAAGCGGTAGGTATCTGATATGCGAGTTTCTACGGAATAAGTGAGAGAATATCGGTAAGTTTTTACTGTATTTTTATGAAAGCTATTGCAATAGAGCATATATTGTGGTATAATTATTCGAACATCTATTGTACTCTACAATATTGTGGGTTTGATTTGATGTTATTGAGATGAGCTACAGATGTAGAAGGGGTATTTTGTAAATGGAAAAGAAGGAAAAGAATAATCGAGAGTATTATGCCATAGATGTGATGCAGATTCTGAAAGCTCTGTGGCAGAGGGCTTGGATTATCGTTTTGTCCGGTTTCATTGCAGCGGGAATTGGATTCAGTTATGCATCGTTTATGATTACTCCCACATACTCATCATCCATCATGTTGTATGTTAATAACAGTAAATTATCCCTCGGTGATACAACTTTTACCATTGGTGATATCAATGCTGCAAAAAGCCTTGTAAATACCTACAGTGTAATGCTGAAGAACAGAACCACCTTGGAAAGAGTTATTGAAAAAACAGGTGTTTCTTATGACTATGAGTCTCTTTCCGGCATGATTTCCGCCAAAGCTGTGAGTGAAACGGAGATCATGAGAGTTACAGTTGAGAGCACCGATCCCTATGAAGCTGCAAAGATCGCCAACTGTATCGCGGAGATTCTGCCTGTAAGAATTTCCGAGATTATTGACGGAGCATCAATGGAAGTTGTGGATTCGGCTATACCGAACCTTAACAAAATCGCTCCAAGCATTACAAAATATACCGCTGTGGGACTTGTTCTCGGAGTTGTGGTATCTGTACTTATCCTGTCGGTAAGTGCTATGATGGACGATACAATCCACAGTGAGGAATATATTATTCAGACATACGATTATCCCATACTTGCAAAGATTCCTGATCTTATGGAGACCGGTACAAAACGGTATGGATACTATTATAAGTACGGAACCAGAGTCAAAAAGAAGGGAGACAGCAAGTAATGGCATCTAAAAAAAGACGAAGCTCTCATTCTGCATTTAATCTGAATGATCATAAAAAGACCCTTCACAAGAATCTCGAGTTTACCGCCACCGAACAGTATAAGCTCCTTCGAGCAAATATTGATTTCACTATCCCCGAGGGAGTAAAATGCCCTATAATCGGTGTTACAAGCTCTATGCGGGGAGAAGGAAAGAGTACTACAGCGGTAAACCTGTCCTATGTACTGGCTGAGAAGGGAAGCAGAGTTCTCCTTATTGACGGAGACCTTCGTATTCCTTCTATAGCAAAGAAAATGGATATTGCAAGCTCTCCGGGACTTACTGATCTTCTTATGGGTAAAGGTGCCCAAATGATAGATTTTCAGTCAAATATTTTGAAGAGCTGGTATATTCTCCCTTCCGGTGATATCCCGCCGAACCCGTCCGAGCTTCTTGGATCCCGCCGAATGCAGGTGGTTTTGAATGAGCTTAAAGAGGTATTCGACTACATTATCGTGGATCTTCCTCCCGTTAATATTGTATCCGATGCTTTGTCTATTGCGGGACTTATCACAGGTATGGTTGTGGTAATCCGTGAGGATTATGCAGAGAAAAAGGAAGTTGAAAAATGCTTCAGGCAGTTCAAGCTGTCCGGAGTAAATGTGCTCGGATGTGTTATCAACGGAGCTAAGACCGGAGGCAGAGCCTACGGAAAATACAAAAGATACAGATATAGCAAGTATTACCGTTATTATCAGGATGAATATGTCGCTCACTCTGAGGACGGTAAGTCATGATAGACTGGCATAGTCACATCCTTCCCGGTATGGATGACGGAAGCAGAAATGTGGACGAGAGCCTCTCCATTCTTGACATGATGATGTGTCAAGGGGTGGATGCGGTTCTTGCAACTCCTCATTTTTACGCCAATGATGAATCGGTGGAAGCATTTCTGGAGAGGCGCGAGTCTTCTATAGAGAAACTTCGGGAAAAGCTTCCGAAGGAGGCTCCACAGATCATTCCTGCGGCAGAAGTACGGTATTATCCCGGCATCGGAAGAATGGATGGGTTGGAACAGCTCAGAATCGGTGATACAAAGCTTTTGCTTCTTGAGATGTCTGTTTCAAAATGGACTGAGTATACTGTGAAAGAAATCATAGATATTGCGGGAAATGCTAAGTTCCGGGTGATTCTTGCTCATGTGGAAAGATATCTTCCGTTACAGGCAAGAGGGGTTTGGGAAAGACTCCTTGAGGCCGGTGTCCTGATGCAGTCCAATGCGGAATTTTTTCTGGGATTTACCACTAAACGAAAAGCACTATCACTTCTTGGTGACGGGTATATCCACTTTATTGGTACAGATTCCCATAATACCACATCAAGAGCTCCTAAAATCGGGAACGCTTATGAGGTTATCACAAAAAAATTCGGAAACGAATTTACTATGCATATGAACGAGTTCGGTTATGCTGTGCTCGGACAATATAAAAAATAATTTTCTGAAAGGATGCTTTCAAAATGAAAAAAATCGTATCTGTTTTTGTCTCACTTTTAATGATGATGAGTCTTACCATCGGCGCTATTGCCGCTGCAGATGACTTTGTTGTCAGCCCTTCTCAGAAGGATGCTCCCGGTCTTGAAGATTTTGAGGGTGATGGAGATCTTGTTATCGTTGGTTATGGCGATAGAGATAGCCTTACTGATGAGCAGAAGAAAGAATTTGAGGACTCTTATGATTCTATCCGTAACGCCGAGGATCTTTCCGACCTTGTTGGTGAGCTGAAGGAAATTGCCGAGGCGCTTGGTGTTGATACTGATGACCTTGAGGTAAGCGATCTTTTCAACATCATTCTTGGTAAGAATGGTGATGTTTATAGCGATGTTACCATCAGCCCCGAGGTTCTCGATAACTTTGTTGCTCTCATCCAGTATGTTGACGGAAAGAATCTCCAGTTTGACATTG
>SVUC01000113.1 GCA_015063455.1 Oscillospiraceae bacterium
TCGGGCTCACCGATCATACAGGACGGAAAGCTTATAGGTGCTGTGACACACGTTCTTATCGGGGATCCGAAAAAAGGATACGGAATTTTTATCGAAAATATGCTTAATGCGGCGAAAAAATAAAGTAGAAGGGGATTTTCCCCTTTTATTTTTATTTATTATATGGTATAATTTATGTATTAAGCTTATGAATGATATGTAAAGCCAAACAATACAAATTGTTTTAGAGTTTTACTTTAGAATCCATTTGTAGGATAAGGAGAAAATATGAGAAAAATTGACAGATTTCAGGTCGGAATGGGACTTGGCGGATGGCTTACAAACTACAAAAGATTTGATATTCTTCCGGAAGACAAAAGAGGCATAACAATAGGCGACCTTGAGCATTTTGAGACTTACATAACAGAGCGCGACGTTGAGTACATCGCATCTCTCGGAATGGATCATATCCGTTTGGGCTTTGACCAAATTGTGCTTGAAGAGAGCCCTTATGTTTATCGCGCGAGAATTTTTGAGCTTCTTCACAATTTTGTAAATTGGTGCGAAAAATACAATATCCGTCCTGTTTTCAATATGCACAAAGTAATCGGAAATAACGGCGGTGTAAAGGAAGAAACAGTATTTGTACAGAACAAAGAGCTGCAGGATCGCTTCATAGCACTTTGGCTCAAGCTTGAGGAAGAATTCCACGACAACGGGGATATTGTGTTTGAGCTTCTCAACGAGGTAGTAAGATCGACTCCTGAGGAGTGGAATATAATTGCCGAGAGAACGGTAAAGGCACTTCGTGAGAAAAATAAGGATAGACTTATCATAGTCGGCGGTGTATATTGGAATAGTCCGCCGAGCCTCGATGAACTTAAGGTTTACGATGATGAAAATGTAATTTACACCTTCCACTCGTATGCTCCGTTTGAATTTACACACCAGCAGGGAGTTCTTCAGCGTGATCCTCTTTGTTATAACAGAAAAATGCCGTATCCCTGTGACGATATCGAGCGTTACCGCGACTATTATCGTACAGTAAAGAACAAGCCTACCGCATATGAAAATCTTGATAGGATCGATATAGAGTGCCTCAAGGAAGCAATGGCACCTGCATTCGAGTTCATCAAGAGAAATCCTGATAAGATCCTCTGGTGCGGTGAGTTCGGGACGATTCGTCATTGCAATATTAAATGGCGTGAGAATTGGTTCCGTGATATGATCTCGATTATGAAAGAATACGATATGCCGTATTGCGTGTGGAACTATCTCAGCACACCAAACGACGGTAACAGATTCAGCCTCGTCGACGATGACAACAGAAAAATTTTAAGCGAAGAACTCGCAAGGATAATCAAAGGTGAGATATGACATACATTAACGCACTATTATTATTACTGAGCATATCATTCGGCTCGGGAAGAAATTTGCTGTCAAAAAGAATTTCCTCAGCGTCATTTGGCAAGAAAAAATTTTTTTCTCAGCAAGGAATATTATTTGCAGTAGGAACTGTGGTACTTCTTATATTACGAGGAAGTTCTCTCAAAGAAGTTGCGCCGATTACTGTCGTTTATTCTGTTGTATATGCTTTGTGTTTGATTATTTCTCAGTGGTGCTATACAATGGCTATGCAAAAAGGGGATACCTCTATTTGCTCGACGGTTTTCTCTTTCGGCTTCATACCGCCTATCATTTTCGGAATTGTTGTTTGGTCTGAGGCGGTCAGCATACTTAAGTTTATAGGTATGCTCGTCGTTATTCCCGCAATAATTTTATCTAGTTTTTCAAGTGATAATCGAAATAAGGTCAAAATAAAATTATCATTTATGATACCGATCATCATAGCAATGTCAGCTTCCGGCGGACTTGGTATTATGCAGAAGGTTCAGCAAAGGTCTGAGTATCCTGATCAGCTTGGCGCATTCCTTATAATATCATTTGCAATCTCCGGCGTCATATCATTGATCAGTGCAATGATCGTACCAAGTGATAATGATAAAATATTGTCTAAAGAAGTGTTAAGTTCATCGTTTGTAGGAGTATTTTTCGCAGCTAACAATTTGCTCAACACGACTCTCGTCGGTCGTCTTCCAAGTGCCGTGTTTTTCCCGATATTTAATATAGGTGTAATACTTATGTCACTTATACTCAGCATAGTTTTGTACAAAGAAAAATTCACCAAAAAGAAGCTCGTGATATTGCTTCTTGGAGTTACATCCATTATGCTTATAAGTCTTTCGTGACGTTGAGTTGATTGATATTATATAACGATTTAAAAAATCCGAGTTTTTTAGACTCGGATTTTTTACTTATACGGATTTTCTGTAAGCGAGAGGGGAGATTCCGATATACTTTTTGAATGCGCTTGAGAAATAGTTTGAATCTTTATATCCTACCGCAAACGCTATTTCGGTAATACTCATTGAGGTGCTTTTCAACATCTGTTTTGAGATATCTATTCTGTATGAATTAATCTTTGCTTGAACAGACATGTTTCCTTCTTTTTTGAACACAGACCTAAGATATGACTCGGAATACTGAAGTTTTTTTGATATATCGGAACAAGAAATATCGTGCATGTAATTGTCCTGTATAAACTGAAGTGCTTGAGTATATATATTCCGTGAAGTATTTTGCATTTCAAAATAGTCTCGTTCCTTTTTGCATGTATTATAAAGAGAAACTATCATATATTCAAGCGGTGTAATAAAACTGAGTACGGTGTCAAGTGATGGTGGAACATCTGAAAGCTCTGAATCGTAAAGCTCAGCGAATCTTTCACCGCATAGCTCTGTTATATGATTCATTCTATTTTTTGAAATCTCAAAATTATTACGGTATCCCGAAATATGTAGATACATCAAAAAAATACCGTCAAAAATAATCGGTATGAGGTACTCCTCAACACCCGCATAACATGAACAGTAACGTGGATGCTTCATATGCAAGTTTTCCAAATTTTGTTTATTGCGAACACATTTTCCTTTGGTTGCAGGATTTGCCTTCAGATAATTACATACAGCGTGTGGGTGAATGTCAAAATTTATCAGTTCAGATGTTATAGGTGTAAATCTGTCACCAAATGTACTGAGAGAAACTGTGTATCCTTTTAACTTGAGAAATTCGATATATTTTTCAATATCATGGATAATGTTGTTTGTCATATTCGCCTCACAATCGAATTTCAAAGAAATACAGTAAAAATACTAAGGTAAACTTTAATATTTCATTGTATCATTATTTTATCATAAAAAATTTTTTTAGTCAAGAAGGTTGAGTTTGATATGAACAACTATATTGAAGAAACAAAGCAGATCCCGCAGGTTGATACAGTAGACGTTCTCGTGTGCGGCGGCGGTCCTGCTGGTATCGGCGCGGCGATTCGTGCGGCAGAACAGGGAGTGTCTGTTATGATCGTTGAATCTCAGGGATGCCTTGGCGGTGTTGCAACTGCGGGAATGATGTCTCACTGGGGCGGAAAATCAAACAGCCAGGTATTTCAGGAGTTAACTGCCCGTTCAAGACTTGCAGATCTCGGATACAGCTGGATCGACGAAAACGAGCCCGGATATCATTCGATCCCACACGATGTGCAGATGATCGTACTTGAAGAAATGATGAAAGAAAGAGGCGTGAAGATCCTGTACTACACCATCGTATGTGATGCTGTTGTTGAAGACGGACGTATACAGGGTGTTATCATTCAGAATAAATCTGGCAGAGGCTTTATCAAGGCAAGCTGTGTAATTGATTCTACGGGTGACGGTGACGTTGCTGCGGCTGCAGGAGTTCCTTTCTTCAAAGGACGTGAAACTGACGGTAAAATGCAGCCCTGCACGATTATGTTCAAGGTCGGCAACGTCGATTATGAAAGAGCAGTATTCCCCGGAAGCTTTGAGACTCTTGTTGAGACAGAAAAGGGTGAGCTTCAGGCTCTTGCAAAAGAGATTCTTCCGTTCCCGGCAGGACACGTTTTACTTTACAGACAGCCTGAGCCTGGAACTGTATGTGTAAATATGACTAACGCGATAGGAATAGACGCAACCAATGCAGAAAGCCTTACCGAAGGTGTTCTCACCTGCCGTTCTCAGATTATGCCTATCTTAAAATTCCTTCGTGAATACGTGCCCGGTTATGAAAAGTGCTTCCTTATGAGCAGTGCATCCCTCATTGGTATAAGAGAAACACGTCACTTCGAGGGTATTGAATCTCTTTCAGCAGAAGACATCCTTGAAGCAAAAACTTACGATAATTGGGTCGTTAATGAAGCGTTCTTTAATTTTGACGTGCATAACCTTACAGGCGCGAGCCTTGATAAGACAGGAGTGCAGAAGAATTGGACACAGAAGGGAAGATACACTATTCCATACGGATGCCTACTTCCGAAGAATGTTGAAGGACTTCTTCTCTCGGGCAGAAATATCAGCGGATCTCACCTTGCACATTCCAATTTCCGTATTATGAGAGTATGTATTGCACTCGGTGAAGCCGCAGGTGTAGCAGCAGCACTCTCGATCAAACAGGAAAAGAGACTTCGCGATATCGACGTAAAAGAGATTCAGAAAGTTGTAGCACAATAAATAAAAAAGCTGTCGTATTTTGCAAGACACAGATACGGCAGCTTTTTTGTATTATTTTGTTTTTGATTTGTAATCAGAAGGAGACATTCCCGTGATTTTTTTGAAATATCTTGAGAAGTTGCTCAGATCTCGGAAACCGGATTTTTCTGCGATCTCCTTGATCGACGATGATTCCTCACCGAGAATCTGACACGCATAAGAAATGCGGCACAGCATCAGATATTCTTTCAAGCTGTATCCTGATGCCTGCTTGAAAACGTGCGATAAATAATACCTGCTGACGTGATATTTTTCAGCGAGCTCATCAAGATCGAGCGGAGAGGCAAAATTACATTCAAGATCCATTCGTACAGATGCCACAAGCATTTCGGCAGATCCATAGTTTTTTTCTGTAAAGAGTTCCGGTGCAAATTGCCTGATTTTGTAAAGTAAAGCGGATAAAAGAAGCGCTTCTCCCTCGGGAAGCTTTTTGTTTTTTGGAAGTGTCCATTCGCTGAACAATTCACGCATCAGGATGTCGATTTCACTTGAAATCGGGGTTATGTCAAGTGCATGTGAGAATCCTGCGGGATGAAAAGAAAATACTGACTGCAGTAATTTGGGACGGATAAGTGAATTTGTCTGATATGGATCGAGGCTCAAAACGTATCTGACATATTTTTCTGAGGTTGAAGTTATGACGTGAGGTTCGCAGTTCCCGATAAAGACGAGTGCGGGAGACACACATTTGATACTGTTTCCCGCTATTTCACAAGAAAGACAACCCTCGACAATATACAGCATCTGATAGACATTGTGACGGTGCCTGTCCTGCAAGGTTGTCAGCGGAGAATCTGAATAGTAAAAATCATTTATAATACCGCTTGTCATGCTTTTCCCCCTGTCAATGAAATCTCTACTATAAAATGATATCACCTTTGATATTTTTTGTCAATTTATTTTTTGAAGATTTAAGCATAATTATGTAAAAGTTGCTGTATGCGATACTGTTCTGACAATTTATACACTTTTCAAATAAGCGGATTTATTTTATAATATAGTAAAATGAAATACTTGTATCGGAGAAAAAATGAGTTCATATAAAAAACCTGTTGTTTATTCAGATCTTCCTGAATCAATAAAATATACCAAAGATTTATCCCCCCTTGCGCTTCCGTGTGTCATTGGCAGAAAAACAGTATCGAACCGTATTTGCTATCAGCCTATGGAAGGATGCGACGGGACAGCAGATGGTGCACCGGGAGAGCTTACCGAGCGCAGATATCTTAGATTTGCGAGAGGCGGCGCAGGACTTATTTGGTTTGAAGCTACTGCTATTGTAAATGAAGGGCGGGCAAATCCGCGACAGCTTTACATAACAGATGACAATGTCGACAAATTTGCAAGACTTGTGGAGCAGATAAAATCGACCTGTCTCAAAGAAAACGGATATGAACCTGTTGTTGTGTGTCAGCTTACACATTCGGGCAGATGGTCAAAGCCGAACGGTTATCCCGAGCCGATGATTACCTATAATAAACCTGTTATGGAGAAAACTCCCATACCTGCAGAGTGTATTGTTGAGGATGGATACCTTGATTCATTGGTTGAAAAGTACGTCAAGTCCGCAGAGCTTTGCGCGCGTGCAGGTTTTGACGGTGCCGACATCAAGGCGTGTCACGGATATTTGCTCTCCGAGCTTCTCAACTCTTATACACGAGATGGAAAGTACGGAGGATCGTATGAAAACCGTACGAGACTTTTCTTTGATGCGGTGAGTGCCGTATATGAAACGTGCTGCAAAGATTTTATCGTATCGAGCAGATTCAATGCGTACGACGGATATCCATATCCTTACGGAATAGGTGATTCGGGTATTCCGGGCGTACCTGACTTTACCGAAGCAGCTATGATCGCGGCGGATCTCGAAAAAAGGGGGGCATCGCTTCTTAACGTAACAATGGGATGTCCTTACACGAATCACGAAGTGAACCGTCCGACAGTATCGGCTGTGGATGAACCGCCATACAGAAGTATCGAGAGAATGATAGAAGGCGCCCGCGCCGTTTCAAAAGCTGCTCCGACGACATCGGTTATTGTATCGGGAATCAGCTATCTCGGTGCTTGGCTCCAAATGTATGTGCA
>SVUC01000114.1 GCA_015063455.1 Oscillospiraceae bacterium
GAGGAAACGGTGACGGAGTATTACGAATATGAGGTAGAGGTGCCCTATGACTACTACATTCTCAACGTCACCTTTGACAATGCGGGATTTGAAACGCTCCCGACCCGGGTTCTCAATGAGGAACAGTTTGAACTGTTCGCAACCTATATGGCGACCCTGGGAAACCGAGAGGATCTGTTTCCCGATTCCGTGTATAACCAATGACCGATGAGTGGAAGTGCAATTTCATTTAATATCGTTTCCTATGGCGGCGGAGCCAACAGCACCGCCTTACTTGTGGGGCTGCACAAACACCGTATCCCCGTGGACCTGATCCTCTTTGCGGATACGGGCGGCGAGCATCCGCACACATACGCCTATCTTGACGTTATGGATAGATGGCTTGAAAGTCACGGTATGCCGAAGATTACGCGGGTATATAAGACCACGAAGGACGGACGGCGTCTGACGCTGGAGGATGAATGTCTGCAAAGCGGAACGCTCCCGTCAATCGCCTATGGCTTCAAACGCTGTTCCTTAAAACACAAGATCGGTCCGCAGGAGAAGTTTTGCAACAACTATCCTCCTTGCCGTGAGGTGTGGAACAGCGGAAAAAAGGTGGTAAGAGGACGATGTGACCACAGCTTTTCACGATATGTCATCTCATCAAGCTCTGCAATTCGAGCACCGTTTTTATCCGGTTCGACGTGCTTTGCTTCGATATCCATCGCAATTTTTGCGAGAGATAGATTTGTGCCGATTCCCGCGGCGGCGGTGATACCCTTAGTTCTTAAAACATCTGCGATCATCATTGATGTGAATTCGCGTGCGGTCATTTTTTTGAACGAAAGATACGGCGTAAGATCAATAAACACCTCGTCAATTGAATAAACGTGGATATCCTCCGGAGCAACGTATTTCAGATATACCTGATACACTCGTGTACTGTAATCAATGTAATACGCCATGCGCGGCTGTGCGACGATGTAATCTACCGCAAGGGAAGGATCGGCATTCAGCTCGTGATCGAATACCGACGAACCGACGAGTTTGCCTGTAGGCGATTTTATTTTGCGGTTGTAATTTACCTCTTTTACTTTGCTTATTACTTCAAACAATCTCGCTCTGCCGGATATACCGTGTGCTTTGAGCGGCGGGGTTACTGCAAGACAGATCGTTTTTTCGGTTCTGCTGATGTCTGCAACGACAAGATTTGTATTCAGCGGATCAAGCCCTCTCTCAATGCACTCGACCGAAGCAAAAAAAGACTTCAGATCAATACAAACATACTGTTTTTTATTCATGAAACAAACATATGTTCTTGATTAATATAAATATAATACCACTATACCACCAAAATGTCAATAGAAATCGAGTAAATTGACGAATGTATGTTCGGGAGGTCTGAAAATTTGATCTCAGTTTGGGTATCTGACCCAAAAGTGAAGTAAAAATTATATTAGAGAAACCTTGCCAACACGGAATAGGTATAAAATGATAAAAATAATATACAAAAATGATATTTACACAATTGGTATAAGAATGGTATAATCATAAAGAATCAGGACTTTTGTGCATATTTTGTACATATATTGATAGTTTTTTCTTGTAAATCTCCATATTTATGATATAATTATCTTAATCAAAGAAATAAAGAAGATAGTTTATTGACTATTTTATGATTGATAAAATGATAAAAGGAGAGATGGGGTATGCAGTCTGTCAATCATCTTGAAGGGATCCACGAGAAGCATAGTATAAACGATCCTATTTGCATTAAAGAATTAAGCGGAAACACGCATAATTATGTACATTGGCATGAATTTGTGGAGATACTTTTTGTTATAGAAGGTATTCAGTGTATCGGACTAAATGACCATGTGTATACCTTGCATGCAGGAGATTTTTTATGGATACCGTCGCGAGTTGTTCATACTGTAAATCCAGAGGTTGGGTATCAAAGTCATTTTTACTCAATGGTATATGATGAATACTATTTGTTGGGACAAGGGTACGGCTGTATTGGAGAAAGCAAAAGACGTTCACGGTACTATCGCTCTTTTTTGAACCAGTTCAATCATGTGGAGTCATGTCTCATACTCTCCCATCAGACCGATACGATCCGCAAGAGACTGAGTCGGATGTATTCTGCATACACATCTGAAGCATCGCTGAAAAGAGAATGTATTCTCCGAGGAGAACTTCTTCTTATCCTGAGCGAAATATCCGATGCGCTGAAATCGTCAGTACTTTTTTCTCCCACTGCCGATCTCTCAGGTTTTTCAATAGAAGAAATATGCGGTTATATCGATAAATACAGCGGGACTTTGGGGATTGATGAAGTCGCGGCTTATGCCGGCTATTCACGGAATCGTTTTACAGTAAAATTCAAAGAAGGACTTGGACATACCTTCCGTGAATACAGTACCTATGTGCGTATGATGGAAGCTGTCCGTATGCTCTCTGAAGGAATGAGCATATCCGATACTGCATATAAACTCGGATACAACAATATCTGTAATTTCAGCAGAACATTCCGAAAATATATGCACACACCTCCGTCAGTCTATTTAAATAAAAATAAAAAATAATTACAGTATACTATATATTTTAAGGAGATATTTGAATGAATCTGCTCGTAATCTGTAAAAAGAAATCCGATTTTACGGATGTACTTGACCATTTATCGATCAATGTAACATATTGTGATTGGAGCGACTCAGCGACATTTGATGTACATCCGTATGATGGTTACTGCCTGCTTTCAGAAGGCGGCAGACTTGATCCTCGCGTACGTGAAAAGCTTGAGAAAGAAAACATTGATGGAGGAAAGAAAATTTTTGCCGATTCGCTCAGATCGTTCTTAAATATGTATTCCGATCATCCTGTAGATACGTCCAAGAAAAGACTGATTTGCGTTGGTGAGGGAGAGAACGCGATTTCCGGACTTGAGTTTGGCGACCTTCTCGATGATATGGCAAATTATCTGTCATCACCTTACTTCAGTACTCCGGAGATTTCTCCGCTTCTTGTTTATAAGGATTTTGTCATTGCCCACGATCATACAAATATGTCAAAAGAGGAGATTTTCTCAGGCGCTCAGCTCGGCATGTGGAAGTATGGTCCGAATGTGATTATGACATCCTTCCGTCTTCATAATTTCAATAAAGCAAGATTTGCTCCTCGCGAAAACTGGCAGAATCTTATCAAATACATAATCAATTGGCTGACAGGATTTACGCCCGAATGGATGCCGGAGCCTGTCATACATCATAATCTCGATCTCGATTATGATAACGACGATGTATTTGAGTCACAGCGCAAGAAAACAATTGATGAAGCAATCAAGTGGATTGAGCAGTTCCTTATTGACGAGGGCCGAGGCGGTATGCTCGACGGATTCAGCCACAATATTGATCCCGAAGGGTTACAGGCAAGGCTGGACACCGTGCGCGCGGACTACATAGGAGAGACCGCCGGTATTTTCAGAATGTATTCCGATATTTACGGAGATACAAAATACCGCAGATATTCCGAGAATATGTATTCCTTCAATTACGGTCCAATGCTGATCAAAGACGGTATGTTCAAGGGTTTTCTTCGTTGGTCATACGATGGATGGGGAGTTTGCTATCAGGATGACGTTGCGCGCGCGACAATGTACGATTTACTGCACTGCGTTGTGACGGGCGAGAGAAATAACACAGATTATCTCAAGATGATCCTCGACTATTTTGTAAAGATTACAGGCAAAGACGGTCTTCTTCCATACCGTCATGATATTCTGTTCCTGAATGAAGAATCGTTCAGCAAAATGTGCGAGTCGGAACACGGTGAGCCTTCAGCGCATTATAACGCATATTACAGTGCAATAATGCTTCTCGGATATCAGCTTTTCGGTGATTCACGATATTTTGAGATCGGCACAAAGGGGCTCGAAACCATTATGAATCTTTATCCGGAAACTTCACGCGAGCAGAGTGAGACAGAGGAGATCTGCCGTCTCATACTTCCTCTTGCGATCCTCTATCACAGTACAAGAAAAGAGGAACATAAGCAAATGCTTTATCGTGTTGTGGACGATCTTGAAACACACCGTCATTCTTTTGGCGGATATACAGAATGGGATACGGGTTACAAAGCGCGTTTTTCAAGAAATTCACGCACCGAATGTTCTATTTTGACGGAGAACGGCGATCCTGTGGCAGATCTTTTCTATGCGCTTAATTGGACGTCGATGGGATTTGCATATGCATACTACGCAACAGGCGAGAAACGGTTTAAGGATCTGTGGAGAAATATTACAGTGTTCTGGATGCGCACACAGGCACACTGCGAAAATCCACTTTACAACGGCGGATGGTGCCGTGCGTTTGATATGAACAGACAGGAGATCTACGGTTGTCCTCACGATGCGGGCTGGGCAGCTTGCTGTATGTCTCCGGGCTGGGCAACAACGCAGATTCTCGGCGGTATGATGTTCTTTGATTTTGTAGAAAAATACAGAAAATAACCGATTGAAAAATCAGTCCATGAAAAGGAGTACTGATATGTTTTATAACGGGAAGTATATCACCGGTAAAGGAGACAAGGAAAAGCTTGATCTGATAGAAAAAAGCTTTGCAATGCTTAATACAACACCTGTTTTGCCGAATTTGAAAATGTTGTATACCTCACAGTGTGATTCGTTCTGTGAAGGTTTTATTTGGGGACCTGCCTGGTGGATTCAGAACAGCTATGGGTTTACAATGGGTGCTGTTCCGATGATGAGTGAATTGTGGATGAATATTCTTCAGAATTCATACGATCGTTTCTGGGTAAGAATGGGCGATTGCAAGAGAGTCGGAGCAGATGATGGTAATCCTACTTGTGCAGTTGAAGCTCTATGTGCACCCGACGGAGCACTCGGGGACTGCGTTGATGATAGACGCATAGTTTACCGTCAGGGAGACGGTGACTTTATGTTATACGATTGGTTCTATGAGGGTACTGCTGCGGGAGTTAATATGCAATGCGATATTCTCCTGTTCGACCGTCGTCCTGAGCAGCTTCGTAAGTATATTCCGCTTCTGTGGCGTTCACTTAACCATATCGAGCTTACCCGCGCGGAAAACGATTTGTTTCTTGTTGGGATGTGCTGCAATCTTTTGGCACCAAGCTACGGCGGAAGCTTCAATGAAGAAACTGGCGAGATCGGAAAAGGATATCTTACCGGTATCAGCATTACATACTCTTCGGCTCTCAAGAAATTCATAGAGGTCTTGAAAATGGCAGGAGACGAAGAAGGTGTCAGAGAGTGTCAAGCAAGGCTTGACAGAAACCTCGCGGCACTTCCTCAGCTTCTCACAGAGGAAGGATATCTTGTGAAATCAATGGATCCCGACGGAACAAAGCACGGCGTGTTTGGTGAGAAGAAATACGGATACTTTGAGGCTGTCTGTAACGTCGACGCAATAGCATGGGAAATTGTAAACCGAGATGTAGCCGAAAGTATCTATAAAAAGATAGCCTCTATTCCACAGCTCAGAAGTGCAGGGGTAATATGCAATAATTATCCGCACCTTGATGACACAATGCACAGCTACAGAAACAGAAGCAGCGGTCCTGATTCATTCGGATATTTCCCGTCGGGCAACTGGGTAGATGGCGGATGTTGGGCTACCGTTGAGGGCAGAGCGATTCTTGCTTATCAAAAGCTCGGTAAATATGTGGATTCATTCAGGGCGGCTCGGGCATATATGCGATGGGCGGAAGAATACAGACAGGATGCACCGCTGTGTCAATGGGGATGGAATACGAACAATCAGTGGTCTGATGAAGACAACGGCTACATTCACTGCGGACGTCCCGTTGCTGTAATGATCGATAATTTTGCCGCCGTGACGTGTCTTCTCAGAGGTCTGTTCGATTATACAGCAGATGCGGATGGGCTCCGGATCAGAATACAGATCCCCGAGGATATCACAGAGTTGATCCAGCATGAACCTGTTAGATTCAGTGGATGCAGTATCTATATTTCCTACAAAGGCGGAGACGGTCCGATAACGGCGAGCTTGAACGGGAAACTTCTAACTGCAGACGAAAACGGATATATTTTTATTCCTGCCGATCTTTTTGCAGGAAAGAGAGAAGTATCTCTCTCAATCGACTGTTCTGCAGATGCTGAGGAGATTGACGTACGCAATCTGAAGAGAGAAGAAGAGATCACGGGAGATATTGACGGAGTACCCGAAGATATAGCGGCTATTTACAGAGAATGTTCTGATATGCTCGAAAATGTCTCGGATTCAAAATATATCGAGCACCTTCGTGAGATCATGCTGTCTGTCGAAGATGCCGCAATGCGACGCAGACTGCCGTTTGATAAGCACGATCTTCGCCCGATGACACAGGAAAAGATCGATGGGATCATTGATGCTTATGACAGAACTGTTCGTGAGCTTTATAATGGACTCAGGTTCAGAGACGTATCATGCGGCAAGTAAATAAAACCAGATAAAAATCAAAACCACCCGTCAAACGGGTGGTTTGCACAAGGGCTAAAAGCCCAATACTACCGGCCAGCGACTCAAGTCGCTGGCTTTCGTATACTCAAGCCTATTGCCTTTGCCACTTTTGCTGCCC
>SVUC01000003.1 GCA_015063455.1 Oscillospiraceae bacterium
GTATTGGGGAAGAGAATGAAGCATATATTTGTCGGAGACGTTGATCTTTCATCCACGAGGATGGGCGGCGATGATATTCGGAGGTTGTTCGAAGGGATAGTCGGCGAGAGATTATCCACACCCGAATTCGAGCTTGACGGATCGTCACTTTCGATGAAGATGCACACGGTTCAGACGTACACCTGCACATCGGGAATGTTCTCATGCGCGGCATCGAGCGTACACAGGTACTATGGTGATAAACACGGCTGCGATGCAAACTCCGATGAGGACAGCGATGCGGTGAATATTGACGGATCGGAGGAATCTGCGAAGGTTGACGTGACGGACAACGCGCCCGAGGATATATGCGGAGATGTAATTACGGCATTTGAGGCGAGGGGCAAGCAGTACATGATAATATCGGACGGAATGGGAAGCGGAAGGGAAGCGGCGCTCACATCGGGGGTAGTGGTGTCACTTCTTGAGAGGCTTATCATGAGCGGTGCTGAGCTTGAGACTTCGCTGAAGATGCTCAACAGTATTGTGCGCTCGTGCGGACGAGAATGCTCAGCGACAGTTGACATAGCGGAGATCGACTGTGTCAGCGGTGAGGCGAGGTTCATCAAAAGCGGCGCGGCACCCTCATTCGTGCTCAGGGACGGCAGTATATTCAGGCTTCAGTCAAAGACGGTTCCGATTGGAATAATAAGGGCGCTTGACGCCGAGATGATAAAGTTTGACGTGCAGGCAGGGGATACTGTAGTTATGATATCGGACGGTGCGGCGAGGTCATATGATGAAGCTCCGTGGCTTCTTGATCTGATGTCGGCAAATGATTCTGTACTCAAGGGGGATGAGCAGGATGCCGCAATCACGATCGTATCGGAGGCTGCGATCCGCGGCTCTGTGGACGACATTACTGCGGGAGTAATGCGTATCAGGGCGGCGGAGACAAAGTAAACTTTGGTATTATGCAAGAAAAGAAAAAAGAGAGAGCTTATGATGAAGATCTCTCTTTTTCTTTTTTTCTTTGGTTGATTCATTTTAGGGAAGCAATTTGCCGGATGCAAATTGCAATAGGTTTTCTTTGTCCTTACTCACCGAAGGTGAGTGGGCGGACGGCGCACAAACTACTTTCATTCGGAAAGTGATTCAAGCCACACCTTTGTGAATACCGGCTATCAAGGGGTGAGTCGTGCAATTCACCGATGGTGAACAGCACTCCGATCCCCCCTTAAGTATCCCCCCTAAATTTACGGAAATATTGTAATCGAGACGCGACCAACAACTGCCGCGTCGATGAGGTATAACTTGAAATTTGTACCCATAGGGGAGAATTCTTAAAGAGGGGATGTGGCATCCCGCAGGGAATGCCCCCTCTTTAAGTACCTGGATTCACAAGGACTCGGCACGAGAGTCCTTGTACGCCCCACGCGCAGTGGAAAGAAAGATCTAACGATTCGCACGAATCGTAATTTTGTGCACTCCCTAAAGCGTCATAACCCTCGGCAGAGCTCCTCAAGTTCATCCGCACTCACAAGCATCCCGAGTGCGCGGTGCAGAGCGTTTGCGTTCATTCCTTGCGGCAGCCCGAGTCGGAGACAAAGTCTGTCCCGCATCTCAGCCGCATTGTCACCGCCTGTGAGCCCAAGCTCACACATTAAAGATCGCGGGATCTCGGATCTCTTCTCCATATTCCCCTCACCGGAGGACGAGAATTCAGGATGAACGGAGACAAACTTTGCGAATATCTCCCTGAGAATACCCGAATCTATCCCCTCAACTCCGAGGAAGCCTTCCTTTGACGCTTTTTCCTTACGCCTCTCTTTTCCCTCGATCTGCGGCGTGTACAGATCGTATACCTTAATTCCACCGAGAATTCCTCTCAGATGAGACCTTATCACCTTTCCCCCGTTGTCGCTGTCGCAGAGGATCACGATCCCACGCTCACCGAGCTTTCTGATCAGCGCGCGCTTTTCTTCGCTTTTGAATACCCCAAAGCCGTCTGTGGTGATTATTGTTCCATCAATTATTGACGAAAGACGGGCTTTGTCGTATTTCCCCTCAACGATCACGGGAATGTTTATCTTGATCTTGTCCATTTATCTTCCCTCAGCTTCTCCGAGTACGCACGAGCAGATCAGCTTCTCGATCACTCCGTAATCTGCGCCGCCTGTTTTCATCTCGAGATCACTTTCAGCACATTTTTTCATAATTCCTGCGAAAAATTCAAACGGTGCACTCTTCGCGGCTTTCCAGTAAAGCCCTGCCTTGTATTCGTGCATCTTCATTGTTTTGGCAAAATCCGCTTTTTCACGGCCGTCGAGGATGTACGCCGCGGCGCAGGCGAGATCGGAGAACACCTTGGTGATCTGTGAGAGGAGATAGATCGGATCTTCTCTCAGCCTCATTTTTACCGCAAGAGCTGACAGCGCAGCTGAAATGTTTCCCTCAAGCACGCAGTTTGCGAGACGAAATGCGTCATCTTCATCTGTTCGGGTTACGCAGATCTTCACGTCCTCCGGCAGAACCTCACGCCGTCCGCTTGACGCAACGTATGCCGCAGTTTTTCGCATCTCACCGATCAGGCGGTACATTGAACGTCCGCAGAGATTGATGATCTCCTGCGAAACGTAAGGTGATATCGTCAGCCCGTATCCCGCAAAATGTCTCTCCATCCAGCGATGGAGCTTTCCGACAGGCTGAAATTCAAACTCGATGACTTTCATAAATTTTGAAGCTTCGCGGAGAAATACCGACGGCCTTTTCGCCTGTCCGGCGTCAAATCCGCTCTCCGGAACACGAATGATCACAACTGTGTCGGAATAATCAGCCTCGCTGTGAGATTCGAGCAGGGAGAGAAGCTCACTTCTGTCTCGCTCCTTCAGCGAATCGAGGCTTGAGAAATAAATATCGACAAGCTTTTTGTCAGACAGCATCGGCGGTGAGAGAAGGGCATCCGATATGGCGGGGAGATCTACCTCGCCGTCCCCGAAAACGAACTGAAAGCAGTTGAACGCGGCGAGAGTTTCGTCGTCACAGATCTGTGATTTTATCTCAGCCGCGCGGTGATTTTTCAGATAATCCTCGTCGCCGTAGAAAAAGTATATTCCCGATACCGATGCGGATTTTATTTCACTTGTAAGTTCTGTTTCTGTCATTGAAAAATCCTTTTTTGATAATAGAAAATTATTGTTAAAAGATTATAATTATGTTTTAACCCGAAGAGTGATATTTTTTCACACTTGGCGAGTACAATATATAGTATAAGAAGTATTTATGTGTTTTTTAAACAGGAGAGACTTTATGGCAAATATTATTGATTATCTTCATTGGAGAGGCGATCTTGCGTTTTCCGCCTCACCTTTCTGTGAGGTCGATAATCTTATCCTCTCAATGCTCTCACTTGTCGATTACGGCGGAATTATCGCTGACGACGTCCTGCCGTCTCCGATCAAGCTGTCAGATTGTTATAAAAAATATAAAGAGATCCACCCGAATGGTGAAGAATTCGGTGCGATCGTTCCTGTGGTGATGAACGATCTGTTTGAACTCGTCGCAAAATCTGCGAGATTCTCTGATCTTTATGTCACGTCGTACCGTGAAAAATCGAGCGAGGCTGAGTTTGCACAGTTCGCCGCGATCACGTTTGTCCTTCCCGACAATTCGGTATTTGTTTCGTACAGAGGTACGGATGACACCTTAAACGGCTGGAGAGAGGACTTCAACCTCAGCTTCACCTATCCCGTTGTGGCACAGAAAATGGCGGCTGAATATCTCACTGACATCGCCTCGATGGTCGGCGGAAAAATACGTCTCGGCGGACACTCAAAGGGTGGGCATCTTGCAATCTTTGCAGCCGCTTTTGCGCCGAAGAACGTGCGGGAGAGGATCATTACCGCATACAGCAATGACGGCCCGGGATTCGTTGAAGAGGTGATCGAATCTGAGGGATACCGCGAGCTGTCTGATTGCGGAAAGCTTGCTGTTATCGTTCCGCAGTCGTCTGTGATCGGAATGCTTCTTGAGCACAGCGAGGATTACACAGTGATCGAGAGCACCATGTCGAACGGGCTTTTCCAGCACGATCCGTTTTCGTGGAGCGTTATCGGAAACCGATTTGTACACAGCGAAAAGCTGTCGAAGAGTGGGGAGATGCACGACGCTGTTCTCGGAAAATGGCTTGGGGAAATGAGTGTTGACCAGCGGCGCGAATTTACCGAGACGATGTTCGGAATAATTGAATCCACAGGTGCAAAGACGCTGAGCGATTTCGCGGTAGACGGATTCGGCAAGCTGTCAGCTGCGATCCGTGCTATTGGAGGAATGGACAAGGAGACGAGGGAGAACATGACAAAGATCGTCCGCCGTCTCGCTGAGGTCAGCGTTGAGTGGAGAAAAAATAACAGTTGATAAAATCTATCATAATAATTATACCGCCCGTATAAGTCAATGTCAAGCGAAGAATGGCAGAAAAATATCCCGCCTTCCTTGACTTGACTACATCGGTGTGCTATAATATAATTGAATATCTGTAGGAAAATACAGATGTTAAATTTTAATTATATATGTTGGAGAAAAAATATGGATTCACGATATCTTCAGTCACTTGTTGACAACAAGGATGCGGAAGGGAACGTTGTATTCCCGCCGATCAATCCCAGAACGGGAGACAATACTTACATAATCGAAAAGGCGATCGAGCTTGATTCACACACGCACGTTACTCTTGACGGATGCAGAATGGTTCTCGCTGACGGAGTTTACGAGGGTGTATTTATCAGCAAGGGTATGTGGTACGAGGGTGTGCTCGAGAGCGATCTTTGCGATATTTCTATCGTCGGTAAAAACGGTGTTGTGTTCGACGGCGTTTCCACAAACGGTCTCACCGAGAGAACAGAAAAAGAGCTTGGTGTTCCCGTGCTGAGAAATTCCTTTATCAACCTCCGCGGTGTAAAAGGCTTCAGAATTGCCGATCTTCACCTCACTCACGGACGTTACTGGGGTATTACTCTCCACTACTCGTCAGACGGTGTTATCGAAAACATCGACTACGATTTTGCAAACGATATGCGAAATCAGGACGGAATCGACCTCAGACGAGGCTGTTCCAATATCGTGATCCGCAACATTACAGGAAGATGCGGCGACGACGTTGTTGCTCTGACAGCTCTGAACGGATACGGCGAAACTGTATATGCCGATTCAACCGAATATCCGCCTCACGCTGTTGCGGGAATTGCGCCTCACATCACTGATGTCATAATCGAGAAGATCCACGCTGCCTGCTCGGGCGGACACGGAATCGTTCGTCTCCTCTGTCATGACGGAAACTGCGTCAAGAGAATTCAGATCGTCGATGTTGTCGACAAGAGACTCGAATGGGACGCACCGCCGGCGTACTCCGCTATCAGAATCGGAGATGACAGATACGCATATCACCACCGTGCAAGTCGTGAAGATATGACCGATATTACAATAAACGGTCTCGTATCCCACGCGAAGACTGATATTCTTGTGTGGGAAGGTGCTGAAGCTCCCACAATAATCAAGTAAATTATTCTGAAAAAGTATACTCCGCAGGCTGTTTTTTCGTCCTACGGAGTATTCTCAATAAAAGATATACCAAAGAAAGAGAAATTTGAAATGAAAAAAGAAAAAGATCCAAAGATCGGTATTGTCGGCGGACAGGCTGTACTTGAAGGTGTTATGATGAAATCGGGAGACCGCTGCTCTCTCGCTGTGAGAATGCCTGACGGAAAGATCAAGCTCGACAACTCGGAGCACGTCTCACTCAGAAAGCGGAAGAAGATCTGCAATCTTCCGGTTGTCCGCGGATGCGTGTCGTTCGTTGAACAGATGATACTCGCCATGGATATGCTGACAAAATCTGCCGATATGCAGGGGATCGACACAGACGAGCCTGAGACAAAATTTGAAAAATGGCTCCTTGAAAAATTCGGAGACAAGCTGATGACTGTAGTTGCGGGAATCGGAATGGTTCTCGGACTTGCGCTCGGACTCGGACTTTTCATCATGCTCCCGACCTTTATCGCAAAGGGAATCGACTACCTCGCGGGCGGACGTGTGTCTGAGATCGCGTTTATCGGCTCACTTATCGAAGGTATCGTGAGAATCGCCTTGTTTGTCGGATACGTCTGGGCGGTGTCGCTGATGCCCGATATCAGACGCACTTACGAATATCACGGTGCTGAGCACAAGTCTGTATTCTGCTTTGAGGCAGGACTCGAGCTCACTCCCGAGAACGCGAGAAAAATGTCGCGTCTGCACCCGAGATGCGGCACAAGCTTCATTTTTGTGATGCTTCTTCTTTCGATAATTCTCAATTCATTTCTTACCTGGGACAACGTGTGGATCCGCTTTGGCTCAAAGATCTTGATGCTTCCTCTTATCGTTGGAATCGGGTACGAGTTTATCAGATTTGCGGGCGCACACGACAATGTTTTCACGCGCATCATCTCAGCTCCGGGCAAGTGGATGCAGCACATCACAACACGCGAGCCGTCTGACGAGCAGCTTGAGGTCGCTCTTGCGGCGCTGAGAAACGCGATCCCCACAGAGTTTGGCGGAGTCGTACAGGGCAGCGGAATTCTCACTGATGACGGAGTTACGATTCCCGATAATGATGAGAAAAAAGACAGCGTTTCCTCCGCAGACTCGGGGGACAGCAAAGCGGAAGCATGACTTTATCCGAAATTGCAAAAAAACTGACAGAGGGCGGTATCGATCACGAAGCAGCGAGATTTGAGGCACGCCTTCTTGTCGCTCATATAACGAAAAAAACACCCGCGCAGATACTCGCAGATCCTCTGGCCGATTACGATTCTCCCGCGCTTATTGAAGCGGTTGAGAAGAGGGCGGGGAGATATCCTCTGCAGTACATCGTCGGTGAATGGGAATTTTGCGGTCTGCCGATCAAGGTGAACGAGAATTGCCTTATCCCTCGGGCAGACACGGAGATCACAGCCGAATACGCTATAGAAAACATGGTGGAGAGCGGTCGGTATCTCGATCTCTGCACAGGCTCGGGATGTATTGCGGCGGCGGTATTGCATTATACGAGATCGAAAAAATCGTCGGGATATGCAGTGGAGCTGTGCCGAGATACTGCATCTCTTGCGAGAGAAAACATCAGCCGACTTGGGTTGTCAGATGTGTGCGAGGTTGTTGAGGGGGATGCGGCAATCGATTTATTCCCCGGGGAATATTTTGATATTATTACGGCAAATCCGCCGTACATTGCCGAGGATGAGATGGACTCTCTTGAAGCGGAGCTGTCGCACGAGCCGCGGATCGCTCTGACCGACGGCGGAGACGGTCTTTCACTTATCCGCGCGATCATTGAAGTTTGGGGAAAAAAGCTCAGATGCGGCGGTCAGATGATAATTGAGCACGGCTGGAAGCAGGGGGATGCGGTTCGGGGAATCGCTGAAGAATTCGGAATGAAGTACACACCCCTGAAGGACCTCTCAGGAAATGTTCGTGCGGCTGTTCTGCACTGCTGACGGAAGAAAAATCGCGCCTTATTCCAAAACGGAAAATAAAATTGACGTTACAGGTGGAATTATGACATACATTAAATTTTGTGACACTACTCTCCGCGACGGTGAGCAGACACCCGGTGTGCATTTTGGTACTGCACAGAAGCTTGACATAACAAAGCGTCTTTCAAAAATGGGTGTTGATATTATCGAAGCGGGATTTCCTGCGTCATCTGTCGGAGATGCGGCGGCGGTTCGCGCGGTTGCTGAAGCGTCGGGCAGGGGCGAGCTTCACGGAGATCCTGTGATCTCAGCGCTCTCCCGCATGATACGGTCTGACATTGATGCGGCATCTGAGGCGATATCTCCCGCCAACAGACGACGGCTTCACATATTTATCGCAACAAGCGACATTCACCTTGAAAATAAACTGAAGATCACGAGAGAAGAAGCTCTCGCAAGAATAAAAGAAAACGTAAGCTATGCGAAAGGTCTCGGCGTTTTTGACGAGATCGAGTTTTCGGCAGAGGATGCTACCCGAACAGATCCCGATTTTCTGATCGAAGCTGTACGCGCGGCGGTGTCAAGCGGAGCGGGGATCGTAAATATTCCCGATACTGTCGGATACACGACTCCCGATGAATTTTCACGCATCGTCAAGTCGGTGAGAGAAAATGTGGCGGGGGAATTTGAGATCAGCGTGCACTGTCACAACGATCTCGGACTTGCGGCAGCAAACAGCCTTGCGGCGATCGAGGCGGGAGCTGTGCAGATCGAATGTACGGTAAACGGCCTCGGTGAGCGCGCGGGAAATGCGGCTATGGAAGAGATCGTGATGGCGCTCTCTGTGAGGGGAGATGTAATTCTCTCGGGCGGAGATAAGATCTTATGCGGAATAAATACACGCGAGATCGCTGAGACGAGCCGTATGGTGTCGTCGATCTCGGGTGTTGCGGTATCTCCGAACAAGGCGATCGTGGGCGCGAATGCGTTCTCTCACGCGAGCGGAATACATCAGCACGGGGTTATGGCGTCACGATCGACTTACGAGATCATGGATCCCGGGGTGATTGGTCTTTCTTCAAACAGCATCGTTCTCGGAAAGCTCAGCGGACGACACGCTTTTGCGGACCGTGCGGCAAGTCTCGGGTACTCTCTCGATACTGCGGGAATTGATGCGGCATTTGCACGATTCAAAGAGATCGCTGACAAAAAATCCGTGATAACGAATGATGACGTTCGTGCGATAATCGGTGAGTACCTCGACGGGCTCAGCGGAATGTATTATCTGAACACGTTCCAGATCCAATCTGGAAATCACATAAAAGCGATGGCGCTTGTGTCGCTCAAGATACAAAACGGGGACTCCGAAGGGGAGATCGTTACCGAAGCGGCTCCGGGTGAGGGCCCGATCGACGCGTCGTTCAATGCGATCAACCGCATTGCAGGGGCGGACGAAGCGGAGCTGATTTCCTACAACATTACTGCAATTACCGAAGGTACGGACGCTCTCGGTGAAGCCAAAGTTAAAATAAAGGTTGGCGAATCTGTCTTTACTGGCAGAGGTGTATCGACCGACGTGATCAAAGCCTCGATCAAGGCTTATCTCAGTGCGATCAACAAGTGGAAGAATGTAAAGTGAGTTTTTGGGTATTTTTGCACTTTTGTAAGTGCATCAAATTACGATTTGCTTGATTCATTAGATTATTTTTTGGAGGAATTTGCCCGATGCAAATTCCGAATAGATTATATGCTCCTGCGCGGAGGGCGCATAAAGACCCTCGCGCCGGGTCTTTATGAATTCAGGCGCTTAAGGGAAGGCGGCAAGCCGCATCCTCCCTTAAGGATCCTACCTATTGGTGCAAACTTATAGTTATACCTCATCGACGCGGCAGTTGTTGGCCGCGTCTCGATTACAGTATGTCCGTGGATTTAGGGGGGATTCTTAAGGGGGGATGTGCGGAGCACCCCCAGCCTTAAGCGGCTGGATTCACAAGGACCTGCCGTTAAGGTCCTTGTGCGCTGTCCGCGTAGGACATAAAGAAAAATACAATTTGCTTTGAGCAAATTGTTTCGAAAAAATCCACCGATTTGCACGAATCGAAATTTGATGCGCCCCACGCGCAGTGCGAGAAAAAACAAATGATTCGCACGAATCACACCTTCAAAACAAAAAAACGACAAAGGAAACCGCAGTTATGAAAATTGAGATCTTCGACACAACCCTGCGAGATGGAGAACAAGGCGCGGGAGTAGAATTTTCGCGCGATGATAAACTAAGAGTTATTCACGCACTCGATTCGCTCGGCGTATCATATATTGAGGCCGGAATGATCACGGATGAAAGAAGCCGTGAGTTTTTCGCATCTCTCGGGGATGTTCAGCGCGAGCTCAAAAACGCAAAAATTGCGGTGTTTACACAAACTTGCCGCGCGGGAGAGCGTGCGGACGACAGCAGACTCCTCTCTCTTGCCGCATCTTCCCCCGTTCCGACGGCGGTGATTTACGGAAAAGCGTGGCTCTATCAGGTAACAGACGTCCTGCAATCTACAGCGGACGAGAACCTACGTATGATCCGCGACAGTATTGCTTACCTCGTGGCCTCGGGCAAAGAGGTCATCTTCGACGCGGAGCATTTCTTTGATGGATATTCCGACAATCCCGCCTATGCGATCGAGGTGGTTGATGCCGCATTCAAGGCGGGCGCATCAAGAGTTGTCCTGTGCGACACGAACGGCGGTATGCTCCCCGATGTTGTTGGGCTTATAACATCCGCCGTGTGCGAAAAATATGAAAATATCGGCATCCATTGCCATAACGATATGGGAATGGCGGTGTCGTGTACCATATCCGCTGTCCTCTCGGGCGCATCCCAGATCCACGGTACGATCTCGGGTGTCGGAGAACGCTGCGGAAACGCCAATCTCAACACACTGATCCCCGTTCTGCAGCTCAAGCTTGGATTTGACTGCATAGGGGATAAGATCGCATCTCTCACCTCTATTGCAAGACAGGTGAACGAGGCTGCGAACCTCTCATTTAACGAAAGCGAACCGTTTGTCGGCGGATATGCCTTTACTCACAAGGCGGGCGCGCACATCGACGGAGTGAAAAAAGCTCCGCGATCGTTCGAGCATATCTCTCCCGAGACGGTTGGAAATACAAGAAATATTGTTGTCAGCGGACTCAGCGGACGCGCGGCGATCATTGAAAAAATGGAGCTGTATATGCGTTCCCGCGGAGAAGAAGATTTCTCCTTTACAAAGGATGATCCGCGTGTGCTGAATGCGGTCGAGATGATAAAGGAGCGGGAGACTGCGGGGTACGATTACGAGGATGCAGGTGCTTCCTTAGCCCTTGCGATCGACGATTCTCTCGGAATCAGGAGACGATTCTTCAAGCTTCTCAGCCTCAAGGTGATTGCAGGAGAGAATATTGAGGGGACCGGTGACGAATTTACCGCATCCGCGATGATAAAGATTTCGGTTGACGGCAGAGAGGAGCTCACGGCAGGCGAGGGAAACGGTCCTGTCAACGCGATTGACGAGGCTCTGCGCCGTGCGCTCAGCAGATTCTACCCGCAGATCAAGAAAATGCACCTGACGGACTACCGAGTTCGTGTGCTCGACTCCCGTGCGACCGCCTCCGCGGTTCGTGTATCGATCGAATCGACAGACGGGCATCGTGTATGGCGCACGATCGGTGTATCGTCTGACGTTATCAATGCGAGCTGGCAGGCGCTCTGCGACTCGGTGGAGTATTTGTTGACGCTTAGTGAAGCGTGATTATCTTTGGGCATTTTTGCACTTTTGTAAAGTGTATCAAATTACGATTTGCTTTAATTGTTAGGATTTAGGGAAGCAATTTGCCCGAGCAAATTGCAATTGGATTTTTATTGTCCTACGCGGACGGCGCATAAGGACCTTGGCGGCAGGTCCTTATGAATCCAGCCGCTTAAGGATGGGAGTCGTGCAATTCACCGATGGTGAACAGCACTCCGATCCCCCCTTAAGAATCCCCCCTAAAACTACGGACGGCACGTCCGTTGAGACGCGGCTAACAGCTGCCGCGTCGATGAAGATAAACTATAAGTTTTCACCCATAGGGGAGAATTCTTAAAGAGGGGATCAGGCATCCCCGCTGTAAGCGAAAGAAAAATAAAATTTGAAATTAAACCTCGAAAGGTATACATATATGAAAACCGTTATTCTTCTTTTTGGAGGGAAATCCTCCGAATACGAAGTCTCGCTGTCATCCGCGACAGCAGCTTATAACAATATTGATAAGGAAAAATTTAACGTCATCACCGTGGGTATCTCCCGCGAGGGCAGATTCTACCTCTATAACGACGATCCCGCAATGATCGCCGCCGACAGCTGGATGAATGGCGTGAAATATCCCCTGTCCGTTGACCTCGCCGAAGGCTGCCTCACTTACGAGCGCGACGGGAAGGTCGAGAAGATCAACGCAGACGCAGTCCTTCCTATGATCCACGGAAAATTTTGCGAGGACGGTACCCTCCAGGGTATGTTCGCTGTCGCAGGAATCCCGATCGTCGGATGCGATTGTCAGTCATCTGCCGTTTGTATGGATAAAGCTGTAACAAAGGCGATCATTGATAACCAGACGGGGATCCGTCAGGCGAAGGCGGTCGTCGTCCGTCAGTCTGATGTGAAAAATCCCGCCGATGCCGATGCTATCCGCGAAAAATGCGAGCGTGAGATCGGATACCCGATGTTCGTCAAGCCCGCGAGAGCAGGTTCTTCCGTTGGAGTCACAAAGGTCAAGTCGGCTGAAAAATTTGCCGAGGCTCTGATGGCAGCACTTGATGAGGACTCAAAGGTTCTCATTGAAGAATCTATCCTCGGTCCCGAGATCGAAGTTGCGGTTCTCGAGGAGAGCGGAGTTTATACCGTCGCACATCCCGCAGAGATCGACAAGGGATCTGCCGAATTTTACGATTACGAGACAAAATATATCAGCGATGCGTCATCCTTCTATCTTCCCGCGAGACTCAGCGAGGAAAAAATGTGCGAGGTTATGGGGTATGCCGAGACGATCTTCAAGGCTCTTGACTGCAGAGCGTTCTCGAGAGTCGACTTCTTCTATACGCCCGAGGGCGAGTTCGTGTTCAACGAGATCAACACTCTCCCGGGATTTACCCCCATCTCAATGTACCCCAAAATGATGATGAATGAAGGAATCGCGTATTCTGAGATACTTGAAAGACTCATCTCGACCGCAAAATAAAATTTTGTTCAGCTGATTTGCTCACTTGAGACGCGTGAGAAAAAAGTTAGGTATTGATTTTTTCTCATTTGTCGGTTATAATATATAATAGGCAGAATATAAGTAAACGTGTTTTCGTATCGGATAACTTTTTCGTGCGGAAATACACAAAAATATACATAAAGTAAAACAGAGAGGATGGTACGCCGTGAAAAATAAAATTATTATCACAATAGTCGTACTTTTGTGCTTCATCCCGACACTCGCAGCAGTGCTCAGTTACCGTCAGGTGCAGAACGCTCCCATTGACGAGAACACCGCTGTTGCGATCACGATCAAGGATATCAACCAGAAGGAATACGTCCTGACCCGTGAGACAGACGGTGAAGAAGCTGAGGCGCTTATAAAATTCTTCCTCACGATGAAGAAAAATTCACAGGCGATCCCTGCGCTTCCCACATCTCTTACAGGCGAGAAGTGCTATGTGGTCACAGTTTCGAGCAATGTGAAAAAAGAATCATACGAATGTTATTTTTCACAGGATCCTGCGACAAACTATTTTGTCTCAAACAACGGAACTGCCCACAAGATCAGCGAAGAGGATGCTAAGCAGTTTATAACCAGCGTTTACGCTGAGAGTCTTTACGACGACTCAACAATTCCGACACTTCTTCTGTCGCACGAGTATTATGTAACTCCCGACAGTGCGATCTGGCAGTACAAAAACTACACGGGCGACTACGTTGACAGAAACGTTGACGAGCTTATAAATCCCGTTATGGAATCGTTCGAGATTGAAGGCGGACTTGATCTTGCGTTCAGCCACAATCCCGATTACTGTACTGTAAAGGTTACCGACGCGAAGAACGGATCGGTTCTCTTCGAGGATATTCTCTCGAATCTTTCTCTGTTCAGACTTGACAACACAAAAGAGGTTGAGGTTACTGTTACAGCTAAGTGGTACGACGATCCCGGCAGATCATTCTGCGGTGAGCTTGGCTTCTCATTCGGATCTCTCGTTACTGCACCTGCTGAATTCTACCTCGGCATGACCACTGTTGAATCGGGTAAGTTTACTGCGATCACAGCTCTCAACGTAACACGTCCCGAGAAGATCGAATTTGTATCCACACTCCCGAACGGTGTGACACCGAAGTTCTTCGATGCAGGCGACAACAGAGCGGTAGCTCTTCTTCCGATCAACGCTGACTGTCCTTCGGGCATTTACACTCTGACATTCTCCTACGGCGGAGTAACACAGAACACAAATCTGACGATCGAAAATCCCGGTCCGAAGTATTCATACTACACAGTTCCCGCAAGTGTTGTTTCGGTTTACAGAACGACTGCAGCTCTCGAGCAGTTTGAAAATGCTACTCAGGAGATCATGGCGAAGTCTGTGACAACGAGACACTTCTCAGGTCACTTCATACTTGGTGTGACAGGAAACTACCAGCTTATGCGAGGATTCGGCAGAGACGTATACCTCAACAACAGCACAACGGTTACATACCGCAACAACGGTGTTGACTACACGGCGGCTGCGGGATCTGACATTGTTGCGTGCAACGCAGGTGAAGTTGTATATGTTGGAATCCTTGATTATGCAGGAAACATTGTCGTAATTGATCACGGTTGGGGACTCAAGACGTGGTACTACAATCTCGGTTCTGTTACAGCCACAGTTGGTGACGTTGTAACACGCGGACAGAAGATCGGTACTGCAGGTCAGACAGGCTTCACGGGTGCGGTTGGCGCACACATTGCGATGTCGGTTGGAAATCAGTTTGTATCTCCTTACGACACTTGGTCTGACAGTCCTATCGCCGGTAAAGTTATAATTGCAAAGATTGATGAGCGCTGACGTGATTTTTGAAAAATCTTGCCGTTAGACAGAATTCTCAACTGAATTGCTTAGATTTGAACGGTATACAGTTGGCTGAATCAGATAAAAAATAAAAATAACGACCGTACGTAAGACTAACCTCGCGCGTACGGTTTGTTGATAATTGGGGTTATTTCCTCATTTTAAGTTGAAATTTACGGAGCGTATTTTATGCTTAATTTGATTATCGGGCGATCGGGTACGGGAAAATCCCGCAAGATCTGCGAGATGATAAAAGAAGATATTGGAAAAAAGCGGCAGGTCGTTCTGATCGTTCCCGAGCAGGAAACGGTTGACTGGGAGACGCGGATGGCGGGAGAGCTTCACGTTTCATCAAATCTTTATCTCGAAGTGACGAATTTCACCCGTCTTGCGAATTCTGTCGGACGAGTTTTCGGTGGACTTTGCGATACTGTAATTGATGAAGGCTCTCGTTCGCTTCTTGTGTGGCGCGCGATGCTCTCTGTTTGGGAATCTCTTGAGATATACAAAAACAATCTTCTCGGAGATCGTGAGGACAGGAACATTCCGCATCTGATGCGTGCGATCGACGAGCTGAAGGGAAGCGGGATATCGCCCCTTGAGGCTGAGAATGCACTCAGACTTCTGACCGCTGAGGCAGAAGAGAATGGGCAGAACGATGGTGGTACGGCTGACGCATTAACGAGGCGGTCTGAGGGAGATTTGATCTCACGTCTGAATGATGCGATCCTTGTTTATTCCGCATACGAGGCTATCTTGCATGAGGACTACATAGACCGAGGGGATCTTCTTATAAATCTTGCAAATCAGCTTAAGACCTGCAGATATTTTGAAGGAAAAAAGGTATATATTGATTCATTTTTCTCCTTGACAAAGCCCGAGATGACGATTCTCTCGCAGATGATATCGCAGAGCGAGGGTGTTACGGTGACGTTTATGTGTCCTCCGACGGCAGACGGGGCTGTAAATGAGGACGAAATACAGTTCGGTGAGGTGCGCGATTATCTCAGACGTGTGAGATCTCTTGCCGCGAGGATCGGGGTGGAGGAGAACATCATCCCGATGCAGGAGAACCGCAGGCACGAAGGATGTGACGATCTCAGACTTCTTGAGAAGGAAATTTTCGCATACTCGGAAGTGTCCGGCACAGGATCGGACGGTGAGGACAGCTCGGACAGCGTCAGCATAATCAGTTGTGCTGACAGATACGATGAAGCGGAGGCTTGTGCGGCGATAATCGACCGACTTGTGCACGAGGGATACAAATACTCCGACATTGCGGTTGTGGCGAGAGATATTAGCACCCGCGAGGGAATAATTGACACCGTAATCAGACGTCACGGCGTGCGATGCTTTATGGCGAAGGCAAATGACGTCTCGCGTACTCCTGCGGTGAGATTTGTTATGGCGGTTATGTCTGTTATCGCGGACGGCTGGCAGAGGGAAGATATTATTTCTCTCGTCAAAACGGGACTCACGCCGCTCGGAAAATCGGGTGACGATTGGGAAGAGGATATTCTCGAGAGATACACAACAACGTGGAATATCTCCGGCAGACGAATGTACACGGCAGACGCGTGGTCAATGAACCCCGACGGATACAAAACGGAGATCACGGAACGCGGCGCGGAGATCATACGGATCGCAAACGAAGCGAAAGAAAAGCTTATCCCGCCTCTTGAGAGGCTGGCGGAGAGCTTCGACGACGGAAAGATCAGCGCACGAGCAATTGCTGAGGGAATTGTTTCCCTCGCGGGTGATTATGAAATTTACGTCGGACTTGAGGAGATCGCAAGATCTTACGAAAGCCTCGGTATTCCCATGCAGGCGGATCAGACGAGGAGATCATGGGGATACGTCTGCGAGATCCTTGATAAAATGGTGAATATGCTCGGAGATACCTTGATGGACGCGGGCGGATTTTTGAATCTGTTCACCCGTGTGGCGTCACTTATGGATACGGGTACGATCCCGACGGGTATTGACGAGGTCACGCTCGGAAGTGCGTCTGGTGTTCGAGTCGGTGAAGCAAAGTGCGTGATCGTTCTCGGCTCGGTCGAGGGTGAATTCCCCGCCGCTGTATCAGATGAGAAAAATTATTTCGGCGAGCGGGACAAGATCGCGCTCGAAGCGGTTGGGCTTGAGCTCTCCTCTCCCGACAGCGATATACTCAACGCGAGAGAATATTTTATGTACTATCGAACCGTGGCGATGCCGACGGAAAAGCTGTTTGTTATCGTTCAGGGTGGAGAGAATATGTCAGAGGGTGCGCGGCGAATTGATGAAATCTTTTCTTCCTGCGGCAAAAATGTCGTGCGAAAATTCGGTGAGCTTCCCCTCGGTGAGATCGTTTACACAAAAGCGGGTGCGAGGTATCTGCTCTCACGCCGCAAATCTGAGGAAGACCGAGCTCTACTTCGCAGAATAATCGGCGTGGATGAGGTGGAAAAGAGCGGCTTGAGGGTCACCGATGCTGCGCTAGACTTTGAAGGTGAGATCCCGAGATCAATGCGCCTGTCGCAGAGCAGGATCGAGACTTTTGTGTCGTGCCCGTTCAATTACACCTGCAAGTATCTCGCGCGGATCGAGCCTGAGCCGAAGGCGGAGATCAGGTCTGTGGATGTCGGTAATTTTGTACACAGTATTCTCGAAAAGTTTTTCGTCAGTATCCCGTCAGACAGGCTGAAATCAGCGGACTTGACGAGGGAGGAGACGGCGGCGATCGTTGACGGACTCATTGACGAATACCTTGAAGCTCTTGCAAATTCAAGCGGAAGGGCGAACGAGTTCTCGCGAGGATCGGGAAATGCACGGTTTGCGTACCTGTACGATCAGCTGAACAAAAATGTGCTTTCGTTCGTCGATGCGATAGTTGAAGAGTTCCGTGAGAGTAAATTTGAGCCTGCGGGGTACGAGGTGTCGGTCGGACTTCCCGGAAGCGCGGTCAGTGCAATCGAGCTTGAGAGTGACGATGGAATTCGTGTAATACTCGGCGGAGTCGTCGACAGGATCGACAAATATACGGCAGAGGACGGAACGGTTTACTTCAGAATTGTCGACTACAAAACAGGGTCTAAGACGTTCTCGCTCGATGACTTGAAGCTTGGTTACGGAGTTCAGCTGATGATCTACCTGTTTTCGATCTGGAAATTCGGATCTGCGGCTCTGGGAGAGGGCTGCGTAGTCCCCGCGGGTGCTGAGTACTACATCACAAAACCTGCGGTTTCGACTCGCGAAAACGAAGGCTCAATTGAGCTTGACGGAGACGAATCGGTCAGAAAAATCGAGAAAAGCGGAATTTTCACCGAAAATGAGGAAATTCTCCGTGCAATGGAGCGCGATCTTGGCGGCAGATTTGTTCCTGTGAAAGTGGGGAAGAACGGCGAGATCAAGCCATCCGACAAACATTCGGTAATTCTCGATGCGGCAAGATACTCCGAGATCTACGCAGATCTCGAAAGAACGATCGGGAAGATTGCATCAGAGATAGCTCGGGGACGTGCAGATGCGAAACCGAGAAAACACGGCGGACGCCTGCCTTGCGAATGGTGCGAGAACAAATATATTTGCAGAAATAAAATTACAATAAATTAATGTAAAAGATATGGGTAAAGTGAATTTTACTGAGTCGCAAAAGAGAGCGATTTACTTTGAAGATAAAAATCTGCTCCTGTCGGCTGCGGCGGGAAGCGGGAAAACGGCCTGTCTCAGTGCGAGGATCGTAGAGCTCGTCGGACAGGGACGTGCGGATATTTCCGAGATGCTGATCGTGACTTTTACTAAAGCCGCAACGGCGGAAATGCGCTCGAGAATTGCCTCAGCTATGCGAAACGAGGCGGCGGAATGCAGAGCTGATGATCCTGCGCGCGCTGAGCGTTTGCGGAGAAATGCGGGAAAGATCGGATCGGCAGAAATATCCACGATCCATTCATTTTTATACAAAAATATCAGAAAATATTTTCCTGCCGTGGGGTTCCCAAGTGACTCGAAAATAATCGATGAAGTTCGCGCGAAGAGTATTAAAAAGCGGATAATCAAGCAGATCGTCAACTCTGAGTTCGAGAAAACGGCAGAAAGCGAGTCTCAGATGACGAATCCGTTCGTTTTGCTTGCGAACACGATAGGTATTACCCGCGACAGCGAGAAGATCGACGAAGAGATTCTTTGGATGGTTGACAAGATCGGTGACGACACTTACGCGAATGAATATACATCCGCGGTGGATAAAATTGCGGACGGTGAGGATCTGTTTGACACCGTGTTTGGTGTAAAACTGAAGAAGAGTATATGTGACTTGGTTCGTTATTACACCGGGGTATTTGAAGTGCTCAGTCGTAAAATCGCAGAGTATCCAGAGATCGACAAAAAGTATCGCACGGCACTTGACGGTGATCTTTCGTGGTGTCGACAGATGCTCGATCTCGTGGGTGCTCACGAGCTGAAATATGACGTCCTGAAGGATGAGTTCCTCGACTATTCACCTGCACGCTTGGGATCGGTGGGCGAAAAGCACAAAAATGAGCTTTGTGCAGATTATAAACATATCCGCGATCTGTTCAAAAAAGATCGGAGCGCATTTGCGGAGACATATTTCTGCTATTCATCAGATGAGAACAGAAGATCCGCTGAGAAAATGAGGTCTATCACGCGGGTGCTTTACAACATTGCGCGTGAATACCGTGAGCAGCTCGAAAAAATCAAGGTGAAGAACGCCTGCATCGAGTACGATGACCTTGAGAGGATCGCGCTGAAGCTTTTTGTCGACGAAAATGGACAGCCGACAGCTATTGCGCGAGAGATCGGTGAGAAATACAAGTACATTTTTGTGGATGAATACCAGGATACAAACGATGTGCAGGACAAAATTTTTACCGCGATCTCGGAAAATTCGGTCAGATTTATGGTCGGCGACATCAAGCAGTCGATCTACCGATTCCGCGGTGCTGAGCCGGATGTTTTCAAGAGATACAGAGACGAGTGGGGGAAGTCCGCCGAATCTGGCGGCGCGGACTCTAATGATTTTGACTCGCGCTCGGGTGAGTCGATATTCCTCAGTGAGAATTTCCGCTGTGACGGACCTGTTATAGATTTTACGAACGCCGTTTCTCACTCAACCTTGACCTTCGGCGGCATCGGATATCTTACTGAGGATGACCTCATAAAAGGAAAGAGAGACGGCGGGGACGAGCCTGTTGACCTTATTTTGATCGACAAAAAAAGTGTACAAAATGAAACAGATGATGGTAGCCCGGACGCGATCGACGAGGCTTCTGTGGTTGCACAGATCGTGCGAGACATGGTCGGAAGATACTCTTACGATGCCGGAAAAATTGTTCGTCCAAGTGATTTCGCTATCATTATGCGTAGTCCGGGAGCGTCAGCGGAGAGGTACAAAGCGGCGCTCGGCAGATTCGGGATACCTGTAAATACTGCAAAAGAATCGCCCGCGGAAGATTTCGCATCGGTAAAGCTTCTCATTTGCCTGCTCAATTTTGTGGACAATCCCTTGCGTGAGGTGTATACGGCGGGCGCACTCATCTCTCCTGTTTTTTCGTTCACTCCTGCACAGATCGTCGCGCTCAGACGTTTATCGGACGGATTTTTGTTTAAGACGGTTTCCGATATCGCGCACGGAAATATCGAAGCTGACGAGGAAATCTGCATCAAATGTGAGCGTGTTGTGCGCTGGTATGACGCCGAAAAAACGATCGTTGGTGGTATTTCGCTGCCCGATTACATTGAATATTTAATCAACAATAATGAATTAAACAGTATCCCTGAAGTGATAGAAGATCCGCTTGAATCCTCTGCTTTGCGGTCCTTCGCTGAGCGCGCGAGGGAGTTTGAGAACGGCTCGCTCAACCCCAAGAACAGGGGACTTTCGGCTTTCTTGCGAAGCTTGAGAGAAGACGAGATCGGCGGACAAACTGAGGGAAAAAAGAGTACGGCTGAGGATTCGGATGCGGTCTCGATTTTGAGCATCCACGCATCAAAAGGGCTCGAATACCCCGTCTGTATCATAGCGGAGTGCGGAAAAAAGCGTAATTCCGGGGATGAAACAGGCACAATTCTCGTTGATAAGAAGTATGGCGCAGCAATGATGCTCCCATCTGAGAAGGGGCTTGAGAGGTACGACAACATCTTCCGACGGATGATCTCATCTCAGATCAGAGACGAAGCGATCAATGAAGAAATGCGGATGCTGTACGTCGCGCTCACCCGTGCGAGAAACAAGCTTATCCTCACGGCAAGCGTCAGCGATGCAGACAAAAAACTCGCGTCAGCTTCTGTTGAAAGTGAATATTGTGGTGAATATTTAATCAAAAATAAGTCGTCTTACGTTGATTGGCTTCTTGATGCATCATTTCGGGGAGGACTCGGCGACAAGGTGAGTGTAAACGTCATTCGCACGGATCGCGTGGCAGACGATCTTGTGGGTGAGGCGGATGATGACAGCGGAGACGACGTAATTTCCGAGAGAGAGGACGAGTACGAAATCATCCGGGCGCGGATTGAGAAAGATCCGTACGACGATTATCTCGCAGGGATCCCGTCGAAATTGCCTGTGTCAGATCTGCGCGGAAACATTCTCGATAAAGGGGCAGACGACGAGGCAGAGGACGAGCTCGGTGATGAGTCGGATGAGATCGAGAAGCCGTCATTTATGATCGGTGAGAGATTTGCGACTGCGGCTGACCGAGGAAATGCGGTACATCTCTTTATGCAGTTTGCGGATTTTGACCGTCTCAAGTCTGAAGGATTTGAGGCTGAGGCGAATCGTCTTATTGAAAAAAAGTTTATCTCAGTTGAACAATATGAACTTATAAATCGTCGTCAAATTGAAAGATTTATCGGAAGCTCGCTGCTCGACAAGATCACTCGCTCACCCCTCGTGAAGCGTGAGTTCAGATTCAATGCGCTCCTTGACGCTTCACGATTCACGGAAAAAGACATCTTGAAGCGCAAGCTCGACGAGTCGGGTACAAAGATCACGATTCAGGGCGTTGTTGACTGCGTTTTCCGCGATCCCGATTCGGAAAAGCTCGTTCTTGTAGACTACAAAACCGATTCGCTGAGCGCGGAGGAGTGGGAAAACCGTGAGCTTGCGGAGAGAAAACTGCGCGAGAGACACAGAAATCAGCTCACATATTACCGAGAGATCTGCTCTGAGATGTTCTGCGAGGAGATCGAGGAGGTCTATGTTTACTCGACTGTGCTCGGCAGGCTGATCGAGATTTATTGAATAAAACTATTAAGGATATTCTTAAAAAACGGATATAAACGGGAAACCGAATAAAAGGTTACTTATGGAAAAGATTTGGAATGAAATGTATGAGGCTGCAAAAGCCGTGTTGAATGAGCGGAGAATTTCGGAATATGTCACCTGCGGCGAAGTAGCTGCTGCGGTCTGTTCGAAATCCGGAAAGATATATACAGGTGTTTGTATAGATACTTGCTCAACACTTGGTATTTGTGCAGAAAGAAATGCTATTTTCAATATGATAACCGGCGGTGAGCATGAGATCGACAAGGTTCTTTGTATTTTGCCCGATGGCTCAAACGGTGCACCTTGCGGCGCTTGCCGTGAACTGATGGTGCAGATTATGGCAGGGAATTATTACGATATAGAAATTATGCTTGATTATTCCACAGGCAGAACCATAAGGCTCGGGGAAATAACTCCTGAGTGGTGGATCAAGTAGATTCGGTATTTCTACGACAGCCATCACGCCTCGGTACCGTTATTTGTCTCTTGTTATCGTGAAGTATACAAAAATTATCGACAAACGATAAAAAACTATTGACAAACATAAATTTGTGTGTTATAATGAAGATGCAGAAAACAAATAGAACAATTGGAGGGACAAAAAATGAAGGGTGCTGACAAGATAGCAAAAGTTGTGACAAAGGTCGTTGAGGTGTTCCATTGGATTGCGGCGGCACTTATGGCTGCGGCAACGGTCTGCTCGATCGTTTATCCTGCGGGACTCAAATATTTCGTCGATTTTGATGCGAAGGAATGCTGCGGTGTTGAGCTCGGAATATACGGATTTGAGGTAAACGCGCCGCTTACAGACGGGGCTGTAAACATGACAGCGTTCTGTTTGTTTGGAATCGGGGCTGTGCTCATTCTCTCACTTATGGCGATGATCTTCAGAAACCTCAATGCGATCATCAAGAATTCCGAGGGAACAACGCCGTTCCAGCCGCAGAACGTTAAAAAGCTCCGCGAGGTCGGTTTTTTCTCGATCGCGACTCCTGCGGTCGGATTTGTTATGAGCATCATTGCATATTTTGTGCTTGGCTCAGAGATGGCGGAAGTTTCAAACAGCCTTGACGGACTCGTGATCGGCATCGTGGTACTTTGTATCACGCAGTTCTTCGCGCACGGGATCGAGCTGGAGAAGGATGTTGACGGGCTTCTTTGAGGTGAGATTATGGGAAAAATTGTGCTCAGACTCGACAGAATGATGGTGGAGAGGAAAATTTCCCTGAATGAGCTGGCAGAGCGTGTGGGGATCTCGAACGTCAATCTGTCGAAGATCAAAAATAACAAGGTGACTGCTATCCGATTCTCGACTCTTGCGGCGATCTGCGAGGTGCTCGAGTGTGACGCAGGGGATATTCTGGAATATCAAAAGGACTAAGCCGGTATTTCGGCAAAAATAAGGGCGGTCTGCGTAAGTGCAGGTCGCCCGATTTTTTTTGAGTTGTATTGGGAATTAAATAACGATCGGATTGATGTCCGCAAGGTCGTACGGCGTGTTCTGGTAAACGAAATAGTTGAGCCAGTTCGAGAACAGAAGATGCGCGTGTCCTCTCCACACGTTCTTCGGCGGAAGCGCGGAATCATCGTTTGTGAAATAGTGCTTCGGTATCTCGATCGGCTTGCCGAGATTTACGTCGCGGAAATATTCGGATGCAAGAGTTTCGGCATCGTATTCGCTGTGGCCCGTTACGTAGAACAGACGACGCTTTTTTGATGCGATTATGTAAAGTCCCGCTTCATCCGATTCTGCGAGAATGTCAAGCTTGGCGCATTTTTCAACGTCTTCACGTTTTACTTCGGTGTGGCGCGAGTGCGGTGCGACAAATTCTTCATCAAATCCGCGAAGAAGTGGGTGATTCGGCTGAAGATTCTTGTGCTTGAAAACACCGAACATTTTTTTGTCCAGCGGATATTTGGGAATACCGTAGTGGAACCAAAGTGCAGCCTGCGCCGCCCAGCAGATGTGAAGCGTGGAGTAAACGTTCGATTTTGACCAGCGCATGATCTCGCACAGCTCGTCCCAATAGTCGACGTCGGAAAAATCAAGATTTTCGACAGGCGCACCTGTGATGATGAGACCGTCGAATTTTTCATTTTTTACGTCACCAAACGTGCGGTAGAACGTCTCCATATGCTCCGCACTCGTGTTGGATGCCTTATGGCTCGCGGTGCGAAGGAGAGTCAGCTCTATCTGAAGGGGAGTGTTCGAGAGGAGACGGATGATCTGTGTCTCGGTCGTGATTTTTGTGGGCATTAAATTGAGGATAGCGAGGCGCAGAGGACGGATATCCTGAGATGCCGCGCGAAGCTCGTCCATTGTGAATATGTTCTCAGCTGCGAGAAGCTCTGACGCGGGAAGCCCGGTTGGAATTTTAATCGGCATTGTGTAAACCTTTCGGTGATGATTTTGAACTTATGATAATTTCAGCGGTACGCCGCAGATCAGTCTGCAAATCTGATCGTTTTGGTGTGTCCGTCGTGAGCAACGATCGTATTTTTGAAAACAGACTTAGGCTCACCCTCGAACTCGTCGGGATTGGGCAGAGACGGGCTGTAATGTGTCAGCCACAGCTCCTCGCATCCGCTTTGACGTGCGAGATTTGCCGCCTCGATCATTGTCATGTGAGACGATTCCTTTGCACGTGCTGTTTTCGCTTTCTCAAACATACCCTCGCAGACCAGAAGATCGGCGTCGGTAGCCATTGTTGAGATGATCTCACACGGGCGTGTGTCGGTCGCGTATGTCACGTGGATGCCGCGGCGCGCTTCTCCGAGTACCATATCGGGTGTGTACCCCTCGACGCTCTGGCCGTTCTGAAGACGTGACCAGAATTTCATCGGCACGCCGTTTGCCTCAGCCTTTTCTTTGTCGAATTTTCCCGAACGTGAGACGCGGATGTCGTATCCGATACACGGACAGGAGTGCTTCAGCTCAAACGAAGTGATGCTGTAGCCGTGACGGTCAAGTGAATCGAAATCTCCCATAACCTGAGTGTTGATGCGGAAGGGAAGCTCGGTGCAGATCGCGGTCAGAGCCTTGACGATCTCGTCAACTCCCTTCGGTCCGCAGATCAGAAGAGGATCGCGGTGACCTTCGTTTCCCATAGAGAGAAGAAGGCCGGGAAGTCCGCTGCAGTGATCGGCGTGAAAATGTGTCAGCAGGATCGTGCCGATCTTTCCGAGAGAAAAACCTGCTTTTTTAACGGCAAGCTGAGTACCTTCGCCGCAGTCGATGAGAAGTCCCATGCCGTTGTAGCGCATATAACAGCAGCAGAGAAATCTTTCAAGATGCGGAACTGTACCGCCTGTTCCGGGGAGACAAACATCAAGCATGATAACCCCCAATATGTGAAAAGTGTAAATTAAATCAAAAAACAGTAGAATTTTGCAGTCAAAAAATAAAAATATAAGCCCCGTAGTGCCGTTTTGAACAAGCATATAGAAACCCTGCTCTCGCAAGGACGGTGCCCTCTCCAACGGTTTGTGCTCCCAGCGTCCTGATCGCTGCGGCGGCGCGGAATGCGTCTCACGGCAGCGGAGGGAGGTCTGCATCCCCGCGTCGGAAGTCCGGGCTCCTTTTTACTCTTCGTGGGTTTTTACGCTCGTTCTATTTCGCACACAACAGGACTGTTTGACTGCTGCGTATGATTGATTGTCGACTAAAGCCGTCTTACCGATACTCAAGTATCCGATACACAAGTATCCGCTAATAGATCTGATACTATTATTATATCAAAGTCGGCTGTCCTGTATGACTGTAAATTTCAGACAAAGTCTGATACAAGGTAAGCTGATAAGGGATTTTTGACTACTATATACCTTGCCGGATTAAAACAAAACTTTGGAGCAAGGTCAGCTGAGATGCAATTTAGTATTACTAAATACCTTGCCGGATTAAAACAAAACTTTGGAGCAAGGTCAGCTGAGATGCAATTTAGTATTACTAAATACCTTGCCAGGCTAAAACAAAACTTTGGAGAATTTTCCCGCGGAAAATTCTCGGGAGCAAGGTAAGCTGATATGCAGTTAAGTATTACTAAATACCTTGCTAGGCTAAAGCAACACCTTGGAGAATTTTCCCGCGGAAAATTCTCGGGAGCAAGGTCAGATAATATGCAATTTCCGATTACTAAATACCTTGCTCAGTCTTCATCATAAAAGATATCGGAGAATTCGTCGTCGAAAATATCGGCAATGCGATCGAATTCGTCGTCATCTTCAATTGTTTCGAGAATGTCCTCGCCGTCCTCGTCAACGCCGCACTTGAGAATGATGTATTCGCTGCTTTCTTCCTCGCCGTCTTCGTTTACGGGGATGAGAGCCTTGTAAACTGCGCCCTCGTGCTCAAGTGTTCCGAGAAGAGCAAAGTTGAGCTCGTTTCCGTCTTCGTCTGTAAGAGTGTATATCTCGGGATCGTATTCTTCTGCGGATTCGATCTCGTTCTTCTTGTCGAAGTTTTCCATAATTTATTCCTTTTCCTTTCGGTAAAATAATTCGTGCAATATTTGTATTTCTGTATCACTATTGTATCACGAAATTACCTTTTTGTCAATGTAATGATTGCGGTAATTTTTTATTTGAATCAACCAATAAATTACCAGCTATGCTGGTGGAGCGAAAATATTTTAGTTTAAAGGTTCACTCCGGGAGGGAGCTGTCGCCGCAGGTAACTGAGGGAGAGTGCGTTAACGTGTAATATGGCGATGTTTTACATTCCGCAGGCTCCTTCCACCGCGAGCGGTCCCCCTTCCTCCCGGAGGAAGGCTATGTTAACCGAATTTTCGCTTGTAGTGCATCATATGAAGTTTGTGGACTATTTCAGTGCGCCCTAAAGCACAGCTATTCCTATGCCATTTTAGGACTTGTGCAACCACCGGTTTCACCGGTAATTTTTTATTATGTCGGCTGCCTGTTTTCCGCAGTTGACATATCGCGATTTCTTTGATATAATTTATAATGAACAAATTTGCTCTGAAACTTCCCCCCGGAATGTTTATTTACATTTTTCTGATATTTCGGAAAACTATTTGTGATATAATCTTAGAATTAAAAACAAAAATCATTACATAAAATACAAAGCTAAGAAAGGCGACAGACATGAACACACTTGAACTCAGAAATACAATTCTCTCCGGCGGCATTGATGAAACACTCGAGGGCGGTCTTATGGTTCCCGCTGCAAATATTCCCGCGCAGAGAGAGAGATATGCATCTGCGGTATCCGAATTTGAGAAGCTCTACGGTGACGGAGATGTATCTGTATATTCCGTCGGCGGCAGAAGCGAGATCTCCGGCAACCACACAGACCACAACCACGGCAGAGTTATCGCGGCATCTGTTAACCTCGATATCCTCGCTGTTGCTAAGAAAACAGACGACGGCGTTGTCAGAATCAAATCCGAAGGATTCCCCGAGGATGTAGTTTCTCCCGAGGCGATCGACGCTCCCGACGAAGCTAAGTTCTTCACATCTGCCGCTATCATCGCAGGTATGGAAAAGGCTTTCGTTGACGCAGGTTACAAGATCGGCGGATTTGACGCATACACAACATCGAACGTACTCAAGGGCTCCGGTATCTCCTCATCCGCGGCATTCGAGGTAATGGTCGGCAACATCCTCAACTACCTCTACAACGACGGTAAGGTTTCCAACGTAGAGATCGCCAAGATGGCTCAGTTTGCTGAGAATAAATACTTCGGCAAGCCCTGCGGACTTATGGATCAGACAGCTTGCGCTGTAGGCGGATTCATCACGATCGACTTCAAGGATCCCACATCTCCCGTTATCGAGAAGATGGATTTTGACCTCACATCCGCAGGATATGCGCTCTGCATCGTAAACACAGGCGGTAATCACGCTGACCTCAATGATGATTACGCGTCCGTTCCCGCTGAAATGAAGGCTGTTGCGGCTGAGCTCGGTGTTCCCGTTCTCCGCGACACATCAAAATGCGCTCTTGACAAGCTTATGGCTGAAAAGGGAGCACAGCTCCGCGAAAAGCTCGGCGACCGTGCGATCATGAGAGCTTATCATTTCTTCGCGGAAAACGAAAGAGTTGCGGCACAGGTAGAGGCTCTCAGAGACGGTGACGTTGAAGGCTTCAAGCGCGGCGTTACTGCATCGGGCAACTCGAGCTTCAAGTTCCTTCAGAACGTTTACACAACAAAGAACGTAGCAGAGCAGGGACTCTCCCTCGCACTTTGCATTACTGAAGATTTCCTCAAGGGTACAGACGGTGTTTGCAGAGTACACGGCGGCGGATTCGCAGGTACGATTCAGGCGTTCGTTCCCGTCGATATGACAGACGCATACAAGGCAAAGATCAACTCCGTGTTCGGTGAGGGCGCGTGCCACATCCTCAGCGTAAGAAAGAACGGCGCTTGCAAGATCATCTGAGATTACATATCAGGGGAAAACGAAAATGAAGCTGAGCTATGACGACAAAACCATAAAGACAGGTAAGGATGCACTGAAAAAGATCGCGCTGATATTTCTGAATTTTATCGTGTTCTGGGGGCTTCTTCACCTCATAATCCTTCTCTCCGACACACTTCGGATGATGTGGATCTTCTACGTCGGAATGACGCTGTACGGAATTCTGCTCGGCGTGCTTTTCGTTGTTTTCTATGTGATGAACGGATTCACGTTTGATGGGAAGGAAAAGACCGAAGAGGACCTGACTGACGAGTGGGATCACAAGCAGAAGAGGGAGTATCTCGAAAAGCTGAAGGTCAGCCGTGCAAAAGCAAAAAAGCTGATTTACTTCATTCTGCCTCTCGTTATGACGATCGCGGTGTATTATATTGAGATAAATTTCCTGTCATAGGCTACAATACATAAATTAATTGAATATGCAGAAGATTAAAATAATTGCAATGGGACGGCTTACCGAGGCCTCATTCCGTGACGCCGCAGGGGAATATCTGAAGCGGATGTCGAGGTATTATCAGGTAACAACGGTCGAGCCGAAGCCTGAGAATCTTCCTCAGAATCCATCGGACGCTGAGATCGAGCGTGCTCTCTCGCGTGAAGCTGAGAAGATCCTCGGGGAGATCTCCCCCCGCGCGTACGTCGTTGCGATGTGCGTTGAGGGAAAGACGATGTCATCGGAAGCTCTTGCGGCTCTTGCAGAGAAGCAGGCGGGGCTGGCTTCCGAGATCGTTTTCATCATAGGATCGTCGCACGGACTGCACGATTCTGTAAAAAAACGCGCGGATCTTCGTCTGTCGGTGTCTCCGATGACGTTTCCGCATGAGCTGTTCCGCGTAATGCTCCTTGAGCAGATATACCGTGCCGCTGAGATAAACGCGGGAAGCAAATACCACAAGTGATGTGGAAGAAAAACAAAAGTGAGAGAAAGAAGGCGTGATCCGAATGAGATATTTACTTGATAAGATTAAAAAATCTCTGAAAACTTACATACAGATAGCAGTAGTGTTCGGGATAGCCGTTCTTGTTCTCTTGTATTTCCTCGGATATTACGATATTTCCTTCATCGACCGAAACGAATGGTTCGGCGGGTTTGGCTCAAGTGAGTCGGACAGCGTTGAGGAAGACAAAAAAGATCCTGTTGGAAGCGGATCCGATTCTCAGGGAAAGGATTCTTTGGAATCGGGCGATAAAAACGATAATCTTCCGTCAGACAGTCAGGGTGGATCGGACAGCGATACAGAGACAGACTCTCCGGCCCTTACTCCCGAGAAGGTCAAGAACACTATCAAGGTTTATGACGAGGGCAGGCTGGACGACTACCTTTCTGAGATCGGAACAGTGTCGGGGTATGAGGACAGCGGACTTGTCAGAGCTGAGGAGACGTACAATTTCGTCCCGAACGAGACAACTCTCGCAAAAATGACGTTTTCGTTCAAGCTCCCGACGGCGTACTCTCTCCGCACGAGAGATGTGGTGAAAACATCCGTATATCTTGCGGACGACGAGCGAGGTAAGGTGGTTGAAGAAAACTACGTCACCGAGGACAGACCGTCAGTTGAGCTTTATATGGGATATATCATCATTGACAAGGGCGAGAATGTAATTCTCTGCTCGTCAGACGGAACGCCTCTTTGTCAGTATCATCCCGACAGATTCACCCCCGCGTATGCGCGTGACACAGAGGGCAGACCTCTGTTTAAGAGACATATTTACGATGTTCCCGATGATCCCGCAGGACGTGACGTGTATTTCTACCTCTCAGAAGACGGCAAGAATTTCGTGGTCAGCGACTACGATCCCGAGGCGGATTCACGCGGACTCACATTCGATTATCCCCGTGACTACGGCGTATCTGATTCGGATATGCATCCCGTTCGAGGCGAGGACGGACTTTACGATTATTACGTGAGAACGATCTGGGGCGGCTCATATCAGCTCACGGGATATAATTTCATCAAAGCATATCCTGTGTTTGACGGTGTTGGCGCGGTCGTGTGGAGCGAGGTCGTTCCGACTCTTGAGGCGTCGGGGTACGAGGAGGATGTTTACGAGCTTTACTACGGCGAGTACGAGCCCGGAGACGTTATCCCCGCCAATCGCGGAGCGATGACTTTTATTACTCAAAACGGATACAGAATTATAAATCAGTACAATCCGTATTACAAGGAAGATTACGTCAGATACGTTATCGAATACTTGATGCCGCCGCTGACAGACGGAGTGGAGAGTATCGGATACTACTATTTTGACAACGGACTCGCAAGACTTCGCCGCCAGACGATCGACTGGTACGCTTGGGATAGCAGCCGCATTGTCCGCGTTATTTCCGACGAAGAAATTTTGATCAGAGCTGACGGAAGTGAATACGATGTCCCGGCAGGATATTCGATAGAAGGATACTCTGACGGCGTGATACTTCTGAAAAGCGACAGCACGAATCTTTACGGATTTATGGACTGCACGGGCGGATGGATAGCTCAACCAATCTATTCGGATGCGACGCCTTTTATTGAAGGACTCGCAACGCTCACTCTTTCCGACGGTCGTGTTGGAATGATCGACGTGGAAGGAAATATTGTTCTTCCGTTCACTTACGACAGTATATCGCAGGTGTCAGGCGGACTTATTCTCGCTTACCGTGAAGAGAACGGATGGACCGTTATGCGTATGATGCACGAGCCCGAATCGGAGAGCAGCGAATGGTTTGAAGAAACAATAGAAGAAAACAACTGAGAATAATTGATAAAAAGGATAAATATATGGCATTATTCGGAAAGAAAAACAACGATAAAAACGACAAAAACGAAAAGGAAGGCGCAAGCATTCCCGAGTCGACTCCCGATGTGAGAGCAGAAGAGGGAATGCCTGAGGCTGTCGCACAGGAGGCAGCACGCCCGAGATTTGAGTCACCTGCGGGATTTGATTTCAACAGATATTTTCTCGCTGAGAGAAGGATCGTTCTTGAGAACGTGAGCTACGAGACTCAGAAGCCTGCAGCCGCTGCTCAGCTCAAGCTTGGTGTGAAGGATACGATTCTCGCGCACGTTCTCGGTCAGAGCGGTGTGAAGATCACCTACAACCGTTCGCTCAGATTTGAGCCTGAGGGACCGTTTACCTTGTCGGTATCGTTCGCTGTTATGCTCGTGTTCAATCCCGGAACAAGAGGCGAGGTCGACTGGTCAAAGATCGACGTTGCCGAGGAATTCAAGAAGAACTGCCCGCAGCTTGTTCAGACGATGATGGCGAAGGCAGCGCTCCTTGTTGCTGAGATCACTGCGGCAAACGGCGGTGCGCCAATCATTCCGCTGAGATAATTGCGGCAGGAAATTTGGGCTCGACAAGTTGAGGCGGCAGCCGGCTTATGACGCTGTCCTCGAGTTTATGAGATAAACTCTGTTGACCTCTGCGACCTTTTTGAAAAAAGGTCGATCAAAAACTTTTATAAATATCTATAAAATATAATGACAAAGTGAAGCTGAGAAATATAGTATGAAGAAAAAAGAAACAAAGCAAAGCTACAACAATCAATCGATCACCTCGCTCAAGGGTGCTGACCGTGTCCGCAAACGTCCCGCCGTTATTTTCGGCTCAGACGGACTTGAGGGATGCGAGCATTCAGTGTTCGAGATTCTTTCAAACTCCGTTGACGAGGCTCGCGAAGGGTACGGAAACACCATAAATATCACCGCATTCGCCGATCTCTCGATTGAGGTTGAAGACTTCGGACGAGGTGTTCCGCTCGGATGGAACGAGGGCGAAGGACGGTACAACTGGGAGCTCGTTTATTCTGAGCTTTACGCAGGCGGTAAGTACGACAACAACTCCGACGGCTCGGCTTACGAATTCTCGCTCGGCCTCAACGGACTGGGCGCGTGTGCTACTCAGTATTCGAGTGAATTTTTCAATGTAAAATCTTACGACGGTGAGAATCTCTCCGAAGTTTCATTCGAAAAAGGTGAGGCGATCACAGAGCTCACAGTGACTCCTCTTGAAAGAAGGGCTCGCCGCACAGGTACAGTTATCCGCTGGCGACCCGATCTTCAGGTGTTTACCGACATCAACATTCCGCGTGAGTATTTCACCGATATGCTCAAGCGTCAGGCGGTAGTAAACTCAGGTATCAAATTCGTTTTCCGCTGGGAAGTTCGCGGATTTGATGAAAAAGGTAAGCCAATCAAGCCCGGTACGTTTGAAACGGAAGAATTCTTCTACGAAAACGGTATCTCCGACTATATTGCCGAGATCGCGGGTGACACAGCTGAGACAAAGATTACAGAGTTCCACCTTGAAACAAAGGGCCGCGACCGCGAGGATATGAAGGATTATAAGCTTATTGCCGATATTGCTTTTACTGTATCAAAAACTGTCAACGCTCTCGAATATTATCACAACTCATCGTGGCTTGAGCACGGCGGATCTCCCGAGAAGGCGGTCAAGCTTGCTTTCGTTTCCGCAGTAGATAAGAGACTCAAATCTACGGGCAAATATAATAAGAATGAATCGAAGATCACTTTCCCCGACATCGAGGACTGCCTGATCCTTGTGACAAACTCGTTCTCGACACAGACATCTTACGCAAACCAGACGAAAAAGGCGATCACAAACACGTTTATCGCCGATGCTATGACGGAATTTCTCAAAGAACAACTTGAGTATTTCTTTGCGGAAAATCCCGTTGACGGCGACCGCCTCTGCGCCCAGGTCCTTGTCAACAAGAGATCTCGTGAGCAGTCCGAGGCGACTCGTCTCAACCTCAAAAAGAAGCTCGCGGCAAGCACGGATGTTGCCAACCGTGTTGAAAAATTTGTTGCGTGCAGATCGAAGGACCCTGATGTGAGAGAGGTCTACATCGTAGAGGGTGACTCCGCTATGTCATCGTGTAAGCTCGCAAGAGATGCCGAATTCCAGGCGATCATCCCTGTCCGCGGTAAGACGCTCAACTGCCTCAAAGCATCGTACGACAGAATTTTCAAGAGTGACATTATTCTTGACCTTCTCCGCGTTATCGGATGCGGTGTCGAGATCCAGACAAAGCATAAATCGGATATGGTTCCGTTCGATATAAACAATCTCCGCTGGTCGAAGATCATTATCTGTACCGATGCGGACGAGGACGGATTCCAGATCAGAACTCTTCTCTTGACGCTGTTCTACCGACTCCTGCCGACTCTTCTCAAAGAGGGGAAGGTCTACATCGCGGAGTCTCCGCTGTACGAGATCACTCCGTCGAAGGGTGAGGTTGAATTTGCGTACAACGAGCCTGAAAAAGCGGAGATCATCAGAAAATTTGAGGAAAAGGGCGTCAAATATACTCTTCAGAGATCGAAAGGTCTCGGTGAGAACGAGCCCGATATGATGTCAAAAACGACAATGAATCCCGCAACACGCCGACTTATCCGTGTAACTCCCGCTGACGCCGCCGCAACCGCCAGAATATTTGACATAATGCTTGGCGACGACCTTGACGGAAGAAAGAAATATATCGCGGAACACGGTCACGAATATCTGAAGGAAGCAGATATTTGATCATTAAAACTAATTGGTAAATCAAAAATGGATGGGCGAACACTGTTCGCTCTTTCATTTTATTTTGAATGGAGATTGCTATGTCATCTGACTTCAAGGTTCAGTTTTACAATAAAGATTTTATCGTAATATATAAGCCTCACGGGTATCTGTCGGAAGATTCTTCATCGGGCGAGAGCTGTCCTTATGCTGTCCGACAGTTTCTGGAGAGCGAGGGAGTACCTTGCGAAAATGTTTACACCGTGCACAGACTCGACAGGACGACTGAGGGACTTATGGTGTACGCACTCACAAAAAAATCCGCAGCGGAGCTGTCGCGGCAGATTACTGACGGATTCTTCGAGAAGGTCTACACGGCCTACATTACCGCCTCGGATGAGCTTGAAAAATCGGGCGAGATGCGCGATCTTCTCTATTTCGACAGACAGAGGGATAAATCGTTTGTTGTCGAGAAGAAACGCGCGGGTGCGAAGGAAGCCGTTCTCGAATACGAGGTTCTTCGCTCGTTCGAGCTTGACGAGGAGCGAGTCAGCGAGGTGCGTGTACATCTTATGACGGGAAGAACGCATCAGATCAGAGTGCAGTTTGCATCCCGCAAATCGCCTCTTCTGGGGGATAAAAAATACGGCAGCCGATCATCTCACCGCGGACCGTCCCTTTTTGCAACGGAACTGAGGTTTGATTTTTGCGGAAAACGGTACGAGTTTCTCTGCGGAGCGGATGAGCCTTTGATCGGTTAGCGAAATCAACAACACAAGCCTTCTCGGAGGACTTAAAATCAGCAACCTGACAATTGACGCGGAGGCGTAAGAAGAGTATAATATTCATCGTGTGTGTTTGTGCGGAGTGCATAATTTTTCCGCCCAAAATTAATTTTCGATACGTACGGTGAGGTATTATGAACAAAATAGAGCACGTAAGGCATCATTCCGCGCGATACTCTGTTCTCAACGCTTTTCATACAATTTTAGACGCATCGGTCGGATTTGTCAGAAAAAATCCCGTTCTGACGATCGCTGCCGCACTTGCGATAGCAACATCTTTTATCGTAACTCCCGACATTGAGTATCTCGGTTATTTCGATTTCCGCACGCTGACGTGCCTTCTCTGTACGCTCGCGGTGATCTGCGCGCTGAAGGAGATCAGATTCTTCTACGTGTGCGCTGAGAGGATCATCGGATTTGCGAAAAACCTGCGCCTTGCGACGATAGCTCTTGTGTACATCACGTTCATTGGGTCAATGCTTATCGCAAACGATATGGCGCTGATCACATTCCTGCCTCTTGGATATATCGTTCTCTCATGTACGAAGAACGAAAAATATATGGTGTTCGTGTTCATTCTTCAGAACATTGCGGCAAATCTCGGCGGTATGCTCACACCTTTCGGAAATCCGCAGAATTTGTACCTCTACTCGTATTTTGAAATTCCCGCGGGACAGTTCGTCTCAGTGATGTTCCCGCCGTTCATCTTTGCGATGATCCTCATTACCCTCGCGTGCTTCATCGTTCCTTCTACTCCTCTTTCATATAACAGAGATGAGTACGAAATGCCGAAGAGACGACTTGTCGTTTACCTTGCGCTCTTTGCACTCTCGATCCTCGTTGTTTTCCGCGGAATCCCGTATCAGCTCGGACTTATCGTGATTCCCACAGCACTATTCTTCCTCGACAGAAAAGCACTTCGGGAGGTCGACTGGGGACTTCTTATGACATTTGTGTGCTTCTTCATTTTCTCGGGAAACATGGCGAGAATCCCCGCGGTTGAAGCGGTAATCGGAACTCTTGTTGGCGGAAGCGAGAAACTGACACTTCTTACCTCGTCTCTCTCGTGCCAGGCGATCTCAAATGTTCCCTCAGCGATACTTCTCTCAAAATTTACTGTGAATTGGAAGGCGCTTCTCTACGGTGTGAATATCGGAGGATGCGGAACTCTTATTTCCTCTCTTGCGAGTCTTATTACCTTCAGAACATTTATGTCGCACAATCGCGGTGTACACGGTGCTGCCGGCAAGTATGTTGCGATGTTCTCCGTTGTCAATTTTGCGATGCTCGGACTCCTTCTCGCGCTTTGTATGGTGCTCGTGTGAGCTTGATTTAATAAAAAAGCATAAAAATTCCCCGACAGTCTTAATCACAGGGCTGTCGGGGATCTCTTTATTTTGCCATAGATTTGATTTTTTCTTTACATTCTTCCCACGAGCCTTCAACGAAGGCGTCTTTGTAGAGGCGGATCACAAGATTGTTATTGAGAAAAATCAGGATGAGATCGCCTTTTTCTTTGATTTTTTTGATGTTTTCATATTTCAGCTTTGTGACGGAGGTGTGGTCGGTGAGAATGATCTCTTCATCTGCAAATTCCGTGGTTCTGGTCCATTCGGAGACGCCGTACGTTTTTGCGAGCATTTTGTATCTGTTTGACCAGACGACAGATCGCGAGAAAAACAGCTTGAATACGGAAAGAAGAACGAACAGGATCGAAAGATACCAGTTTATTGCCTCCCCGCCGCCGATCGAAAGGAGAATTATCATAGAAATCCCGATCACGCCGACAAGACACCAAAGAACGAAAACGGTAATGTTCGCCCAGCCGAAGAGGGTATATTCTTTTGCCCAGGACATAATAATTTTTTTCGTTATTTTGTATTCGTTTTTCATAGCACAGATCCTTTCTCAGCTTTTTGTGGGGGATTTGTTGTTCTCTGATCCCATTATACAACAAAAACGGCAGGGATACAATACCCCTGCCAAAATTTTGCTGTGTGACTCAGTCGCAGAGCGCGCGGAACTCTGTCCATACGTTGAGATGCGCGGTGTCCGCTTCCGCTGAGATGTTGCCGATCATTTCCATATTCTCTGAGGTGAATTCCTTGGGAAGAGTGAGGAAAGAACGGTATTCTTCGGAAATAAATTCTTCCGCTGCTGAATTTGTGCAGTAATAACCGAGGTATTCGTAGCAGTCAGCGGCGATCTCAGGTGTGAGAATGTATTCGATGAACTTGTGAGCCGCATCGGAGTTCGGAGCTTTTGACGGGATGAACATTCCCATAATACCAAAGCCGATTCCTTCGTCGGGGAATACTATTTCAAGAGACGGATCGGTCATCTTTGCGAGAGTAACCTGAGAGGTGTACATTACGGCTGCGCTGACCTCGCCTGAGAGAAGATCGTCCTGGATGTTGTCATCCTTGATAAGTCTGATGTTCGGTGCAAGAGATTTGAGCTTTTCGCCTGCCGCGATGATCTCGTCTTCGGAGAGGGTGTTGTAGCTCTTTCCGTTGATCTTGAGAGCCATACCGTTAATTACACGGTAGTTTGATATGATACCGACAGAATCTTCGAGAGACGGATCCCAGAGATCGCTGTAGCCTTTGATATCAACAGAAACTTTCGCAGGATCATATACGATCGTCTGAACACCCGCGCCGTAGGGAACGGTGTATTCGTCTGTGGGATCGAAGAACTGTCCCTGATATACGGGATTTACGTTTGTGATTGAGGGGATCTTCGATCTGTCGATCTTCTGAACAAGACCTTCAGCGATAGCGGCTTCGATGATGTAGTCGTCAGCGATTATGAGGTCGTAGTCTCCGCCGTCCGCCGCCTCAAGCTTGGAGAGCATAGTTTCGTTGTAGTCGAAATTGACGTAGTTTACGTCGATCGAATATTTTTCTTCAAATCCTGCAATGACTTCGTCGGGGAACATTCCTGCCCAGGTGTAGAGGTTCAGAGTTTCTTCATTTTTTGATCCGCACGATGAAAGAGTAAGCGCGGATGAGACGATAAGGGTAAGCGCGAGGATGAAGGTGAGAATTTTCTTTTTCATAAGCATCTCCGTTAGATTTTATTTTAATTTTTTGTCGGCAAATTTTCTGACTGCCGCCGCAAGTGCATAGCACAAAAAAGTTACGGCGAGCATTATCGCGCAGAGCGCATTGATCTTCGGGGAAACCCCTGTTTTGAGCTGTGTATATACAATGATCGGCAGCGTGTTCACTCGTACTCCCGTGACGAAGATCGAGATTATCACGTCGTCAAAGCTCATTGCGAATGAGAGGAACATTCCCGAGAGAACAGCAGGCATAATGAGAGGCAGGGTAACTGTGAAAAACGCGGTTATCGGTGAAGCACCGAGATCACGCGCCGCCTCGATCTCGACCATACTCATTCCTTCAAGACGGGAGGAGACCTGCGTATAGATGTACGGTATACAGAATGCGGTGTGCGCTATCACAAGAGTGAGCATTCCGAATGGGAGCGAGAGAAGCTCAAAGAATGCGAGAAACACCATTCCGAGAACGATTTCGGGAATAATAAGAGGAAGGAGTGCCATTTTTGATACGGCGTATTTCATCGGCAGGCGTGCATTTTTTATCGTCAGGGCTGCAGATGTTGCGATAAACGCCGCCAGGAGAGAGGACGAGAATGCGAGGATAACTGAGTTGAATAGACCCTCAAGCATTGCGTCGTCCCGCAGGAGAGACTGATACCATTTCAGAGAGAATCCGTCCCACGTCGACGATATTCTGCTTCCGTTGAAGGAATAAACAACGACGACGATGATAGGCAGATATGTCAGCGCTGTCATCAGTATTGTGTACGCCGCAGACAATTTATTCGTTTTTTTCATGATCGGTAATATGACCTTGATTGTTGATACAAATTTTTGGGGGATCAGCGTTCGTGCTTCGGTTTTCTGAGAAGGAGGGCACACACGGCGGCGGTCAGAAGCATAAGAACCGATGCGAGCGCGGCGGCACCCGGCTTGTTGTGCGATTTCATAAGAAGCTCTTCAATGAGGCTTCCGACGAGGACAACTTTGTTTCCGCCGAGGATCGACGCGATAAAGAACAGTCCCATTGACGGGATAAATGTGAGCACGATACCCGTCGCGAGTCCGGGGCGTGTGAGAGGAAGGGTTACGGTGAGAAAAGCTTTGATCTTACCTGCACCAAGATCGCGCGAGGCTTCGATCAGTGTGGGATCGAGCTTTTCTGCGACCTGATAAACCGAGGTAAACATAAAAGGAAGGAGAACATACACCATTCCCACTACTACGGCGGGGTAGGTGTACAGAAGCTTCAGCGGCTCACTTGTGAGTCCGACTGCCATAAGGAGCTTGTCAAGGAGTCCGTTTGCGCGGAAAATTATGATCCAGCCGTAGAGGCGCAGGAGTGAATTTACCCAATAGGGAATCACCTGCATTGTGTAGATGAATCTGCTCATCTTCTTCGGAAGCATTGCGGCAGCCAGCCCGAACGGATACCCGATCAAAACAACGAGGATGGTTGAGATGAGGGCGAGCTCGAGAGACTCCGCAAACGTTTTGAGGTACATTCCCGAGAAGACTTCTGCGTAATTTTCAAGAGTAAAGACCGAGGTGTAATCCCATCCGTCGCGTGTGCTGAACGAGAGTGCGATCATAAGGATCAACGGACCGAGCACAAACACGAGAGTAAAGAGATAAAGCGGAAGGGAGGCGAGGGTCGAGAGGGCGGCTTTCCTTTTTCTGATTCCGTTTTTCATCAGACGTCCTCATCTTTCTCGCAGATGACGCCCGCATAAGGGGGAATCGACAGCTCAAGCTGATCTCCCGCGGAGACACTCATGTCAAGTCCGTACCGCAATGTTGTGATGCCTGTTCCGTGGACGTTGCAGGAGATACGCATTACACCGCCTGAGAAGCTGACGTCATCGACCACTCCGTTCACCGTTGAGCTGTTGTCATTTGCGCCGACGGTGATCTTCTCACCTCGAACCGAGACGAAAACGGTGTCACCGCTTGTGTGTCCTCGTCCGCCTTCGCGGACAGTCAGAGTTGTACCCGCAAATTTTACGGTATTTTCGGAAACATAAGTGCAGGGGAGAATGTTCGAGTCTCCGACGAATCGTGCAATGTAGACGTACTCGGGAGAATCGTATATTTCGGACGGCGTGCCGATCTGGAGAAATCTGCCGTTTTTCATAACGGCGACGCGGTCTGACATATTCAGCGCTTCTTCCTGATCGTGCGTGATATATATGAACGTGATTCCGAGATCCTTTTGCAGTTTTTTGAGTTCTCCCTGCATTTCGCGTCTGAGGTTGAGATCAAGAGCGCCGAGAGGCTCGTCGAGCAGGAGTATCTTCGGTGCTGAGATCACGGCACGGGCGATTGCGACTCGCTGTTTCTGACCGCCCGAGAGGGATGAGGGGAAGCGTTTTTCGAATCCTGACATTCTCACAAGCGCGAGAGCGTCTGCGACGCGTCTGGCAATTTCAGCCGTCTGAGGCTTATTTTTTGCGATCTTCAAGGGGTATGCGACGTTGTCAAAGACGTTCATATGCGGGAAAAGCGCATAATTCTGGAAAACGGTATTTACGTCACGCTTATTCGGATCGGCGGATGTAATGTTATCTCCGGCGAGGAAGATCTCTCCCCCATCCGGGATCTCAAGGCCGCTGATGATTCGGAGAAGTGTGGTTTTTCCGCATCCCGATGATCCGAGGATCGTGAGAAACTCGCCTTCGTGTACGTCAAACGAGAGGTCGCGTATTACTTTGGTATCCCCAAAGGCTTTTGAAACCCCTTTGACTGAGAGGATAATTTCGTTTTGCCGAGTGTTTTTATCCATTTATTAATAACCTTATTTTAAGACTATAGTTGGAATATTTTCCACAAATATATAATATCACATATCTGTGGGTGTGTCAATTATTAAAAAATATTTTTGTGAATTTAAGATTTGATTTTTTTGAAGCAATTTGCGGGATGCAAATTGCAATAAGATTTTTATTGTCCTGCGCGGAGGGCGTATCAAATTTCATATCGCCGAGAGCGATAGATTCTTTTTCCACTGCGCGTGGGGCGCATAAGGACCTTGGCGGCAGGTCCTTATGAATCCAGCCGCTTAAGGCGGGGGTCGTATTAATTCACTGAAAGTGAATTAATACTCAGATCCCCCCTTAAGAATCCCCCCTAAAACTACGGATATAACATAAGCGGGACGCGGCCAACAACTGCCGCGTCGATGAGGTATAACTTGAAATTTGTACCCATAGGGGAGAATTCTTAAAGAGGGGATGTGGCTCCGCCACCCCCTCGTTGAGCGCCTGAATTCACAAAGACCCGGCGTGAGGGTCTTTGTGCGCCCCACGCGCAGTGGAAAGAAAGATATAACGATTTGTATGAATCGAATTTTTGTGTGCCCTCCGCGCAGTGGAAAGAAAGATCTAACGATTTAAGAAATCGTAATCTGATTAATTTACTTTTAGGGAAGCAATTTGCCGGATGCAAATTGCGATAGGTTTTCTTTGTCCTACGCGGACGGCGCATAAGGACCTTGGCGGCAGGTCCTTATGAATCCAGCCGCTTAAGGAGGGGGTCGTGTTAATTCACTAAAAGTGAATTAACACTCAGATCCCCCCTTAAGAATCCCCCCTAAAACTACGGATATAACATAAGCGGGACGCGGCCAACAACTGCCGCGTCGATGAGGTTGAACTATAAGTTTACACCAATAGGGGAGAATTCTTAAAGAGGGGATGTGGCATCCCGAAGGGAATGCCCCCTCTTTAAGTGCCTGGATTCACAAGGACTCGGCACGAGAGTCCTTGTGCGCCCTCCGCGTAGGAGCAATCTTCCGTGCGATTCGCACGAATCGAAATTTGATACGCCGCACGGCAGCGCAAATCCTTCCACCCATAATTATGAATAAATCCCCATAAAAATTCAAAATATAGGTTTGATTTTTACCAAAAAATAATATATGATATACATTGTATATCATAGAAAAGGTTTAATTATCGAACAATAAGATAATGTGAACTAAAATTCAGAAGGAAAAGTATGATTTTTGATAAAATAACAAAATCTGCACACACTCTCTCGCTCGGTATTGACGTCGGATCAACGACCGCAAAGCTCGCACTCGTTGACGCAGGCAAATGTATCTATTCGACTTACGAAAGACATTTTGCAAGGATCCGCCAGACCCTCTCCCGTATGCTCAGCGATGCAAAAAAAGTGATCGGTGAGCGCGAATTCACCGTCGCTGTGTCCGGCTCGGCAGGACTCGGACTTGCTGAGGCAGCTGAGATCCCGTTTGTTCAGGAGGTCTGGGCGACGTCGGAGGTCATCAAAAAAATGGATCCCGACACGTCCGTTGTCATCGAGCTCGGCGGCGAGGATGCGAAGATAATCTTCTTCGACGGAGGAACAGACGAGAGAATGAACGGTACCTGTGCAGGAGGTACGGGTGCATTCATCGACCAGATGGCATCTCTCCTTGACGTCTCCCCCGATGAGCTTGACGTACTCGCGCTTGAGCACAAAAAGATCTACCCGATCGCATCACGATGCGGAGTTTTTGCAAAAACTGACGTTCAGCCTCTTCTCAATCAAGGTGCATCGAAAGCGGATATAGCCGCAAGTATCTATCAGGCGGTAGTTAATCAGACGATTGCGGGACTCGCTCAGGGAAGACGTATAGAAGGACGTGTTATGTTTCTCGGCGGACCTCTTTATTTCTGCCGCGGACTCAGAGAGAGATTTGTGGAAACTCTCCGCCTCGACGAAGAGCACGCAATATTTCCCGATTACGCAAGAAATGCAGTGTCTCTCGGCGCGGCACTTTACTCGGAGAAAGCCTGTGAGAAAAAATATAAAATCACCGAGCTGATAGGCCTCATCGAAAACGCGAAGATCAACTCGACCTCAACAAGAACAGCTCCGCTTTTTGAAAATGAGGAGGAATACAAGGAATTTGCCGCTCGTCACGCAAAGGCTGCCGTTGAGATCAAATCGCTCGACGATTACTCGGGCAAGGCGTACATAGGTATCGACTGCGGAAGCACGACCACAAAGCTCACCGTAATCGGCGAAGATAATGAGATCCTTTATACATATTACGATTCAAACCGCGGTAATCCTGTCGAGATCGTTAAGGCTGAGCTTGCCGAAATTTACAAAAAATGCTCGGACAGAGTGAAAATTGCAGGCTCTGCTGTAACAGGATACGGCGAGGACCTTATCAGACACGCGTTTTCCGTCGATTACGGAATCGTTGAGACGATCGCGCACTATACTGCCGCGAAATATTTCAAGCCCGAGGTCGATTTTATTCTCGATATCGGCGGGCAGGATATAAAATGCTTCAAGATCAGAAACGGCGCTGTCGACAGAATTATGCTCAACGAGGCGTGCTCGTCTGGATGCGGATCGTTTATTGAAACATTTGCAAACAGTATGCACCTCTCAGCCGCAGATTTTGCGAAGAAAGCACTCTTTGCCGCGGCTCCCGTCAATCTCGGAAGCAGATGCACAGTTTTTATGAACTCGCAGGTCAAGCAGTCGCAGAAGGACGGCGCAACCGTTGAGGATATCTCGGCAGGACTTTCGATCTCCGTTGTCAAGAACGCGATCTATAAGGTGATCCGCGCTCATTCAGCGGACGAGCTCGGTGAAAACATCGTTGTTCAGGGCGGTACGTTCAATAACGACGCGGTACTCCGCGCATTCGAGCGTGAGATCGGCAGAGATTGTGTACGCCCAACGATCGCAGGACTTATGGGTGCGTACGGTGCGGCACTTTACTCAAAAACCAAGGCGGAAGAGACGGGAGAGGATTCGAGAATAATTTCTCAGGCATCTCTCAAGGTCTTCACGCATCAGTCAAAAACTACGACTTGCCGCGGATGTACAAATAATTGTCTCCTTACCGTCAATACATTCTCGGGCGGGGAGAGATTCATCTCGGGAAACAAGTGCGAGAAGGGAGCAGGGAATTCCTCTGCTGTTGACGGAGTGCCGAATCTCCACGAATACAAGAGAAACAAGCTCCTCTCAATGTGTCCGACCGCGTCAGCTGTTGATAAAACAAAGATCGCGCCGCGCGGCATGATAGGACTTCCCCTGTGCCTCGGAATGTACGAGCTCCTTCCGCTGTGGGTTGGAATTTTCGAAAATCTCGGATTTACCCCCGTTTCGTCGGGTATGTCCTCGAAGAAGATCTACGAAAAGGGACAGTTCTCGATCCCGTCAGATACAGCGTGCTATCCCGCAAAGATAATGCACGGACACATTGAAGTTTTGTGTGAAAATGGTATCGACACGATCTTCTATCCGCGACTCACCTGGAATATAGATGAGGGAATGAGTGACAATCACTATAATTGTCCCGTTGTTGCGTATTACAGTGAGCTGCTCTGGGGAAATATGGATTCACTCAAGGAAAAAGGACGCAGATTCCTATACCCGTACCTCTGCCTCGATAACGAAAAAGAGCTTTCGGCGGGGATCTACAAGGAATTCTCTCCGCTTTATCCCGATATGAAAAAATCAGAGGTGAGGGCGGCGGTCAAGGCAGGATTCGAGAAACTGAAAAAATATATGGATCGCGTAAAAAAGGAAGGCGAATACGCCCTCAGATACGCGAGAGAAAACTCGATGCCCATTATGATCCTCGCAGGACGTCCGTACCACGCGGACGCTGAGATCGGCCACGGAATCGACAAGCTTGCGGTATCTCTCGGATTTGTTGTCGTGTCTGAGGATTCGGTTTACCACCTCGCAGAAACGCCTGAGGTGAAGGTGCTCAATCAGTGGACTTATCACTCACGTCTTTACAGATCGGCTGAATTTGCGGCACAGAACGATGACGTTCAGCTTGTACAGCTTGTGTCGTTCGGATGCGGAGTTGACGCGATCACCACTGACGAGGTCAAGCGTATCCTCGAATCGCAGGGCAAGTATTATACGCAGATCAAGATCGACGAGATCGCAAACCTCGGCGCCGTCAAGATCAGACTCCGCTCACTTGCGGCAGTACTTTAATCTAAGATGAACTTTGTAGTGTGAAAGTTTTGATCCAACTTTTTGGGCAGTTGGTGGATTCTTAGGGTGAAGTCCTGAGTCGGAGCGGGGCTCCGAAACTACACAAATAGATTTTCGCAGTAACATCATTTTTCAGAAATACGGAATATTATAATGAACAAAAAATTTGTTGAATTTACTTCGGATATGAAGGATACACATACGATCCTCATTCCGAATATGCTGCCGATCCACTTCAAGCTTGTCAAGCGGATCCTCGAAAATTACGGCTATAAGGCGGAGCTTCTTGAGACAGAGGGCGCGCATATCGCAGAGACGGGACTGAAATACGTCCACAACGATACCTGCTACCCCGCGATCCTCGTCATCGGTCAGATGATGGACGCTCTTCTCTCGGGCAAGTATGACTTAAATAAAACTGCGCTTATGCTGTTCCAGACAGGCGGCGGATGCCGTGCATCGAACTACGTTTCTCTGATGAGAAAAGCTCTCGTCAATGCAGGAATGGAGCAGATTCCCGTTATTCCCCTCAGCTTTGCGGGAATCGAGAAGCACTCGGGATTCGATTTCTCCGTCGGAATGATCGTCAGAATGGCTTGCGGAATCCTCTACGGAGACTTTATGATGTCACTTGCGAATCAGGTCCGCACTTATGAGATTAATAAAGGCGACGTTGCCGCGCTGTGCGACAAGTGGACGGAAAAGCTTGTTGGAGAAATGGCAGACTCAGGCATCAGCTTCGGAAGAATGAAGAAGAATTATGCCGCGATCATCAGAGACTTTGCCGCGATCCCGCGGGAAAATAAAAAAGCGGTCAAGGTTGGCGTTGTTGGGGAAATTTACGTCAAATTCTCGCCGCTGGGGAATAACAATCTTGAGAAATTCCTCGTGTCAGAGGGTGCTGAGGTCGTGCTTCCCGGACTTGTCGACTTCTTCAATTACTGCTTCTACAACGGAATTATGGACTACAAGCTTTACGGACATAATTTCAAGGGATATCTCTTCAATAAAGCGGCATTCGAATTTTTGTGCGCCCTTCAGGCTGATCAGATAAAGGCCATCAAAAAAGAGGGCACATTCCGCCCGATGACTCCGTTCAAGCACACACTTGAGCTGACGAAGGGTTACATCGGTCACGGAACGAAAATGGGTGAAGGCTGGCTTCTCTCGGCGGAAATGCTTGAGCTTGCAGACTCCGGTGTTATGAACATCGTCTGCACTCAGCCGTTCGGATGCTTGCCGAACCACATTTGCGGAAAGGGAATGATGAAGCCTATCAAGGAATCTATTCCCGAGGCAAACATTGTGGCGATCGACTACGACGCAGGCGCGTCCGCTGTAAATCAGGAGAACAGACTTAAGCTGATGCTCTCCTCAGCCCGCGCGGCACTCGAAGAAAAAGAGGATGCGTAACTGTAGATAAAAAAGAACTCTCAGCAGATCTCCGAAATATTTCGGGAATTCTGCCGAGAGTTTTTTTGTCAGACTTTTCAATAATTCTCGAGAAACGAATGCATCTCGCCGTCCAGCTTGTACGCGGGGAGAGTGTCGATGTTCGCGCGGTGGATCGAGTTGAAGATGTTTTTCTCAATGTCGGGATTGTTTTTCTTCAGCTCGCGGATCAGCGCCTTCGTCTCGCGTCTTTTCGATGCGTTCTCGTCGATCTCCGCTTCCTCCGTCATTTTGCAGGCGCACTGCAGAAACTCGAGTCCGTTGTACCTCGCCCACGCGATGATCGAGTCCTCGTGAACCTTGTACAGCGGGCGGATCAGCTCCATACCTTCGTAATTGGTGCTGTGCAGCTTAGGGAGCATACCCTGTATCTGCGCGCCCCACAGCATTCCCATAAGCGTCGTCTCGATCACGTCGGAGAAGTGATGACCGAGCGCGATCTTGTTGCAGCCGAGGGATTTTGCAAAGCTGTAGAGA
>SVUC01000115.1 GCA_015063455.1 Oscillospiraceae bacterium
TTTTAGTACTTATGATGCTCTTGCTTGTAATGACGAGCGTTGCCTCGTCGCTGACTCTCCCGTTTGTTTTCAAATACGGAGTAGAAAAAGGGCGCGGTGCATACTATGTTATGATAGGTGTGGTATGTGCAGGAAGCATTATTGCAAGCTCGATTTTTAATGAAGGTCTGCAAAACGAAATTCAACTGAACGCCGTTTTACCTATTGCTTGTCTTATAGGTGTAGGAATATATGTTCTGTCTTGGTATCTGTCAATTGTGTTTTATAAAAATCGAGAACTATAAATAGAGTAGTCACAAAAGCAGAAACACCACCGTTCCACTACGGAGTGGGGGTGTTTCTTTGGGTGACAGCCAAAAAATACGGCATACCTCTTTCGAGATATACCGTATTCTTACAAGCCTGTCTTTTATGCAATCATTAAACTGTCTTGATTACGGGAGCAAGAAGAACTTTACCTGTTCCGCGATATACGTTCACAAGCCCCTCGCCAGATGCGGCTGAACCGATCAAAGTCTTACCTGATCTTTCTACCGTAAAATCAAGGCTTCCGCTCCACGCGATTGCCATATTTCCGTCAATCTTCAGAACATCATTGGTCAGGCTGATCTCTACAAGTTCTTCCTTCGGGCAGGGAGATTCAAGACAAAGAATGCCGCGTCCTTCAATACCGAGATTGAAAAGGCCTTCACCGCCTGCTACTGCTGAAGATATATTGGAACGCATTACAGCCTTATGCTTGAGGTTCGAATCACACGCGAGGAAAAGTCCGTCGTCAAGTACGATAGACCCGTTCCAATCCGCTGTATCAATAAGGAGAATATGTTTGTATGTAGGCTCGAGCACGAGAAGTCCATCACCTGTATATTCAGGCTTTATTGCTGATTCGCCCGTGACACTTCCGCGAAGTGCTTTGCCAAGAAAATCTCCAACCCCCTTGAGACCAGTCGTTGCGTTTACTCCGCCGACACTCCACTGCATAGCCCCGCCCTGAACTGTCACGTTAGATTTACCCACATCACAGATCACCTGACGCTTACGAACATTCATTGCATTACTGAAATATGCAACCTGTGCTTCCATAGGTGTAACGCTCAGATCTCTCTGATACTCGATTACAGTAAATGCTCCGAGTTTATCAATAGTTTTGATGTCATCATTGTCAAAAAAGTTTCTTACTTCAAACATGGCTGATTTCCTTTCGTTCTTTAGAATTAAATTGTCTTGCCAAAAACATTATATCACGCAACCGTGAACAGAAATTTTCTATTCCGTAACAATTATTCAAAAACAAAAATGGTACTGCACAGACACAGTACCATTTATTCTTATGCTTTGATTATAGCTCTTATCTTGTCCATACATTCGTCGGTAACACCGCACGATCTGAGATATTCTATCATCTGCTCTCTGAGAGACTTGTCCGGTGCATACTCAGCCATCTTTGGAAGCCATCTGATAATTTCATTCCTATCGTGACGCCTGAAACCCTTGACAGGTGCTACGCACGACAGCGATGTAAGATCGTAATCAATAAGCATATCTTTCTCGCTTTCACCCGCGATAGCTTTTATCATAAAAATTACCATAGCTGTACGGTCAGCTCCGACCATACAATGTATGTACATCGGATAATTCGATTCATCCGAAAGGTATTCCATAAACTGACGGGCACTTTCTTTATACCGATCGTCAAAGATTGCCGTATAAGGTCTGAACGGAAACTGTGCTATAGCCACATTCTCACTCGCCACAGAGTGTTTGAATTTGCCTACGTGTTCCCATCGCACGTCGATCTCGCTCTTGATCTTCAGTTCATCAAGGAAAGTCTTTATGCCATCTTCTGTGATAAAATACTCTATATCAAGCTCAGTTCCGCGATAAAGCAGCCCCTGCTTGATACCGTGTCCGCCGAGGTCTCTGATATTATACATACCGCCGACCTTCATGAATCTGTACTTTCCGTCAGAGGTCTCGAACATTCTCGGCTCGCATCCGTTAACACGCCAATAGTATTTCTGTCCGTTATAAAGATTCCCTACTTCGCATCTGTTTTTCTTACAGATCATTTTGACAGGATCACTGAAATCCTCATCGGTTGACAACTCGAACACAGATGTTGTCTCATCTGTCTTCCATTCAAAAAATACACACTGCGGATACGCAAGTTCGGGATTGTATAGTCTGTCCTTGATCCATTTTAAGTATTCGTATGCGTCGTCGATTCTTCCATCTTCGAGCATTTTGATAAACCTTTTTTGTTGTCTCGTATTAATATCGACAACATCGCCGCTTTCAGGTTTCAGAAGATATGTCATACCACACCTCCGCTATTAACATTCCAAATATGATTTTTATATAATCTTAGAAATTATATCACAAGCAATGTCACATGTCAATCTCTATGCCAAAAAAAAGAGAATTTAACGTATAAATAATTCTATTGACAATAAATATATTAAATGCTAAAATAAAACAAAAAAGTATACGGAGTTATAATTTATGGAAAACAAGAATTTACCCGAAATCAAATTCGGTACTCCCGTCATAGACGGTCACCTTGACGATGTTTACCTTGACAGCTTCTGCTTCTCTGAGGAACCTATGGTACATATGGGTTATTCTCCTCTCGGCCGCGAAGGCGCTATGAAATATATGCCAAACACAAGCGGCAAATCATATTACCTTTACGATGACAAATATCTTTACATCTGTACGGTTGTTCACGATGAAACGATCTGCTCTCGCGGAAAAGAATGGCGAATGAACACAGTATGGCCGTGGAACGATGACGGTGCAGAATCATATGTCTGGTTCTCAGATGATGATTACATCGCCGTACACAGTGACGCTCATAATATCCGTTCGGTTGTGGATGCCTATGTATACGGTCCAGGACATCACTCAAAGATGATATTCCGCGACACTCCCCGTGAGGATTGGTGTGCAACGATCGACCGTGAAAACATGAATTACACAGTTGAGATCAGAATTCCGCTTCCCGATTATGTAGGGGAAGGCTCTGTTATAGGCACAATTCTTGAAATAGATGACAGATGGACTGTTGAAGGAGACGATGTTGAAAATATGGTCGGTGCATTATTTGTGCCGGAACAGTGTGCAATAGATCAGAAATTCCACGTCAAGCTCGGCAAAAAATCAACCAAATAAGGAGACACGCCTAATATGTCCAAGGATTTTTCCATCAAAAAATTCCAAAACGCTCCAGATGATTCAAGACCGATGATTCGATGGTGGATACCTGGTGCTATGGTTGACAAGGATGAGCTCACACGAGAGATCATCAGTATGAAAAATGCAGGCTTCAAGGGGGCTGAAGTCGCCCCTTCAAACATCATTGCACCCAAAAATCGCTCAAACAGAATAAAATGGAACACAGATGAATGGACAGACGTTCTGAGACACATTCTCACGGAAGCTGCCAAGCTCGATTTTCAGATAGATCTGACCATGACTCAGAATTATCCGATGGGACTGCCAACTGTAACAGATGTCAACGACCCAAAACACGGTGCTCTGTGGGAGCTCGACGGTGCTTGGATCGACGGAATCACAAAAGAAAAAGGATACTCAGGCCCCGTTCCGATAAACGAAGATGCAATGCAGGACATCGAGCGCGCAAACGGCACAATGGAGCTTTACGCTGTTACTGCAGCAAAGTACACAGACCGCGACAAGCATATTTTGTCGTACGATTCTGCCCGTGTACTTGAGCCCGATGTACATATCAAAAAAACAGGCGACGGTCTCACAGACTATACTGTAACGTTCATTCCTGAGGATGACGGTGAGTATGTTCTCTACGCTTGGTGGGCGCATCCCACAGGTGCAACGATCTGCACCTTCAATGTAATAGACCATCTCGGGAAATACGGCACAAAAATGCTGACCGACTACTATGAAAAGATCATCTTTCCCGCGCTCGGTGACACATACAAGCTGATCTCTTCCTTATTTATCGATTCGCTCGAATTCATTTCTCACCTCGATTACACTATCGGATTCAAAGAAATGTTCATAGAAAAGAACGGATACGATTTCACAAAATATCTGCCCGCAGTATATGACAACGATAATCTCGGTCTTTTCGATTCAGCACGCGAACCCGATTTCAGCTTTGACAAGAATAATTCCCGGCTCGTAAACAGCTACGATGAGTTTATCACACATCTCTATATTGAAAATCACCTCAAGCCTCTCGCAGAATTCTGCGACAGACACGGCATGTCTCTCAGATATCAGACTACATACGGGAAATTCTTTGAGCTTGCAAAAACAGCAGGCTACGTGCACATTCCCGAGACAGAAACTCTCTACGGCGGAGACATCATTGATTTCTACCGTCTCCAGTCCGGAACAGCTCATATATTAAAGAGACCGATATATTCTATTGAAACTGCAGCTGAAAGTAATAAAAGAGGAAACGGTACCGAAAGCTCCGGAAACTATGAGCAGACTATCAAAAACTTAATGTGGCATACTCAGAGAGCATTTGCGGCAGGTGTAAATCTTGCAGTATTCCACGGTTACAATTACAACGGACATTACCACGGTGAAGGAAACGAAAACGGATGTCTCCCCGGAATTGTTTGGCCCGGACTTGATGTTGTCGGATCTGACCATTGGTCTAACAACTGGAATGAACGTCAGCCGAACTGGCTTGCAATGGATCAGGTCACAGACTATCTCGCAAGAGTGCAGTACTTCCTGCAATGCGGGACACCCAAGATAGATCTTGCTGTCTACAGACACAGTTACTTTGAAACGATCGACTTCAACGGTCCTGAGAAGATCATAAACACATCTCTTCTTGAGCAGGCGGGTTTCACATACGATTTCCTCTCTCCCTCACATTTCACAGATTATGAAGTCGAATTCGACGGAAATGCTCTTTTCCCGAACGGTCCCGCTTATAAAGCTCTTATAATAAACGATCAGACAGATCTTCCTTATGATTTTGCCACAAAGCTCGATCGGCTTACCGATGACGGATTGAGTGTTGTCTTCTGCGGAAAGATCCCTGCCGACAGCGCTTTCTTCAACGAAGACGGGATCGATCAGATCGTTCAAAAGATGATGTCCAAGGACAATGTTCATTTCTGCGATGATATCGACAAGCTTCCCGATTTTCTCAAAACGATCGGTATTCTTCCCGATGCAATGAACGCAGGATATGTTCCTGTTCTAAATCTGCGCCGTTCTATGAAAAATATGGAAGGATTCTACTTCTATCACTACGCAGATGCTGATACATTCCCTGATCTCAAGAATGCTGAAGATGTACACTTCTCCGTTTCGCTGAAAGCAAGCGGTATTCCGTATCTTCTCGATCTGTGGAACGGAAGTGTTGATCCGATCAAGAATTACACAGTAGAAAACGGCAGGATCACAGTTGAGCTTGACGCGTATGTAAACGACAGCTTTGCTCTTCTCGTGGTTGATCCCGATGCAGACGATGAAATAAATGATATCATCTCCGCACAGACAGATGCAAGAGCGATTATTGCAGGAGCTGAATTTGAGCTAAAGAATTGGGCTCTCACGGTAGAGAGCTGGCTTCCCGGCGACTCTCCCGTACACACTATGAAGAAAGAGGTTATTTCAACAAACTCAGAAGATCCTATCCTGTGGACATCTCTCGACGGAATGGAATATGTCTCGGGAGTCGGACATTACCGTGCTGAATTCAGCTCAGACAAAGGCTGGGAGGACGGATACGGTGCGTATCTTGCGATCGACGAAATTGAAGACTCATATATTGTCAAAGTAAACGGAAAAAAGATTGCAGCAGATCAGATCCACAGCTTCGTTGATATCGGAAAAGAGATCAAAAAGGGTAAAAATGAGGTTGAGATCATTGTAACATCAACCCTTCTAAATGCTCTTCTTGCACACAAAAATGCGAATAATATTATTGATTTTCTCGGGGTACCTGACAACAGAAAGCCGAAGCCGCACGGTATCTCCGGAAAAGTTCGTATAATCCCATACAAACGCGCAGATACACAAACACGATAATATACGCAGAAAACATATCCAGTGACTTGATTATTTATTCGGCTTGTGGTATAATCTATTTATTATTTCAACAAAACAACGTAGTATTTATCCAGAAAGGAATCATATATTATGAAAATCACTCCGGTAAAAGGAACAAGTGACTATTTGCCGAGCGAGGTACTTATCAGAGACTACCTTCAGAACACAATTCTTGAAACATACCGTTCCTGCGGTTTTGAAAGAATAACAACGCCGATCATCGAAGATATTGAGAATCTCGACAAGTCTGAGGGCGGCGAAAATCTCAATCTTATTTTCAAGATCATGAAACGCGGTGAAAAACTCGCAGAAGCAATCACATCGGGTAACGAGAAAGAGATTGCGGATATGGGTCTCC
>SVUC01000116.1 GCA_015063455.1 Oscillospiraceae bacterium
AGCCGATTCCTGAGCCTTTGAGGTAACGGGAACGTATCCTTCAGTGCTCGAATATGCTATCTGTACATCGTTGGTGAGAAGATACTGAGTGAACAGCCACGATGCAAGAACCTCCTGCGGATCTTCCTTATTGAATACGCACACCGACGGTCCTTGCGAGATCATCTGCGGATTCTCTGTATCGTACTGTGGGATCAGCATTACCTCAGTTTCAAACTGAACGAGCTTGTCCTCGCTTATGTCGATCAGGGGAGCGTTACTTCCCATCCAGGTCGCACCTGCAGTTGAGTCGATCGCAAATATACACTGCCCTGCGTTGAGGAGATTTGCGGGATAGCTTGAGATCTTGAAGGTTGAAAATGCGCCTTTTTTAACGTGGTCAGCTACTGTATAGAGAATGTTTTCAGTCTCGTCATTGAATATCAAAATGTCGCCGTAATCGGTAGAATAGCCCGCATCGAGCTGTTTCAGCATTGAGATCATCATATTGTCAGTAGACTTGTAGATGAATGGGATCATTACCTTCTGCCCGTTCACAGCATATGTGCCGTCCTCATTCTTTAACGCAGCAGCATCTGACACTTCCCATATGAAGTCCCATGTGAGCACATCGGGAAGAGTGTATCCGAGGGACTCAACCATTGTTTTGTTTACATAACAAGCTTCAGTTGAACGCATATAAGGGAGCGCGTAGTAGTGTCCCGCGAACTCACATTCACCGAGGAATTTCGGGATGATCTCATCAGCAGTGGGTGAATCAAATTTCACCGCACTTCCGCCGAGACCGTACTTTTCGTCTGAGATAATATTGTCAAGCGGAACGACAGTATTCTGTCCTGTGATGTATGTAGCGATGTGGTCGGGATACGTTATACAAACATTAGGAGTTGTATCTGTTGCGATGTTTGTAATAACGTCATTGTATATTTTGCCGTAGTCTGTGTAGAGACGAAGATTTACAGTAATATTTGGGTAGAGAGCTTCAAAACCCGCAATAGCGTTTTTATAGATCTCCACCTGAGTCATATTTGTATCGTTCTTTGCCCAGAAGGTGATCTCATATTCCTGTGTTTCGTCAAATTCTTCGGGCATGACGAATTCGTTCTGCTCACGCGATCCGTGGCATCCGACAAAAGATGTAAGGATCAACGAAAGAAGCAGTGAAAAAGACAGGATCCTCAAAAGAATATTTCTCATCCCTTTGTTCCCCCTCTCGCAACGCCTTCCATGATCTTATTTCTGAAGATAAGGAACAGAATGATCAGCGGGACGGAGATCACAACTACCGCCGCCATCATAGCGGGGATATTCTCGCGTCCGAAGCCGTTTTCCCTAATTTCCTGTATCCCGTTTGAGACCAGGAAAAACGCTTCATCATCGGTAATGAGTCGAGGCCAAACGTAAGAATTCCAGCATTCGATAACCTTCAGTATCGTTATGGTAACGATCGTCGGCTTTGACATCGGGATCATAACACGAAGGAGATACTTGAAATCAGAAGTTCCGTCGACCTTTGCGGCATAATAAAGCTCATCTGGGATCTGAGCGAAGTTTTCCTTCAACAAATAAATATAGAACACCGACACAACTGACGGAAGAATAAGTCCCTGAAATGTGTTTCTGAGTCCCCAATTTGTTATCGTTGTGAAGTTAGTGATAATGACAAGCTCGTTCGGGATCATCATAAGTGCAAGAAACAGGGTAAACACAAGGTTCTTTCCTCTGAAATTGAGTCTTGCAAAAGCGAACGCCGCAGGAATAATCACGATCAGCATAATTGCTGTGGTTGAAACGGTAAAAATAATAGTGTTTAGAAAATACTTTGCGAGAGGTACTGCCGTGAATGCATCGAAATAATTCTCAAGAGTCGGAGATAAAGTGAAGAATTTAGGGATAAACTCCGAGCTGTATGCACTGTAGCTCTTGATTGAGGTCAGCACCATCCAATAGAACGGAAACAGAACCACGATCCCCCAGAATGTAAGAAGGGTGTACACGATCACATTCTGAATATTCTTTTTGAGTCTCGCAGTTTTTTCTATTTTTTCAAAATTTGTAGTTTTATTCATACTGCGCTCCTATACGTAGTGGACGTGCTTCTTGCTGATAAGGAGGTTTATGACCGTTATCGTAAGAACTATTGCAAACAAAACTATCGCTGCAGCTGACGCATACGAAGGATATCCGCCGCTGTCTCCGTAGAGCATATCGTAGACATATCCGACGATCGTATTCATCTCGGCGGCATTGAGGTTTGTGCCGAAAAGTGCAACCGCGTCGCTGTACGCCTTGAACGCTCCGATAAATCCCGTAATGATGAGGTAGAACAGCATTGGTGAGATCATCGGAAGTGTAATTTTTGTAAACATACGGAATTTCGATGTTCCGTCAACCATTGCTGCGTTATAGTAGTCCTGCTTTACAGAGGCGAGCGCGCTCGTCAGGATCAGTATCTTGAACGGCATTACCACCCATATCGTATAGATGCAGAGGACAAGCATTTTCGCCCAATACGGTCCGTCGATAAAGTCGATCGGCCCTGCGCCGAAAAATCCGAGGATCAGATTCGCAAGTCCGTCCGTGTACGGAGTTTTCTTAAATAGGATCATAAATACAAGTCCGACGGCAAGAGTATTTGTGACGTACGGAAGAAAATACACAGTCTGATAGAGATTGCGGATCCATTTGATCGAGCTGAGGCCGACCGAAATTAGAAGCGCAATTCCCGTTGAGAGAGGAACTGTGATAACAACAAGAATAAACGTATTCTTTACAGCCTGCAGAAAATAGGGATCGTGCAAAATGTAAGAATAGTTGTATCCACCTATTCCGTTGTAAGTCTGGGAAGCCGAGTTATATCCCTCTTCGAACGAATAAATAAAAACGTCGATCAGAGGATAAACCATAAAAAGTCCCAGAAAAATGATAGCCGGCAGCAAGTACAGCCACCCTTTCAAGCTTTTGTTTTCCATAAAAGCATCTCCTGAATCTTACCGCAAAATTCCGCAGATCTTCTCAGACGGAAAATTCTGTTTGTTAAATTATAGCATAATCACACACGATATTCAATAGTATCAAAAAGAAAATCCCCGACGACTGACAAATCACTCCTCGGGGATCACATAGAACTTATACGGGAATCTTTGCTACGACCTTTTCGTAAGACTCACATTCACCGAATGAAATTGCGGGAAGATGTGCGTCATCCGTGAAGGTTATCATAAAATATCCGGCTTCCAGGGGAAGATGTGCGCCGTCATCAGCTCCGCCCGCAAGATAAACCATATCCTTCGCTTCATTTTCGCTGAGAACTTCCATATTCTTCGCGTCTGCATATCCGATCTTTTCGTGACCTGACACAACAAAGTGAACGTCAACGAATTTTCTGTGACATTCCCACTTACATTCTTCAAGAGGCTTTGTTTTGAGAACTCTGTTCTTCATAACAACACGGCCGTCAAGAAGGGGAAAATCTCCTTCTTCAAATCCGTTCTGCATAACGGATGCACAAAAATCGAGTGCTGCCTTGTATTCTTCTCCGAGGCAATAGTATTTTTCTCTGTTTCTGATTGAATCGATGATCATATCTGTCTCCTTAGAAATTTTATTTTGTTTTTATTTACCATAATATCCGCTTTTTCCAACGCATAGTGCAGCCCAGTGCGATGCTCTCCTGCGATCATTCACAAAATCAGGATTATTTTCCGGTAATATTCCGTTTTCTCTCATTTCCTCAGCCATCTCTTCAACATCGTCGGGAGTTATCTCACGGTATATCCCAACGCTGATTTCGTGAAAAGAATAGGAATATCCTCCCTCGTTATCTTCTGCATCACGTCCGTTTTTCTCGCAAAGAAGCCGAAAAAGCTCCTCAGCATCCGTCTCAAAGGCTGACACTCCGAAAATAATCGGCTTGAGCTTTCCGTCTGATCCGCCAAGAAACTCCACAGCGCAAACGAAAAGCTCATCTCCGTAATCAACAGACATTTCGTTGTTGAAATAATAACATCTGTTTTTTACGAATTTGGTGTTCACAAAGTTTCCATTCCCGATCAGTCTCTCAACGTCATCCTTTGGCATTCCGAATCTGATCTCTTTTCCGTCAATTACAATTTTATCAGTAGGATATATTTCAATATCCATATGTAATATCCCCCGATATTAACAAACTTATATTACCTTATTGGTTATTTTATCATATGATCATCTTCTTGTCAATACGGCACCGTCTTCAGTTGAATATTTATAAGGAATGTGATATAATATCTCATATCAAAAAAGTTTGGAGAAATCACCAATGCAAAAAAGCCGTACAGCTTACGCAAAAAACATACTTCTCCCATGTCTTATCCTCTCCTGTATCGCAGGAATTTTCATCGGTATCGTGATCTTCCTGTTCAAGCTAGTGTCTGCATGGGTCATCTCAGTGTCGGCAGATATTTATTCATTTGTCCGTGCTGAGCCGAAATTTCTTCCGCTTCTGATGATCGGAGCTGCAATTATCGGACTTATATCTGCCATTGTATTAAAGCTCATTCCCGACTGCCGAGGAGGAGGTATTCCCACATCAATTGCGATCCTACGCGGACTTATTCCGCTGAATTGGGTAAAAAATGTAGTTTTTGTGTTTTTCTCAGCACTTTTGACATACTTCTGTGCGATCCCTCTCGGAAACGAAGGACCGAGTGTACAGATTGGAACCGCTATCGGTCGTGGAACTGTTCGAATCTTTGCCAAAAAAAATCTTGCGTGGGACAGATACATTATGACAGGTGGTGCCTGTGCAGGATTTGCCGCTGCGACAGGTGCGCCTTTGACGGGCATTTTCTTTGCATTCGAAGAGGCCCATCGGCGTTTTTCACCGATGATCTTCATAGCGGCATCAATGACGGCTATCGCAAGCTCCGTTACAATGCAGATCTTGTGCTCAATCTCGGGAGGTGCTGTCAGCTACTCGTCATTCAGCTTCAGAGTTGACACAGTTCTTCCTGTGAAATATCTCTGGGCTGTACTTATCGTCGGTGTGATATCGGGGCTTTCAGCGGCAGGATTTATCAAGCTGTACAAGCTTATCCGCCAATTCATAAAAACGAAGATCAGCAACATCTCGTTCATTCTTCGCACCGTTATTATTTTTGTATCTGTTTCACTGATCGGTTTTTTCTCCGCCGAGTGCATCTCGTCCGGACATCACCTTGTTGAAGATCTGATCCACGGTCACGGGCTCTGGTATTTACTTATTATTTATTTCTGTATACGTGCCGTTCTTCTGATCGTCTCGAACAATTCTGACATCACAGGCGGACTTTTCGTACCCACACTTGCATTCGGAGCGATAATCGGAGCTCTGTGCGGAAAAGCATTCGTTTCACTTGGTATATTACCTGAGGAATATTACGTAATAATGGTCATAGTCGGCATTGCATCATTCCTCAGTTCGTGCTCACATACTCCGATTATGGCAGTAACATTTGCAATTGAAGCTCTCAGTGGACTTTCGAATATAATTCCTATTTCAATCGGTGTTACGATCGCATATCTCACGGTAGAAACTCTGAGAATGATACCTTTCACCGACACAGTAATCGAAGCAAAGGTCGAGAAAGCACATGAGGGAAAAACTGCTCACATCGTTGATACGACTCTATCTGTATCTGACGGAGCTTTTGTTGTTGGGAAGGAAATCAGAGATATTCTTTGGCCGCCGACCTGTATTGTACTTTCTGTTCAGAAAAAGAATGCATCTCACCCGGAGCCGACTATCGCCGCAGGTGATGTACTCACGGTACACTACATGACACACGATCCTGCCGACACCATGGACATTCTTGAAGCAATCGTAGGAAAGCAGGAAAAAATAACTTCAGATATTCATGAAAATCCCAGTGATAATCACATTCCACAGTTTTGAGATGCGAGGGTATTTTTGATATTATCAGTATAAAAATTCCCGATTTGGATAATAATATCTCCGTAAGACTTATGTCTTCAACAAAAAACGGAGGAAATATTATGTTCAAACACGAAAAAATGCTTTTTCATCCCGTCTCGGTTGAAAAGCCCAATCCACAGTATGCTGCTCTTCTTCAGGAACAGCTCGGCGGCGGTAACGGTGAACTCAAGGCTGCAATGCAGTATATGTCGCAAAGCTTCAGAATCAAAGATCCGGAGATCAAGGATCTGTTTCTCGACATTGCCGCTGAAGAACTATCACACATGGAAATGGTAGCCCAGACTATAAATATGCTCAACGGGCACGATGTTGATGCTTCAAATGTTAAAGCCGGAGAGATACAGACACATGTTCTCCTCGGGCTAAACCCGGGACTTATCAATGCATCAGGTTATTCCTGGAC
>SVUC01000117.1 GCA_015063455.1 Oscillospiraceae bacterium
TAATAGCCGTAGGTGAAGGATATGCCGACAAGATATTTTATCTTACAGCTAAAACGGTCACAGGACGTGCCGCGATCGAAGCTGCAGAACGTATGCAGAAATACGCTCCGCATCTGAGATCAATTATGATATGTGCTAAGGAAATGGTATGTCCGTTCAGAAGAAAAAACAGTGAATTGCCTGTTCCTCCGAACTGTCACGAATGTGAAATGACATCAACTTTGAGCGAGGACTTCGGTAAAACGAGTATATCTTACAGAGAACGTGAACTCACTGCACTTCGTGTTCTTCTGGAAAGCGACAACCACGCTTATACAATTGAGCGTATCACAAAAACCGCCGCAGAGTTTCACGTTTGTCCTTATGAGCTCTCCCTCGATCTATCTGAATTCTGTACTGTTATCGTCTGTGATTACAATTATGCTCTTGACGACAACGTAAGGATACGCAGATATTTCAAAAACGTTCAGAATACAGAAAAATATGTTTTCCTCTTTGATGAAGCTCACAATATCCCTGACAGAGTAAGAAATACTTATTCATCGGTACTGAAGCTCTCCTCAGCCGATTATCTGACAGAATTATCGGAAGGCTTATTTTCTGACAATGCCGAATTCGCCGTAAAAGTTCACGAGTACCGTAGTGCATTAGTCGAAATCAGAGAAATGTGTACGGACAAGGAATATCTCCGCGTAACAGATGCAGGAGATATCAAATACGGATACTATGAGGACAGACTGATCCCAAGCGAACTGATTCGTGCTGCGGCAAATCTCTCGCGTCTTTTGTCAAAAATTATCCGTGACAACGATGATCTGAAAGATATTCTTGAGCCTTACGAAAAGGAAATTTCAAAAGCTGTCTTTGTCTCATCATTTTTTGATGAAAAATTCAGATTTTTCGCTTCACGTGAGAATGACAGCCTCACAGCTGAAATTCTATGTATAGATCCTTCCGGAATTATCGCAAATATGCTGTCGGCAGCAAACTCGGTAATAATGTTCTCGGCAACCCTCTCGCCTATCGAATATTTTGCAGAGGTTACGGGACTTGAAGATGCGGAGATTCTTGAACTTGAATCGCCCTATGAGAGAGATAATCTCTGTCTTGTGGCATTCGATTCGATCAGTACACGTCTCGGAGACAGACGTGATACCGCTTATGATTGTGCGGAAGTGATTGCAGAAACTGTTTCAGCAAACGACGGAAACTATATTGTATACTTCCCGTCTTACGATTATATGAAAAAAGTGTGCCGCGTGTTCGCAGGAATGATGCCTGAATGTAGTATTGTAATGCAAAAGCCAGGTATGAGCTACCGAGAACGAGACAGATTCATCAGCATTTTCAAGAGTTCGGAGAAGGGATCTGTTGTTGGGTTCTGTGTTCTCGGCGGAATGTTCTCGGAAGGAATTGACCTCACGGGTGAGAGTCTGATCGGAACAATAATCGTTGGAATCGGTATGCCGCAGATCTCTGCCGAGAGAAACATTATGGCTGCGTATTACGACGAGAAAACTGAACGGGGACACGAATTTGCTTACACTTGTCCGGGTATGAACAAAGTTCTTCAAGCTGCTGGACGTGTAATTCGATCGGAAAGTGACCGCGGTGTTGTTGTTCTTATCGACGACAGACTTGGCGAACCAAATATGAAGCTTCTATTCCCGCCTCATTGGCGTCATATTAAATATACAGGTGACACCGAATCGCTGCGTGCTATTCTTGACTCATTTTGGGAAAATGAATGAACGGCTTACAAAAAATCAACTTATGGCACAGAATATTTACTGCAAAGTGCCGAAATTGATTTTTTTGAGCCGTTTATCTTTTATTTTCATACATTTTGTGATATAATTTATAAGTTAGACAGTAATTTTATCTTGAAAGGATTAGTTTACCCTTAATTTAGGATAAGCAGGTTTACAGTAGTGATTAGAGAAGACCTTCGTAATGTAGCAATTATCGCGCACGTTGACCACGGTAAGACAACCCTTGTTGACCAGATGCTCAAGCAGTGTGACACTTATCACGAAAATCAGGTTGTTAAAGAGAGAGTAATGGACTCAGGCGACCTTGAAAGAGAACGCGGCATCACTATTCTTGCAAAAAACACATCAGTTGTAAGAGACGGAATCAAAATCAATATCATAGATACTCCCGGACACGCTGACTTCGGCGGTGAAGTTGAACGTATTCTTAAAATGGTTAATGGAGTTATTCTTCTCGTTGATGCAGCAGAAGGTCCTATGCCCCAGACTCGCTTTGTTCTTAAAAAAGCTATGGAGCTCGGTCACAGAGTTATTGTTGTTGTAAACAAGATCGACCGTCCCGACGCGAGACTTGATGAAGTTCCGGATGAAGTTCTCGAGCTTCTTATTGAGCTTGATGCTACAGACGATCAGCTTGATTCTCCTGTTCTTTTCTGCTCAGGCAGATCAGGTACTGCTTCTCTCACTCCTTATGAAGCCGGCGAGAATCTTGATCCTCTCTTTGAAACTATCATCAACTACATCCCTGCACCTGAGGGTGAAATCGACGCTCCCCTTCAGCTCCTTGTATCTTCTATCGACTACAACGATTACGTCGGTAGAATCGGTATCGGAAGAATCGAACGCGGTGTTGTTCACCAGGGTGAAGACGTTGTTATCACAAACTTCCACACTCCCGATGCTCAGCCTAAAAAAACAAAAATCGTTTCCCTCTATACGATCGATGGTCTTGGCAGACAGGCTGTAACAGAGGCAAAGATGGGTGACATCGTATGCTTCAGCGGTGCTGAAAATATTACAATTGGAGACACTATCGCATCTCCGCTCGATCCAGCTCCGCTCGAATTCGTAAAAGTATCCGAGCCTACAATGGAAATGACATTCTCTGTAAACGACAGCCCGTTTGCAGGACGTGAAGGTAAATTTGTCACTTCCCGTCAGATCCGCGAACGTCTCTACAAGGAAACTTTGAAAGATGTTTCACTCAGAGTTTCGGATGGTGACACAACAGACAGCTTCAAAGTAGCCGGACGCGGCGAAATGCATCTTTCTATTCTTATTGAAACAATGAGACGTGAAGGATATGAGATCTGCTGCTCAACTCCCAAGGTTATCTACAAGGAAATCGACGGTGTGACATGTGAGCCTATCGAAAGAGTCTCCGTTGATGTTCCGGAAGAGTATGTCGGTGCTGTTGTTGAAAAGCTCGGTGCAAGAAAAGGTGAACTTCTTGAGATGGGACTCCACGGTTCAAGAATGAAGATAGAATATCTCATTCCCGCAAGATGTCTCTTCGGATACAGAAGTGAATTCCTCACAGATACTCGCGGCGAAGGTATTCTCAATTCGATATTCGAAGGGTACCAGCCCTTCAAGGGTGAGGTTGTTACAAGATACACAGGATCTCTCGTTGCAAGTGAAGACGGTGAAGCTACATCATACGGTCTCTTCAACGCTCAGGACAGAGGTATCATGTTCATCGGTGTTCAGACTCCCGTTTATGAAGGTATGCTCGTTGGTGAATGCCCGAAAAAAATTGACATTGCAGTAAATGTTTGCAAGAAAAAGCATCTTACTTCCATCAGATCTGCCGGAGCTGATGAAGCGCTTCGTCTTGTTCCTCCGAAGGTATTCTCTCTTGAACAGGCGATCGAATTTATTTCCGATGATGAGCTTATTGAAGTTACACCAAAATCTCTCAGACTCCGTAAGAAGATCCTCAACACCGAACTTCGTCTTAAGGCAGAAGCAAAAAACAAAGCGTAATTGATATTTAAGGCCGTGACTTATATGAGTCATGGCTTTTTTGTATTTTCTTTTCACCTCTTACAATAATTTTTTTGAAAAAAAACATAAAAATCTCGATTAGTTGCTCGAAAACGCTTTACTTTTTTGTTTGTTTGAGTTATAATATATTGGATGTAATTTGCCGTTTCATATAACGATCGAATTACGCAATTTATGTTTATCATAATATTTTGGAGGATATATATATGGCAAGAAAAAAGCTTTCCATGGATGGTAACACCGCTGCCGCTCACGCGTCTTATGCGTTTACGGAAGTTGCTGCCATCTACCCCATCACTCCCTCTTCTGTTATGGCTGACGTTACAGACACATGGTCTGCCGGCGGTCTGAAGAATATCATGGGTGACACAGTTAAGGTTATCGAAATGCAGTCTGAAGCAGGTGCTGCGGGTGCCGTTCACGGTTCTCTCGCTGCAGGTGCTCTCACGACTACATACACAGCATCTCAGGGTCTTCTCCTTATGATCCCGAACATGTACAAAATCGCCGGTGAACTTCTTCCCTGCGTAATTCATGTTTCTGCTCGTTGTGTTGCATCTCATGCTCTTAACATCTTCGGTGACCACTCCGACGTATACGCATGCCGTCAGACTGGTTTCGCTATGATGGCTGAATCTAACCCCCAGGAAGTTATGGACCTCGGCGCTGTTGCTCACCTTGCAACAATCAAGGGTCGTGTTCCCGTTCTTAACTTCTTCGATGGTTTCAGAACTTCTCACGAAATTCAGAAGATCGAAACTTGGGACTATGCTGATCTTGAAGAAATGGTTGACAAGGACGCTATCGCTGCATTCCGCGCTCGTTCCATCAATCCCGAACATCCTGTTCTCCGCGGTTCCGCTGAAAACGGTGATATCTTCTTCCAGCACAGAGAAGCGTGCAACAAGTTCTATGATGCATTCCCTGCTATCGTAGAAGAATACATGGACAAAGTTAACGCTAAGATCGGTACAGATTACAAGCTCTTCAACTACTACGGTGCTCCGGATGCTGAACGTGTTATCGTTGCTATGGGCTCTCTCTGCGACGTTGCTGAAGAAGTAATCGACTACATGCTCGCTGCAGGCGAAAAGGTTGGTCTCGTAAAGGTTCGTCTCTATCGTCCTTTCGTAGCTGCTAAGCTCTCTGAAGCTATTCCTGCTACATGTAAGAAGATCGCTGTTCTTGACAGAACAAAGGAACCCGGTTCTCTCGGTGAACCTCTCTACATTGACGTTGTTACTGCTCTCGCTATGACAGGCAGAACAGACATCAAGGTTGTTGGCGGACGTTACGGTCTCGGTTCTAAGGATACTCCTCCGCAGTCCGTATTCGCAGTTTACGAAAACCTCGCTGCTGAATGTCCCAAGAACAACTTCACAATCGGTATCGTTGACGACGTAACCGGTCTTTCTCTCGAAGAAAAGCCCGCTCCCGATACTGCTGCTAAGGGTACAATCGCTTGTAAGTTCTGGGGTCTCGGCGGTGACGGTACTGTTGGTGCTAACAAGAACTCCATCAAGATCATCGGTGACCACACAGACAAGTATATCCAGGCATACTTCCAGTATGACTCCAAGAAGACTTCCGGTATCACTATTTCTCACCTCAGATTCGGTGATCAGCCCATCAAGTCTCCTTACTACATCAACAAGGCTGACTTCGTAGCTTGCCACAACTCTTCTTACCTCAAGAAGTATGACATGGTAAGTGATATCAAGCCCGGCGGAACATTCCTTCTCGACTGTGCTTGGGACGCTGCAGGTCTCGAAGAAAACCTTCCTGCAAAGGTTAAGAAATATATCGCTGAAAACGGCATCAAGTTCTACACAATCGACGCTACTACAATCGCTACAAAACAGATCGGTAACGCTAAGGTTAAGAACACTGTTCTTCAGTCTGCATTCTTCTCTCTCGCTAACATTCTTCCTAAGGATGAAGCTATCGACTACATGAAGAAGGCTGCTTACAAGTCCTACATCAAGAAGGGTCAGGCTATGGTTGACCTCAACTATGCCGCTATCGATGCAGGTTCTGACGCATTCGTTGAAGTTGCTGTTCCCGAAGCTTGGAAGACAGTTGCTCCCGATGCACCCAAGGCTGCTTACACAGCAAAGAGAGCTGACCTCGAAGCATTCGTTAACAACGTTGTTACTCCCGTTAACGCTATGGCAGGTGACAGCCTCCCCGTTTCCGCATTCACAGATTATGTTGACGGTACATTCCCGCAGGGTTCCACAGCTTCCGAAAAGCGCGGTGTTGCTGTTTATGTTCCTGTATGGCATCCCGAAAACTGTATCCAGTGTAACAACTGTGCATTCGTTTGCCCGCACGCTGCTATCCGTCCGTTCGCTATGAACGAAGCTGAAGCTGC
>SVUC01000118.1 GCA_015063455.1 Oscillospiraceae bacterium
ATAATATTGAAGTTACTTAAGCCCTCATCCTTTACTCCTGTTCTTGCTCTCATCGGAACTGTTTTGCTGATGGTTGCTAAGTCAAGTAAGAAGAAGGACGTCGGTACGATCCTTCTCGGCTTCTCTACACTTATGTTCGGTATGGACGCAATGTCATCTGCCGTAGAAGTTCTGACTGACGTTCCCGAATTCCAGAATCTCTTCCTTATGTTCAAGAATCCGATTCTCGGTGTTCTTGTAGGTACTGTGCTCACAGCAATTATCCAGTCAAGCTCTGCTTCCGTTGGTATTCTTCAGGCATTGTCAGTTACAGGTGCCGTGTCTTATGCCGCAGCTGTTCCGATCATAATGGGTCAGAACATCGGTACATGTGTCACAGCAATGCTGTCAAGTATTGGTACAAACAAAAATGCAAAGCGAGTATCGGTTGTTCACCTTGCATTTAATATTATAGGTACTGTTCTTTGGCTTACAGTATTCAGTATAGTTACAGCTATTTTTGAGCCCGCAATTCTTAATGAATCTGCATCATATCTTGGAATTGCAGTTGTTCATACAGCGTTTAAGGTATTGAATACACTTATCTTCCTGCCGATGCCCTCTTTACTAGAAAAGATCGCGTATAAGATTATTCCTGAGGGCGAGGAGACAGAAACATGTGTTGAACTTGATGACAGACTTCTTGCAACACCTACGATCGCTCTCGCAGAAAGCAGTAAGCTTACCGCTGACATGGCGCATCTGGCAGTTGAGGGCTTTAAGCTTAGTCTCTCATCAATTGAAAATTACAGCAGAGAGACAGCAGAAAAAATCAGAAAAATTGAGGATGATACAGACCATTACGAAGACGTAATCGGAACATTCCTTACAAAAATAGCTTCAAACAAGCTTGGCGACAGAAAAGGTGCCGAGGTTTCCAAGCTTATGAAAGTAATTGGAGATTTTGAGAGAATTTCCGACCACAGTGTAGACGTGCTCAGATCAGTAGAGGAACTGAGAGAAAAGAACATTATGCTCTCTGAAGGCGCAAAGAGCGAACTCAACACTCTTTGTTCAGCACTTTCGGAGATACTTGACATAACACTTTATTCTTTTGAAAACAATGATCCCGACGCGGCAACTAACGTCGAGCCTCTTGAGCAGGTTATTGATAAGCTGAAAGCAAAGCTCCGTGACAGCCATATCGTTCGTCTTCAGAACGGTGACTGTACCGTTGAGGCGGGCTTCATTTGGGCAGACCTTCTCACAAGTATGGAAAGGACATCTGACCATTGCTCAAACGTTGCGGCGTGTGTGATCGATTCTCTTGAACGTAATCTCAACATCCACGAATCTCTTCGTGAAATGAAGAGCGGAGATGCTCATTTTGCAGAGCAGTACGAAGCTTATGTTCAGAAGTATCTTGCATAATTTGTATTGACAAATTGATATAGCTAATTAAAACTCAATTGCAAAGTAAAACGCAATAGCAGTAATGAGATGTAAGTAAAAAGAGAATAAAAACACCTCAATATTACCGATAGTGCTATTTGCTTTACAAAAAAGAATTGATTTATATTCAAACATCTATAGATGTTCGGTATTTGTAAAATTCAATAATTCTGTAGAAAAATCAAATAAATATGTTAAAATATAAAAAACAAGTGAGACCTTTTGAGTTCTTATCCGTTTAATAAGTGAAAGGATCAAAAAAGAACCTTTCTGAAAGGAGCAAATCAATGGATAACGGTGCAAGTAGCTACCGCCGTTTCCTTGATGGTGATGACAAAGGCTTAGCGGAAATTGTAAGAGATTACAGCGACGGTTTAATTCTTTATCTTAACGGTATTGTAAACAATATATCGTTAGCCGAAGAGTTGATGGAAGAAACCATCTTTAAGATCATAACAAAGAAACCGAGGTTTAATGAAAAACACTCGTTTAAAACGTGGCTTTACACCATCGGGCGAAATGTATCGATTGATTATCTTAGGCATAATGCAAAACAGTCGAATACATCCTTTGATGATTTGGAGAACTATATTCAGGACGAATATGATTTGGAAAAACTCTATATTATCGAAGAACGCAAGATTGCCGTACATAGAGCGTTAAAGAAACTGAATGCGGAATACAGACAAGTCCTTTGGCTGCTCTACTTCGATGGGATGACCAATTCCGATGCTGCGATCGTTATGAAAAAGAATGCCCGTCAGATGAAGAATCTCGTTTACCGTGCCAAAAGCTCTTTGAAATCAGAACTTGAAAAGGAGGGCTTTGTTTATGAAGAATTATGATGAATTGACAAATGATTTGCTTGAGCGCAGAGACCGTTACGTTGCAGATCAAAAGAAGAAAAGAAAAAAAGTGATGGGCGTTGCAGCCTCGCTGTGTTGCTTCTGCCTTGTGGCACTGCTTGGCTTTGGTATGTGGCAAGGCGGTATGTTTGATGCTAAACCGCCTATTACATTAGATGATTCTATCAATATCGGAGACAAGGATTATATTAATCCCGATGAGCTCGATAACAGCCAGACAACGACTCCAGGTAATAATTATGGTCAGAATAACAGCCAAACCGATACAACACAAAATGATGATCCTATAAGAATTGCTTGGACAATAAACAAGGTTGAAAATCAAGTCAGTGCGGCAATGCGAAATTTTAGCACTGATAAATATTACAGCGAAAAAAAGACACTTGCAGACATTACTGCCTATCTTGGAAGAGATCTGTCGAAGCTTGAAGCTGTTATGCCGCAAGGCTTTGAGTTTTTTGGAAGATATGAAACGGATTTCTTTTATGAGTTAGATGGAGATGTAGCTTATGACAGTTGTGCTTTCGGTTATAAAAAGGATGAACAACAGATAACAATTAGGGTAAGTAAAATTAGTCTTCCGTATGATTGTCTATATGTACTGAACAACCCAACTGTATCGAACATAAATGGTGTTGAAGTCACGATTGGTGGCATCTACAAGGCCGATAATTCCGGCGAGTTTGAGCTTATATTTGCAGATTTTTCTCACGGTGGACTACAATACAGAGTGACCATTGATAATGTTCCTTCTGATGACTATAAGTGTCTTAACAACATTGTTAGTGAACTGACAAAGTAAATACAATAATTAAGGCGTCAGTTAATTAAAAAATAATATCCACCCTAACAAAATGGGTGGATATTTGTCTATTCGGAATTTTTAACAAAACGGTATGTCTGATAATCAGATTTACTGTTTTTTGCGGAGGTAACACAGAAGATGAATGGATCAAAATACAGAGCATCAAAAACGATTGCTATCCGTGTGGCAGTAGTTATCTTGACCGTACTTGTACTTGTTTTGGCATCTGCTTACGGTGTTATGTGGATACTTGTTAACGGACCGTCTCCCACAGCAAAGCGACTTTTTGTGTTGTCGGTAAAAGAGACTTCTGCGGGCGGATTCCTTGCACACATTTATCTGTCAGATGAGGAGATTGCGGAGATCGTTGGAAGCGGAAAACATTCTATGGAAGAGGAAGAGAAAACAGATACCTCATTGATCTCCATTCCGGATAAGGAATCAGAAGATACCCAGCCTGACGAAAGTGACGATATTATCATTCCGAGCGAGTCTGATATTTCTGAATCAGAAACTCAGAAGGAGACTGACACGGAAAAAGCAGAGATGGATACAGAAGGTGATATTCCTCAGACAGAGCTTGACGCGACCGATGGAATTGAGGTAGTTGATGTGGTTGGTTCTACATATAACGGAAAAATGCTTATAATATCTGATCCGAGCCGTGTATTTGTAGGAGTACCTGATGCTTACGGACCGAATTGTTATGGCCTTACTGTAGCGTCAATGATCGAAAAATATGACTGTATCGCGGGAACGAATGCGGGCGGATTCTATGATCCAAACGGTAAAGGAACAGGTGGTATCCCTGAGGGAATCGTAATATATGAAGGGGAGCTCCTTTGGGGAGAACTCGGCGTGGGTTACAGCATTGCCGGACTTGACAAAAACGGTATACTCCACGTTGGTTGGATGACCGCAGAAAACGCACTTGATATCGGTATACAGTATGCCGCAAGCTACGGTCCCGCGCTTGTGATAAACGGTAAGCACGCAGGAGGCGGATACATACTTGGAGGCGGACTTAACCCGAGAACTGCGATTGGTCAGCGTGCTGACGGTGCTATTTTGCTCCTTGTTATCAACGGCAGATCTCTTGGAAGCCTTGGCGCGACACTTGATGATCTTGCTGAAATAATGATCGGTTACGGGGCAGTAAATGCCACCAATCTTGATGGAGGTTCATCTTCACTTATGATCCTGGACGGCGAATATCTGACGTCAAGTTCATACATATTTGGTGAACGAGTGGTAGCAACATCTATACTTGTGAGAAAACAGTAATATGGAAAACGTAAAAAAGAGTAAATTTTGGAAAATATATTTTTGTGTTACATTTTGTGTGATAGCACTTATCACTGCAGGATTGATCGTTTTCAGTGATTTTATCCGCGCATACGAAGCATCACAACCCGATAACACAGCATTTGACTATGTGGGATCAGTTACAAAAGAGCAGTTGTCTGATATGCTGAAGAGCGGTTTGAAAGAATCGCCGTATTCCCTCGAAAAACCTGAGACTGTAATATCGGCGTATATCGACGCATTGCCTGAAGGAGACTACGAGTGCAGACGAATGATAAATATGGGAAGCACGCAAAATCCCGTATACGGCTTGTACGGCGATGGATTATTGCTTGCTCATATCACTCTCGCACAGGATTCCGCGGATAAATACGGTTTTTCCACGTGGCGAGTTGACAAAACAGAAATTCTTCCGAACAATTTGCGTATTGAGAAAAAAACTTATTCGGTGTATGCTCCGGTGGGAAGCCTTGTGACAGTGAACGGTGTGGTTCTGACAGAAGATCAGATTGCAGACAAAATAGCGTATCCGTTCGTTTCTGAATTTGAAGAACAGGTCGGGGCACCATATTTAGTGATGTATGAGATAAACGATATATTGAGTACGCCCGTTATCGAGTGTGAAAAAAACGGAATGATTTGTTCATTGGCCGAATCTGCCGTTGCCAATGAACTTTACTTTAAGTATCCCTCTGACGAAACAAAATCGTATGATATTGTTGCACCTGAGGGAAGTGTTATTACGGTAAACGGTGTCACACTTGCAGAACAGTTTGCCTCTGATATATATATTCCCTACACCTACAGCACACTTGAGGAAGGATGTGATAATCTTCCGACTGCAAGAAAATATACTGTTTCCGGACTATTTTCAGATCCGCAGGTTGCGGCAGAATTTGAGGGTATTCCTTTAAGCTTCAAATTTGATTCACAGGAACTGACTTATACTGCCGATTACCCGCAGAAGCTGCTGTACAGCTGTGAAGTAACAGTACCGTATGGAAGTACGGTAACACTCCACGGCAATGATTGTTCGTCATATAAAACCACAGATACTCTCAGCCCGTACGAAATGTTGTTTGGCGGAATCGGGGAGCCGCCGCTTCTTGAAGTGTATCGTATAGACGGTCTGTATTTGCAGCCTGATGAGCTTGATGTATTATACGGGGGTATTTCCGTAGAGATCGAAGCGGAGCAGGACGGACGCAAGTGGACATACGGCGCAGGATATCCCGAGGTAAGCGATCAGACAGTCGAAGACCTTGCGCTCACGTTTATTCAGGCGTATTTCTACTATACCTCACAAGGAAAGAATAACACAGCAGCAAATATGGAAAATGCAGTTCAGTATGTTGCTGAGAATTCCGAGTTAAGCAGGAAGATTCGCAACTCTGCGGCAGGATTTACATTCACACCGCCCGTAACATCTGCTGTATATAATGTTCTTGAAATTGAAAAGCTTGTAAGAATCACATCAGATTCTTACGTGTGTTCAATAGAATTTGATGTGGATCAGATGATTTACAATGTAAGTCGTGACTTTGCGGGAACAGTTACTCTGTATATTGCCGATTTTTATGGACAGCCGAAGGTTTTCGGTATGGTTATTGACAATAACTGATTGT
>SVUC01000119.1 GCA_015063455.1 Oscillospiraceae bacterium
TTTGATCTCCGATTTATCGCGGATTCGGAGATCAAAGCAAATATCGTCAGAAATTTCGGTGCGATCGCGTGTGAAATGGAGGGTGCGGCTGTCGGACAGGTTTGCTATGTGAACAAAATTCCGTTCGCGGTTATCAGAGCGATCTCCGATGACGCTGACGGCGGAGCGTGTGACGACTACCCCGCATTTGCAAAAAAATCTGCTGAGAATTCTGCGAAGATCGTTATAGATCTTGCGAAGATACTTTAATTCAAATATAAAAAAACGAACCGTTTTCGCTGTCCGATTACGGTTCGTTTGGTTTTTATTCCTTAGCAGATCTCGATGTCGCGGAGAGACCATCCTTCTTCTGTATCGGTGATCTTGAGAGTGATAGTTCCTGTGAGACCTTCAAGCGGAACGATTCTCTTGTGACCGATAGATCCCGCTGAGAGGATCTCTTTGTCACCTGCGGAAACTGTAAAACCGAAAATTCTCTGACCTTCTCTGATGTCTTCACGGATAACGAGGTATTTGCCGACTTTTCCTTCTGGGATATCAATGGTGATTTCAGAGTCGGCTGTGCCGTCTATATGTACGATGGGACTTCCGAATGTTTCTTTGAGGAGTTTTCCGAAACCGATAAGCTGATCTTCATCAGGGAAATCACCGTCTGTGCTGATCGCCATACCTAGCAGAAGATTGGAGTTTCTTCCGACAGTCTGGATATAAAAATCAAGAAGGGTTTCGGGAGAATAAACCAAATGTTCTTCTCCTGCGCGCCAGAACCATCCGCTTCCGAATGCTTTATAGCAATCTCTGTTTGGGGTATCTGCTTCAGCGGGGTAGAAGTATTTTCCGCGTGGTGTACCCTTACCTTTTTGTTCATCCGGTACTGTACCGTTATATTTAGCTTCACCCGCATTTGTTGTACACCAACAGTCGATTGGAGCAATACCTGCTTCAGTTCCTACCCAACGTAAGTTGTTTTTGTGTCCCTTGGGACCCTGGAAACATACTGCATTCGGCTGATATTTTTCGAGGAATTCTGCAGCTCTCGGACCGCCTTTTTCGTGAGGAACGATTCCTCCATCGAACCATACCTCAAACATCTCACCGTATTCAGTCCAAAGTTCTGTTAACTGCTGTTCAACTACCTTTACATACGCCTGATACTCGTCAGACATATAGTCGAGCTGAGCAGTTTCGCTAAAACCGTAGTATCCGTTACAGCCGGTTGAATAATAAAGGCCGGGTTTTATATCATACTTTTTGCAGGCGTCAACGAAATCCTGAACGATGTCACCTTTACCGTCTTTCCAAGCCATAGAAGCAACCGAATAATCGTTAGCCTTCGTCGGCCAAAGAGAAAAACCGGTGCAATGGTTAGCTACAAGCACAGCGTATTTTGCTCCCATTTCCCATGCCGAACGTACCCACTGTTCTACGTCAAGTTTTGTAGGATTAAATTTGTCAGGTGAGAGCTCCGTCCTTACTTCTTTTGTTTTGTGTCCCTTGAAATCGGGATTGTATATTTCCATACAATAATGTATAATTACGCCAAGTTCGCAATCATACCACTGAAGTTGTTTTTCTGTCGGTTTTGCAATGTTCATAATTATATCTCCCTTGTTTTTTGATAGAGTACAATGTGGTGTAATTATAGCATAGGATATTGTGAAAATCAAGTATTTTGAAAAAATCAAGTATTATGAAAAAATTAGCCGATAAAACAAAAATGAATTGTTAATTTGATAAACAAATATATTGACATTATTTTTAGATTCATGTATAATTAAGGTAGTTAAATTATTCCAAATTTAAGGAAAGGTGGAAAATTATATGAAAAAAAGTATGAAAATGACAGCTCTTATGCTTTCCGCACTTATGCTCTCATCTGTAATGACAACTGCGGCATCTGCGTCTGATATTTTTGTGGGAAATGGACTTCTCATCGCGCCCGCGCCGAGCATTGAAGCTGAGGATACCGCTGAAGAAGATGATGTTATCACAGGTGCTGATAAGAACATTTTTAAGAAGGTAAACGTAACAGGTGTTTATGCTGAAGAGGAAAAGAATGAGGCTGACGAGCCCGCAAAGGATGAAGTAAAGCCTGAAAAGCCCGTAAAGCCCGGCAAACCTGAAAAGCCCGAGAAACCCTTCGAAGAATGTGTTAAGCATTCTTATTGCAGATTCCACAAGAAGTATGATTACTGCAAATACCACGGCAAGCTTTACGGATACAAGTATTACAACAAATTCAATTCACGCGAATATCTCGCAGAATATTTTGAGGACAATACATACAACCTCAATATGTACATGGGTGAGACAAAGCTCCTCAACTCTGATATGTACTATCTGTCCGAAAATCCCGATGTTGCATACTTTGACGCTGAAAGCGGAAAGATCGTAGCAGCTTCTGTTGGTACAACAGATATCTATGTACTTACAAAGGGTGCTGTTCCGGTTATCCGTCTCGTTGTAACAGTTAAGTATAAGTTCCTTGTAAAAGAGCCTGCAAAGCTTATCATCGACGACGAAAAATGGAATCTCCGCGTAGGTGAACAGATGAATCTCAGCGTTACTTCATCTAACGGTGAAGTTTACGATGATATCGTTTTCAAGGTAACAAGAGGTCATGGCAGAGTATCTCTCAACAAAGAGACCGGTAAAGTTGAAGCGATCAGAAACGGTGTTGTAATTATCTGTGCATACAGAGCTTCCGATCCCGAGATCTCCGGCGATATTATCCTTTATGTTGGCGCTAATGTCAACGGAATTTTAAGCGGATGCTTCAAAAATTATGAAGATAGAATCGAAGTTGACGAATGGTTTGACGGAGAGTTTGATGCAAACAGTTACTACGATGTAGTTGGTTGGGTAAGAGGTTCTGACGGAACACTTATTCCTGTTATCGCTAAGAACTATTTCGGCATGATCGCAGGGGACAAGGAAACATACATTAAGTATTTTGAAAGACTTTGGGGAAGCAATTTTAGCTCCGACGATTTCATCTTCAGATATAATTTTATCAAATACAGCAAGTATTTTGATAAATATATGCCCTGCAGATATGACTCCAGATATTTCTTCTTCGTAAGCAACCTTATCGGAATTTTCGGTAAATAAGAAATCAGCCGCCGAGCAATCGGCGGTTTTTTTATGCTTTTGTATGTAAACATACCAATTTTTTGCGATCACGGTTGAAAAAAGAAATAGAATATGGTAGTATATATTATATGAAAAATAAACATATGAAACAGAGGAGATAAAAATGACATCAAGAGAACGCGTACTTGCGGCAGTTGAACACAGATCTCCCGATTATGTGCCGCTTGACCTTGGAGCCACACCAAGCTCAGGTATATCGGCTATTGCGTATAATAATCTTAAAAAGCATCTTGGAATGAAAGAAGGCCACACAAGGATTTTTGATGTTGTTCAGCAAGTAGTTCAGCCTGAGGCAGAAATTATAGATATGTTTGGTGTTGATGTGATCGACATTGGATGTGTATTTAATGAGAACGATTCGGATTGGTACGATGTAACCTTGGCGGACGGATCTGTCGGACAGTATCCCGCGTGGTTCAGACCTGAACGTCAGGCAAACGGGGTGTGGGTAGCATATGACAAAGAGGGAACTGCGATTGCGAAAATGCCTGTGGGTGCAACATTTTTCGATCAGACATATTTTCCTTACGAAGACGATTATCCGGATGATTACAGCGATCTTGACAGACAAATGGGCAAGGTCCTGTGGAGTGCACTTGTACACAGCCCGTGGGATCACGCAGGCGAGGAAGGATTCTACGATAAACTCCGCGAACGTGTTCTGAAGCTCAGAAATAATACCGATAAAGCGCTTATGATAACGTGCGGATGCAATCTTTTTGAGTGGGGAACATTTCTCAGAAGAATGGACAACTTCCTTATGGATATTTACTCAGACGAAGAGAATGTTGAGGCACTCATCGATCAGCTTATGATGCGTCATCTGGCGACACTCGAGAAGGTGTGCGCGTCCGTTGGTGACATAGTTGACATCCTCCGTTTCGGAGATGACCTCGGAATGACAACAAATATGTTTATGTCACGCGAGAAATACCGAGACATCTTCAAGCCGCATCACACAAAACTGAATGAATACGTGCATAAGCACAGCAACATGAAGACTCTTCTCCATTCCTGCGGATCACTTTATCCGATAATCCCCGATCTCATTGATGCAGGCTACGATATTCTCAATCCTGTACAGACCTCGGCATATCAGATGGATCCTGTTGTCCTCAAGCGTGAATTCGGCAAAGATATTACGTTCTGGGGCGGCGGATGTGACACCAAGACTGTTCTCAACAGATCTACACCGAACGAGGTGTACGATCACTGCAGACGTATGATTGAAATATTCAATCAAGACGGCGGATTTGTCTTCAATCAGGAGCACAACATTTTGCCTGACGTTCCGCCTGAGAATATTTTGGCAATGTACCGCGCTGTTGCGGATTCCCGCAAATGATCTGAATATATAAAAGATACAGAGGACAATGTATGAAAAACGTATTTTACCACAAAGCCGATGACGGAGTACCCGAATTCATCTTTGATGATCTCGTAAAACGTCATACGGCTGACCGCAACATTACCTACAAAAATGTTGACGGAGAGGATCTTGATATAGCTGTATATTTTCCGAGTGATTTCAAAAATACAGAAAAATATCCCCTTTTCGTTATGATCCACGGCGGCGGTTGGGCGTCGAGAAATGTTATGCCCGATCAAGAATGGTGGTCGGGAGATTATCTCGGATACCTTGCGAGATATTACGCGGATAAGGGATTTGTTGTTGCGGCATTTATGTACAGACTTGTGCGTTTACCTCAGAATAATGACAGACAGCTTTTCGATCTGTACACTGACTCGCAGGATGCACTCAATTATATTGCAGATCACGCAGACGAGCTTTGTGCGGATCTGAGTGATGTTACAATTCTCGGAGAATCCGCGGGCGGACATCTTGCTGCTGCTATGGTTACAAATTCTTATCACGAAAACAGACTGCATATAGACAGAGCTGTTCTTGTGAATCCTGTAACTGATCTGTGCGGATCAAAGTGGGGAATAACAACACCGGAATCATCGAACAGAGAGGTGCTTCGCGGAAAGACAAAGGATGAGATAAACAAAATACTCTCTCCGCTGCACAGTATTTCTGCGAATACTCCGCCGTGTATCTTGATTCACGGAGCGGCAGACTCAGTTGTTGATCCGAAGAATTCTGAAGAATTCTATCAAAAGCTTGAGGAGTGCGGTGTAAAATGTGAGCTTCATTACATTGAAGGTTCAAATCACGCGTTTCTTCTGAAAGAATACTATCAGAACTCCGATCACACGAAGATTGGGATAAAGATAATTGACGATTATCTTGAAAAAGAGCGCAGATAACAGATTGTTTTTGAAATAAAAAGAATGCCCCCGAATGAGTTTTTGTTTCTCGTTCGGGGGATTTTTTATTTTGTTTTGTATATTTCTTGCATTCTGTCTCGGCAAGATGCGGGAACTGCATCTCCAAGATCACAGCCGTATTTTAACAGATCACGAACATAAGTCGAGCTGATCTCCATAAGTGATGGTGTTGTCGGGAGGATCACCGTCTCAAATTCACTGTCAAAGCGTTTCATGATCAGCGAAAGATTGTATTCGTAGTCGAAGTCTGAAGCGCATCTTGCACCGCGGACGATGAATTTTGCTCCGATCTCGTGTGCGGCATCTGATGTTAGTCCGTCAAACAGAATTGCATCCGCGTTTTCAACCGGCATATCTGCGATCACGAGATTGATAAGCTCAAGTCGCTCGGCAGGGGTGAAAAGTCCGCTCGATTTTTCGGTGTTTCCGA
>SVUC01000120.1 GCA_015063455.1 Oscillospiraceae bacterium
TTGGAGAAAACAACATGATTTCGAGTCAGCCCCGTTATGACCACTTCGATATCTCTGGGTGATTAATTTCACGAACAATATTATACCATACCGACAAAGGATTTGCAATACTTTTTTGGAAAAATACAAAATAAAAACAGCATCGAAAGATGACGCTGTTTTACTATGTGTTGATCAAAAACTCGACCTGCTTGCGGATTTTAAAAGAAGCTTCGTAGTGTTTCTCAAGAGGTATCCACTTGTCTTCAAACATTTTGAGATATTCAATTCCATCACGCGCAATAATGCGTTTGCGCTGTTCAGTCTCAGATGTTTGAACAAATATGGATACATCGTAATAGTCTTTGAAATACGGATGAAGCGAATAAGCCCCCTCGATTATTGTGAATTTTTTCTTGAAATAAGTCTTGGCAGATGTAATTTGCATAGCAGAACAATCGAATACACCGTGCGAGAACATATCATTATGTATGTTGCAGACCACTTCATCATAGAAACGCTCATAATCTATGTTTCCGCCGGGTTCTGCATATCTTTCAGGCTTTCTCTTTGATGAAGGGAGGAAAAAGTCATCTGTGTGAATTAAATTTGCGTCAAGCAAATCGGCAAGTATTGCTGCAATAGTCGACTTTCCCGATCCGCAGAATCCATCAATTGCAATTATCGCAGATTCTTTTTTCTTAAGTAATAAAATTAGCGGCAGAAGGGAAGCGAGCTCTCGCTTGACGACGCGATACGCAGGTGAATAAGCATTCCTGTATTCTGAGCTATGACTTACGGGATTAATTCCATTTGAGATATATTCTTCGATATATCTGTCAAATTCAGTAATTTGAAAAGAAAATGTACCACGTGAGACAATCTCCCGTATTTCGTCAATTCTATTTAAGAAACCATCTATGTTTCCGTTTTTATCCTTCGCTGAGTAAAGAAAAAGTCTACTGTATAAGGATGTTAGCCCTTCATTCGAGAATCCTTCAATTTGTTTGAGATAAATTCTTGAATATTTTTCACCCAAATTTTCAATGTGAGGGGATGATGATGTTTGCGCAGAAGACATTTCATTCCTGAGAAATTGAATAGCAGCATTTTCATCGGAAATCATATGCCCGGGACCGAACTCGGCTTGAAAAGCGAGTTTAACAAGATCACGCGGCTGCATTTTCGGATAACGCGCCGCGTGTTCCTCTATTATTTCTGCGAAAGAGGGCGATCTGAGATCTATTTCAATCATAAATTTATCTTGTCGTCTGTGCTTCAACGAGTCTCTTGCCGCAGTAAATCTCACGAAGCTTGGGCTTTTCGATCTTACCTGTAGGATTGCGGGGAACTGTGGCAAAGATAATCTTTCTCGGTCTCTTGTAACGCGGGAGATCAAGACAGAACTCATTGATCTCAGCTTCATCGGCTGTCACGTCAGGCTTCAGTTCAATGATTGCAGCGGCAATTTCACCCAGACGGTCATCGGGCAGACCGATAACAGCAACGTCCTTGATCTTGTCGTTACGTCTGAGGAAGTCTTCGATCTGAACGGGGTAAAGGTTTTCACCACCGGTGATGATAACGTCTTTCTTACGGTCAACAAGGAATATGAAACCGTCCTCATCACGTCTCGCCATGTCTCCTGTGTAAAGCCAACCGTCTTTGAGGATTTCGTTTGTTGCAGCTTCATTTTTATAGTAACACTTCATAACACCCGGACCTTTGACGATAAGCTCACCTACATCATCACCAGTTACGCTGTTACCGGAGGGATCAACCACGTCAGCTTCCCAAAGATAACCGGGAATACCGATAGCACCGACCTTGTGGATGTTTTCAACACCGAGGTGTACACAACCGGGACCGATAGATTCAGAAAGACCGTAGTTTGTGTCATACTGGTGATTCGGGAATACGGTTTTCCATCGCTTAATGAGTGACGGCGGAACAGGCTGAGCACCGATGTGCATAAGTCTCCACTGTGAGAGTCTGTACTCGTCAAGCTTAACGTCTCCTCTGTCAATTGCATCAAGAATATCTTGAGCCCACGGAACGAGAAGCCAAACAATTGTACACTTTTCTTCAGATACGGCACGAAGGATCCACTCGGGAGATACACCCTTGAGGATAACAGCACGGCTTCCTGCGAGAAGACTTCCGAACCAGTGCATCTTAGCACCTGTGTGATAAAGCGGAGGAATGCAGAGGAAAACGTCATCTCTCGTCTGACCGTGGTGATTCTGCTCAGTACGGCAAGAATTGATCAGGGAAGTGTGTGAGTGAAGAATAGCCTTCGGGAATCCTGTTGTACCTGATGAGAAATAAATAGCAGCATCGTCATCTTCTTCATACTCAACCGCAGGGGCAGTTGATGAACAATATGTCACGAGCTTGTCATAACTGTCAGCGAAGTAAGGAACATTATCACCGACGTAGAATCTGTTTTTGATCATAGGAAGATCAAGGAATACAGACTGAACACGTTCAACGAATTCGGGACCAAAAACGAGAACAGACACGTCTGCAAGCTCAGAGCAGTATTTGATCTCATCAGCAGAGTAACGGTAGTTCATAGGAACGGCAAGCGCACCTGTTTTGAGAATTCCAAAGTAAACGGGAAGCCATTCAAGACAGTTCATAAGAAGAATAGCAACCTTGTCACCCTTTTTAACACCGCGAGTGAGAAGAAGATTAGCAAATCTGTTAGCCTTGGTGTCGAATTCCTTCCAGGTCATCTCACGTCTGTATTTTCCGCCGGGAGTAGATTCGATAAGAGAGAATTCACGCCAGGTTGTGTTGAGATCAGGCTGGTTGGCAGGATTGATTTCAACAAGTGCTACTTCATCAGGATGAAGCTTGGCATTTTTTTCGAGTAAATCGGTAATTACCATAATATATGTAATCCTTTCAGTATTTTGCAGGAAAAATAAAAGTCCCCTGCAGTAAAATTCAGCAGAGGACGGATAATCCGCGGTACCACCTCAGTTTGCCGTATTCTTACGAATACAGCCTCGGAGGGCACAGTACATGCCCCAATGAAATAACGGTCATCACTCGTCACAGCCTACTGAATACACAATATCGTTCGGTGTGCTGCTCCGGGAATGTATTCACAAAAAGCTTTTCATGACTTGCACCAACCGTCAATTCTCTGAGAACAAGCGAATCTGCTACTAATTTCCCATCATTGCATTTATAGGTTAGATTATACCACTACAAGACAAATTTGTCAATAGACAGATAAAGAAATTAACATTTTGTCGAAAGGTAAATTCAGTCGAAATCAGAACTGTTTGAAGATTCCTTTTCTCTGAGTAATCTTACCGCGTCATAAATTCCCGCAAGCGGAACGATCTCAACTCCGGAATCCTTTAATATGCTTTCATTTTTGATGGCAGATCTTTTCGGCAGAGCGATCTTCGTAAATCCCATTCTGAATGCTTCATTTACTCTCTGTTCAACCGATGCTACAGATCTGAACTCACCTGCGAGACCAACCTCACCGAACGCTATAACGTCGTCAGGAACGGGAATGTCACGGAGAGAGGAAATCATTGCGAGACAGGCAGCGGCGTCCACAGCCGGCTCGTCGACCCTAAGACCGCCTATGACATTCAGGTACACATCATACGATGAAAACTTGAGACCGAGTCGTTTTTCGAGTACGGCAAGAAGAAGACACATTCTGTTGTAGTCAATACCGTTTGATGTGCGTCGTGGAGCCGGGAATACCGTTGGCGTTACAAGAGCCTGAATTTCTGCGATAAGAGGACGGCTTCCTTCCATTATACACACAGCACAGCTCCCGCTGACACCCATAGGACGTCCGTCAAGAAGCATTGCAGATGGATTGGGAACTTCATCCAAGCCTCTCTCTCCCATCTCAAATACACCTATTTCATTTGTTGAACCGAAACGGTTTTTTACTGCGCGAACTATACGGTGCGGATACCGTCTGTCACCTTCAAAATAAAGAACAGCGTCAACCATATGCTCAAGCACCTTAGGACCGGCGATCCCACCTTCTTTGTTTACGTGGCCAACGATTATGACAGATGCACCATCGTTTTTGGCGCGCTCAATAAGCATTGAGGAACATTCTCTGACCTGAGTAACACTTCCGCTGAGAGAGGCAGATGAGTCGCAGTACATAGTCTGAATTGAGTCAACGATCATTATATCCGGCTTGATTCGATCGTACTCATTAAGTACACCGTCAATATTGGTTTCGGTTAGAACGTAAAGAAACTCCGAATTAACTCCAAGACGGTCAGCGCGCATTTTGAGCTGTCCCTTAGATTCCTCTCCCGAGACGTACAGAACATTGCAGGAATCTCCTATCTGCCCGCAGATCTGTATAAGTAAAGTTGATTTTCCGATTCCGGGCTCCCCGGCGATAAGAATAACAGATCCTTCGACAAGACCGCCACCCAGAACTCTGTCAAGCTCGCTGATTCCCGTGCTGTGTCTCAAGTAATCGGGTATTTCGAAATCTCCGAATTTAACAGCCTTTTCACGATCTCGTATTGCAGATTGATTTTTATTTTTTGATGAAGAGCTTTTTTGGGACGCGGTGTAAGTTTCCTCAATAAAGGTATTCCATGAGTTGCACTGAGGACATTTTCCAAGCCATTTTGAGCTTTGATAGTCACATTCAGAACAAACGTAAACGGTTTTTGATGCTTTCATATAATTCTTCCTGACGTATAATATCGTATAAAGTAATTATACATCAAAAAAACTAAAATGGCAAGTGCATCGGGGATAATTCAGTTTTGTGTGAGAAATTCCGTACTTGAAGAAAATACAGAAAGTGCAACTTTATTTCTGTATTCCCTAGTTGATAAGAGAGCGAGCTCCTCGGGATTCGACAGGAATCCGCATTCAACGAGAACGGCAGGGATCGTTATTCGTTTTAATATGTAGATCGATTGGTTTGCACACTTTATCTCACGGTTGTTCTCCGGCATCAGATATTTTTTTGCATACGATTGAATAATCTGAGCAGCTGTCTCACTCTCTTTCGTATTTGGAGAATAGTATACCTGAAGTCCTTTGTACTGCTCCTTAGGGAATTTGTTCATATGTACTCCAATATAAATCTCAGCTCCCGATTCTTCGGCAATTCTGAGTCTGTTTTTCAGATCATAAGTTTTTTTCTTCCCGGTATAGTCTTCGAGATCATTGAAATAATCATAAAGAAGCGAATCATCGCGTCGTGTCAGTATTGCATCATATCCGAAAAGAGTAAACAGGTCGGAAAGAGTCAGTGAAATGTCGAGATTGAGATGCTTTTCAAGATAATCACCGTTTGACGCACCACCATCCTCACCGCCGTGTCCCGCATCAATTACGATTTGTGGAATTGAGTCTATCTCGTGAGAGACAGCATTTGAAGAATTTCTTTTGAAAATTTGATTACTCGTCCGTACGATTACAAAAGCTGTTGAAGCAAATAAGAAGGTAAATACGAGGTATCCGGCTATCAGTTTTGTTGATTTTTTCATTACATCACCTTTAAGTAAGTTTTTTATAAATATATCGTTTTCGGATGGAAAATATTCAGTTTGCAGAAAAGAAAAAGCGCACAGAAAGGCTCCTTCTCATAAGGAAGTTTAATTCAACTTGATTTGCAGAAAACAAAGATTAACCCCGACAGATTGAAAAAAGACTGTCGGGGTTAATTTTATTCAGTTCGATAAATTGTAATTGGTTGCACTGCCCATTATATAAATGGACAGTGCAACATTTTACTCTCCAAAAGCTAACATATTTCCTAATGGAATTTCAAAACCAATTGCTTTGTACATTTGCAAATCACAATCTG
>SVUC01000121.1 GCA_015063455.1 Oscillospiraceae bacterium
TACAGGCAGGACACACATTACGGCAGGCGTTGCAACGAATACAGCGTGAGAGGTGTTCTCTCCAGAAATTGTTTCTCTCTTCCGATGTCATAGATTCGATTTGTTTAACGGAATCAAATCTTTCGCCCCCGTGTGTTTCGTCAGATTCATCGCACATCAGCTCGTCGAAGACAACGTGGCGTTTACTCTTACAGGAAAGACACCGTTCAGCCATTACGTCTCGTACATTTACTATCTCGTCTCCGTAGATGGTTTTAATTATGTAATTGTCCCCATCACGCGAGATTCCAAGGATTCCGTCGATACCCTTTTCTTTAATTTTGGAAACATCTGCTTTTCCGTCACAGCCGATTCCGATTATGTGTACTTTTTCACGTGTTATCTTGTACTCGGCACAGAGCTGGTTGAAGGAAAATGTATCGCACGGTTTCAGAAATGCGAGAATCTTACCGTCTTTCTTTGTCTCTTTGATAAGATATTTTGAGACATTTGCTCCGCAGAAATCGTTGTAGACAAAGGATTTTTGCACATCATTCGAACTATTGAAGATATCAGGTGATATGTCGTACGAAAATTCTCCCTCTCTCCATCCGATCACACGGTTTCCTGTGCCGCTGTTGAGAAAATCTGAAGCCTTCTTCTTCATTGTTTCCTGCATCTCAGATCCTCCAATCTGCGATTCTTTCCAAGCTTTATTATTGCTTCCGCAAACGAATTCATAGTATCTGCAAATTTTGCGCCTTCGGCCGCAGATACCCATTCAACCCGAGTTCTGTCTTTTTCTATTCCAAGATAATCAAGGAGACTGAAAAGAAGAGTCATTCTTCGTCGGGCGAAATAATTACCGCTTGTGTAGTGGCAATCCCCCGGATGACATCCGCAAATGATAACTCCGTCTGCCCCTCTCTGAAATGCACGCAAAATGAAAGTCGGATTCACTCTGCACGAGCAAGGAACACGGATTATCTTCACATTCGCGGGATACGCGAGGCGGTTTGTACCTGCAAGATCAGCTCCTGCGTATGAACACCAATTACAGCAGAACGCAACTATTGTGGGAACAAAATCACTGTTTTCTTTCACTTGCATATTGCGTCAACCTCCGCTATGATCTGTTTATTTGAAAATCCGAGAAGATCCATTGCACCCGAATGACAAGCTACGGTACACGCACCGCATCCCTGGCAAACTGCCGCATTAACCGAAGCAACTCGTCTGAGTGCGGTAGTACGGTCAGGCATTTTGAATTCTTTTTCGATGTATGTTACTGCACCGTATGGGCATACATTTGCACAATTCGAGCATCCGTTGCACAGCATTTCATCAGAATGAGCTACACACGGATTACATTTCAGTTTATCTTTTGCGAGAAGTCCGATGACCTTAGCAGCACACGCGCTTGCCTGTGATACAGTCTCGGGGATATCCTTGGGACCTTGGCACGTTCCTGACAGGAAAACTCCTGCTGTAGGAGATTCTACAGGACGGAGCTTGGGATGAGCTTCTGTAAAGAAATCGTTTGTGTCCATACTTGCTGTGAGCATCGTTGCAAGTCCTCTTGCGCTCTTATCCGGCTCAATTGCAGCGGCAAGAACAACAAGATCTGCACTGATATGAAGCTGTTCATTCATAATCAGGTCTGATGCCTGAACATCAAGTGTTCCGTCAGCTCTTGGTGAGACTTTACCCACAGCCCCTTTGATATAGTGTACACCGTATTCTTCAACAGCACGGCGGTAGAATTCATCGAAATTCTTACCGGGAGTACGAACATCGATATAAAAAACGTACACCTCGGTATCCGGATATTTTTCACGAATAAGCATTGCGTGCTTCGCTGTATACATACAGCAGATTTTTGAGCAATAACTCTTACCTCTCTCCTCTGTACATCTTGAGCCGACACACTGGACAAATACTACTGTATGAGGATGCTTTCCGTCCGATGGTCTCAGAAGCGTCCCACCTGTAGGGCCTGCGGCGTTTGTAAGTCTCTCAAACTCAAGTGATGTGATAACATCCTTCGATTGAGAATAAGCATACTCTCCGTATTTATCGACAGAAATCGGGTTAAACCCTGTAGCAACAACGATTGCGCCGTATTTTTCTTCGACGTACCGCTCTTTCTGTGTATAATCTATTGCTCCCGCGGAGCAGATCTTTGCACACAATCCGCACTTTCCATTTTTAAGTATATTGCAGTGTTCTGCGTCTATCACAGCTACTTTCGGTACTGCCTGTGCAAACGGAATATACACGGCTCTGCGGGTATCCATTTTCAGATTGAAATCATTGGGGATATTTTTTGTCGGACATTTTTCTGTGCAAAGCCCGCAGCCTGTACATTTTGTCTCATCAACATATCGTGCTTTCTTCTTGATTCGCACGCTGAAATTACCAACAAATCCAGAAACAGAATCTATCTCACTGTAGGAATAAATTTTTATATTTTCATTCTGAGCACAATCTACCATCTTAGGTGTAAGAATACAAGCAGCACAGTCGAGGGTCGGGAATGTTTTATCTATCTGCGCCATCTTCCCGCCGATCGTTGAATTACGCTCAACTATATCAACCTTAAAACCTGCCTCAGCTATATCAAGGGCTGTCTGAATACCTGCAATTCCTCCACCGATAACGAGAGCTCTTTTGACCACAGGCGACTCACCTGCTGTAAGCGGTGTATTGAGAAGTACTTTTGCAATAGCGGCACGCCCGAGAATTATTGCTTTTTCGGTCGCCACTTCTGTATTCTTATGTATCCACGAGCATTGTTCGCGGATGTTGGCGATCTCCACCATGTACGGATTGAGTCCTACTGATGCTGCACTCTTGCGGAATGTTGCCTCGTGCATTCTCGGAGAGCAGGAACAGACAACAATTCCCGTCAGCTGATAATCAAGAATAGCTTCTTTGATCAGCTTCTGTCCCGATTCTGAGCACATATATTGATATTCCTTTGAGATTACCACACAGCGTTCATAAGAAAGAACCTCGGCAACTTTTTTTACATCTACTGTCGCGGCTATATTCGTACCGCAATGGCATACAAATACACCTATTCTATGCATAAAAATCGCCTCACTCTCACTTTCTGTATTTTCTCATAGCTGTAATTACAGCTTGTCCCGGAAGGTCTTCATCTATCAGAGAAGGAATATCGTCAGGTTTAAGATGATCCTTCCCCTGCCGTCTGATAACTTCAAGGCGAACAGCCTCGATCAGTTTTGCGGGTTCAACACCTCTTGGACATCTTTCAACACACGCAAAACAAGAGAGACATTTATAAATAGATTCTGACTCCATAAGCTTTGATATGTCTCCGCACTCAACCATATAGACAAACTGATGGGGATGATACTCCATTTCATCATACGAAGGACAGGTTGCTGAGCATTTGCCGCATCTCATACATTTTATGACGTCCGATCCGCTTATATGAAGAATCTGATCTTTTATGTTTTGCTTCACTTCAATCTCTCCTTAATCTGTTAGCCCCAATGCCTGAGCGAGCACTTCGGTGAAGTATTTAACCTCAACTCGTACACCAGAATTCTTCCTGAGGTTGTACATACACAGCGGGCAAGCGGTAATGATCATCTCCCCGCCCATCTCCGTAGCTGATTCGGCAACTTTTGCACTTTGTTTCATTGCAGATTTTCTGTCCTCAAGTGTTATATACCCGCCGCAGCACTCATTTCGCATAGGGTAAATGACAGGTTCAGCACCAATCGCACGGATAAAATCTTCCATAATCGTCGGATTCTCAGGATCATCAAGCCTCAGTACAGATGACGGGCGCAAGAGCAGACAACCGTAATATGCTGCAATTTTCTTTCCTGTCAAAGGATTGACAACTTTCTTCTTCACCTCATCAAATCCGATCTTATCTCTGAGGAATTCAAGAAAATGAATGACCTCTGCTTCTCCGTGATATTCGAGGTCCGGGTATAGATAATTATTCACCCTCATATCAAAGTCGTGATTCACTTGAAATTCGTGATTTGTTTGACTTAAAACGTTATAGCAAGCTGAACAGACTGTAAGAACAACTCCTCCGTGATCCCTTCCCGCAGCAAGTGCGCGGACTGAGGCGAGCTTGGTCACTATCTCATCATTTGCGGAAGTATATGAACCACCGCAGCACTGCCAATTCTCTATCTCTTCAAGCTCAAATCCGAGTTTTTTCGCAGATTCACGTGCGTATCTGTCAAGATCCTTTGCCCTATTCTTCAGCGTACATCCAGGATAATATGATATCTTCATATATTACTCCAAATTATTTGACAACAATTTACATATTAATATTTATTCAAACATATTAGCAAAAAATTCATCTTATATTATATCAAATATTGAATCCGAATTCAATCTTGTTTTTCGTTTTTTTATGATAATTTCTCCTATCCACTTGAATTATTAAAACAAGTATTGTATAATTAATTCAAGCATATATTTTTTTACAAAACTCACTATTTACGGAGGATATTAAAATGAAAATTGAAAAACTCGGTCTCCAGCTCTACACAATCAGAGATTTTATGAAGACACCCGAACAGATCCGCGAAAGCTTCAAGAAGATCAAGGCTCTCGGCTACGACGTTGCTCAGACTGCAGGTTGCCAGATTCCTTTCGAAGAATTTGGTCAGATCGCTCATGAAGAAGGGATTGAAATTTGCGGTACTCATGAAGCCATCAGCTTTATGATCGACAAAACAGAAGAAGCTATCGCTGCTCACAAGGCACTCGGCACGACCAACATGGGTGTTGGCGGATTCAACGGTGCAAAAACAATTGCGGATGCTGAAGGATATGTTGAAAGAGTTAACAACCTTGCTAACAAGATTTACGACCGTGGCTTCAAGTTCACATATCACAACCACAGCTTCGAATTCCAGAAGTACGACAACGGTAAGTCATTTTTTGATATTCTTGTTGAAGGACTTGATCCGGTAAAAACTTCTTTCTGTCTCGATACATATTGGGTACAGCATGCAGGCGGCGATGTGCGTTATTTGCTCGAAAGGCTGAACGGAAGAATCGATATTCTCCACCTCAAGGCTATGGCTGTAAACGGAAACGATCCCTTTATCACTGAGCTCGGAAACGACAATATGAACTGGGAAGGTATTCTCGAAACAGCTGACAAGATCGGCGTTAAGTACTACGTTGTTGAGCAGGACTCCTGCCCCGGCGATCCTTTCGAATCTATCCGCAAGTCTTCCGAATATCTCCACAAGTATTTTATGTAATCTTAACAAAATCAAAACCGGTGTTGGATCTCTCCTTCACCGGTCTTTTTTATAGCTTTTCGATAAGTATATCAGCAATTCTCTTGCACGCAAATCCATCTCCGTAGGGATTTGAAGCTTTACTCATTTTTTCATATTCATCTTTATCTTCAAGAAGTGTTTTGAATGATGAATAGATCATATCTTCACTCGTGCCGACAAGTTTAAGTGTTCCTGCCGCGATTCCCTCGGGGCGCTCCGTTGTATCACGCATTACAAGAACAGGTTTGCCGAGAGACGGAGCCTCTTCCTGAATTCCTCCGCTGTCGGTAAGAATCATGTAACTTTTTGCCAGGAAGTTATGGAAATCGAGAACCTCAAGCGGTTCAATTATATGTATTCTGTCACATTCTCCGAGCTCCTCAGCGGCCGCTTGGCGTACAATTGGATTCATATGTATCGGATATATCGCGCAGACGTCTGGGTGCTCGTCGATGATCCTTCTGATGGCGCGGAACATCTGATGCATCGGTTCACCGAGATTCTCTCTTC
>SVUC01000122.1 GCA_015063455.1 Oscillospiraceae bacterium
GAAGCTATCCTGTCCTTAAGTGCATTTATGTTATCTCCGCTGAGTGCACTTACAGATATTGAGTTACTTGGTAAGTCAGGAGTAACAGCCACAATATCTGACTTATTGTAAACTATCAGGTGGGGTATCTTTTTTTCTTCAAACATAGACAGAAGATTATTGTCAAGATCAGTCATACCAACCGATGAGTCGACAACAAGAACAGCTATGTCAGTATAATTGAGAACCTGTTTTGTTTTCTTAATTCTCAATTCCCCAAGATCTCCCTCGTCGTCAAATCCGGGGGTATCAATGATAACAACAGGCCCGAGCGGAAGAAGCTCCATTGCTTTTTTCACAGGGTCTGTGGTAGTCCCCTTCACATCGGAAACGACTGACAATTCCTGTCCTGTTAATGCATTTACAACGCTCGATTTTCCGGCATTCCGCATACCGAAGAATCCTATATGGACTCTGTCTGCCGATACGGTTTCGTTAAGTCCCATATTTTCTCCTTAGTTTATCAGAATCTGAAGTCGCGTCGATTCGAATTTTTGATTTCTTTTATGTTTTCTTCAGCTATTGCGCGAACCTTTTCCTTCGGGATTTTATCAAGTTCGGTTTCGATAAGGCTGTATCCTACCTTCTTTGTGTCGTCAGAGGCATAGTCGACAAGGTACTCTGTAAGTGTCATAAGTGCGTTCGGATGGCAGCAATTGAGAATCTGACCTGTTTTGCAAAGGCTCATAAATCTGTCACCTGTTCTGCCTTCTCGGTAGCAGGCTGTGCAGAATGAGGGTATATGTCCTGTTTCCATAAGCCAACGAACTACTTCGTCAAGTGTTCTCTGGTCTGAAACGTCGAACTGTTCTGTATCGTGTTCGCGCTGTTCTTCAGTATAACCGCCAACGGATGTTCTTGATGCTCCGCTGACCTGTGAAATACCTACCTTGAGAGATTTTGCACGTACTTCTTCAGATTCTCTTGTGGAAATGATCATTCCCGTATAAGGAACTGCAAGTCTGATACAAGCAATGATCTTGAGGAATGTTTCATCGGGAATGGAGTTGTCGAATACTGTGGGGTCGATATCAGATGCTCTCTTGATTCTCGGAACGCTGATCGTATGCGGTCCTACACCGTGTACAGCTTCAAGATGTTCTGCGTGCATAATAAGTCCTGCAAACTCATATTTATAAAGCTCAAGTCCGAAGAGAACGCCGAGTCCCACGTCATCAATTCCGCCTTCCATAGCTCTGTCCATAGCTTCGGTATGGTAATCGTAATCGTGCTTCGGTCCTGTCGGGTGGAGTTTGAGGTAGCTTTCCTTATGATAAGTTTCCTGGAAAAGAATATATGTGCCAATTCCCGCTTCTTTGAGCTTACGGTAATTTTCAACTGTTGTTGCGGCAATGTTTACATTTACTCGGCGGATATCACCGTTCTTGTGATGTACAGAATAGATCGTCTTGATACATTCGAGAATATATTCAATAGGATTATTGACAGGATCCTCGCCTGATTCGATTGCAAGTCTCTTGTGGCCCATATCCTGAAGTGCAATAACCTCGCGGCGAACCTCTTCCTGTGTGAGCTTTTTACGCGGTATCGTCTTATTTTTGAGATGATACGGACAGTAGACACATCCGTTTACACAGTAATTGGAGAGATAGAGGGGTGCGAACATAACGATTCTGTTACCGTAGAACGCAAGCTTGATCTCTTCCGCAATCTTATAGATCTCCTCAATAACCTCCGGTATCTCACACGCGAGAAGTACAGATGCTTCTCTGTGAGTAAGTCCCTGACACTCAACACCGTTTCCCTTTTTATAGGGACGAGCCTTGTTCAAAATTTCGTTAATTAGTTCACGGTTATTTTTGTTTTCTTCTGCGTACTTCAGAGTTTCGAGAATCTCTCCGTCATTGATAAATTCTTCTGCTTTTAGTGATTTGGGATTGTATACAGCCATTTTATGTCCTTTCTTGCGGGTCAGATCTTCTTCCCCGGCAGATAAAATTTTACTTTTTTATATCGCCTCTCTCGGTTGATATTTCATAACCGATCGAGAGCATTTTTTTCTTTAATGATTCGAGTGCTTCTGCGGCTTCGTCGCCGGAGTAAAGCTTATTGTTATAAAGCTCGTATTTGCGTCTTACATTCTGAGGAGAAAGATTCGGCATGATTACATTTGCGCCTGCCATAATTCCTCTTTCTCTTCCATCTCCCGAAATAGATCCGAGAGCTGTCGTTGCCGGAAGCAATATCGGCGGGTGGATCAGTCTGATTATTGAGAGAAGATAACAGGTGAATGACGGGTCACCCGCTTTTTCATCACGGAACGGGGTATCCTTATGTGGAATAAACGGTCCGATGCCGCACATATCCGGTTTGAATTCTTCAATAAATTTGAGATCATTTGCGATATACGACTCTTCCTGATAAGGAGACCCGACCATAAATCCGCATCCAACCTGAAATCCTATCTCACGAAGATTTCGCAGACAATTCATTCTGTTGGAGTAAGACATTTCTTTCGGATGAAGCTTTCCGTAATGCATCTCATTTGCAGTTTCGTGCCGCAGAAGATATCTGTCAGCCCCTGCTTCTTTGAGGATCCTGTAGCTCTCATAGCTTCTCTCGCCGAGTGATAAAGTAACTGCGGCGTCAGGGTAACGCTTTTTGATCTCCGTAATAATATCCGATAAGACCTCATCCGTGAAATACGGATCTTCACCGCCCTGCATTACAAAGGTTCTGAATCCTATACGGTAACCCGCCTCGCAGCATTCGAGTATATCTTCTTTGGTAAGCCGATATCTTTCGCAGGATTTATTTCCGCTTCTGATTCCGCAATATAAACAGTTGTTTTTGCAAATATTGCTCACTTCTATAAGTCCTCGGACATACACTTTGTTACTGTATATACCCTTGCGAACACTGTCTGCTTTTTGTGCGAGAATTTTTGCCGCCTCGTCATCTCGCCACTCTATCAGTTCTTCATATTCTTGGACAGTCAGCGAATGTTCTTTTTCAAGCTTATCTATTAATCTTAAAACATTATTCATGCGATTTTATATTTGAGTATGCGGTTTTGGCCTGTACTCCGCTGAGCTTGCCGATTTTACCAGATATTGTTGAAATAACATCCTGTGGTGCATCAACTGCTACACTTATGATGCTTATATTCTTTTCTCGATAAGGTATTCCCATTCTGCCGATTATATATTTTCCGTATTCGTGCAGTATTGAGTTGAGCTGTTCTACAGAATCAAGATCTTCGACAATTATTCCTATAACCGCAACTCGTGTTTCCATTTTTCCTCTCAAAATTATCTGACAAAAAAATGCCACACCTGTGAGAAGGCATGGCAATAATATCTTAATATATTTAAACTAAAACTACGGTCTCAGATATATCGCAAATGCCTTTCACTCAGAGATCTCTTTGTGTCAGGGATTCTATACTCTAATTATACATCATAAAACCTATTTTGTCAATATGTTTTTGTTATTTCAGATGCATACTTAAGCGCAGATTCGATATCCGAAAGGAAATTCTCCTCGCCGATCTCCGCATAAAGACCTGATTTTTTCATTGCCTTCATCGGCTGATCGTGAACGTGCGAGAAAATGAGACGTATATCTTCAGATTTACATTTTCCAACAAAGCTTTCAAGCTTATGGATCGCTGTTGCGTCGAGAGTTTCCACGCCACTCATTCTTACGATAATTGCTTTCGCGTTTTCATTGATGCAGAGATTTGCAAGCTTATCCGAAGCTCCGAAAAACATAGGACCGGAAATTTCGAAAACATATACATCCTCGGGAATCGGAAGCTGTTTTGAGTTGTCGTCAGCAGCTTTCCATTCACGTACGTCGGAAACATTTGACATACGGCTCATAAAGAGGATTGCAGCAAGAACTATACCTACCGCAATTGCTACAACAAGATCGAATACGACTGTGAGAACAAATGTTGTAAGAAGAACAAGCACATCTGAAGCGGGAGATTTTCTCACAAGATGAACAAATTCTCTCCACTCACTCATATTATATGCAACAACAAAGAGGATCGCTGCAATAGTCGGCATCGGAATAAGTGCAGCGTATGGCATAAAGAACACAAGGACAAGGAGAAGAACAACAGCGTGAACCATTCCCGATATTGGAGTTCTGCCGCCGTTTTTAACATTTGCGGCTGTTCTTGCAATAGCTCCGGTAGCGGGTATTCCTCCGAAGAGTGCCGATACGATGTTACCTGCGCCCTGTGCGATAAGTTCAGAATTTGAATGGTGCTTTGTTCCGATCATACCATCTGATACAACGCAGGAAAGAAGTGACTCAATCGCGGCAAGTATTGCTATTGTGAATGCATCGGGAAGAACATTCTTTACGGTTTCAAATGAAAATGAGGGGACTGAAAGCTTAGGAAGGCTTGCAGATATCTCATAAAGTGAGCCGATCGTATTTACGTCCATTGAGAATATCTTTACGATAGCCGCGCAGACGATAACTGCGATGAGTGACGGCGGGATCTTTGAAACGTATTTGATCTTCGGGAAAAATATGAGGATCGCAAGTGAGATAAGTCCTATCAGCATCGCCTGAAGGTTTATTGTTCCAAAGCACTTTACAGCTTCAGAGAGCTTCTCCATCGTTTCGATAGGAGAATGAGTGTATGTAAGACCAAAGAAATCCTTGAGCTGACCTATTACAAGAGTTACTGCAATACCTGTTGTGAATCCTGTTGTAATTGTGAAAGGAATAAACTTGATAAGCTTACCGAATTTGAATACGCCCATCAGAATAAGGATAACGCCTGCCATAAGTGTAGCAAGTACAAGTCCGCTCATTCCGTTTACAGCAACAATTCCCGCAACGATCGTTGCAAATGCTGCTGTAGGACCCGAGATCTGAACATTGCTTCCGCCGAGCAGAGCTATAACAAATCCTGCGGTGATCGCGGTATAAAGTCCCTGTTCAGGAGCTACACCTGATGCAAGTGCAAGTGCGATAGAAAGTGGAAGGGCGATTATCGCAACGATAATACCTGCGATCACATCTCTTCCAAGTTGTTTTTTACTGTAGTTTTTGAGGCACGATATAAGTTTAGGCTGAAATATGTCGTTCATAGAATGTCTTTCCCTTTTTTAGATTTATCAACAAGTATAAATTATATCAAAAAAATACCCCGTAATCAAGTACTGAGAGCATTTTTCTGTGTGATGTTGCTCTTAAATAAAATAATTCTTATATTATGAACAAATAAAAACATAATCCAAAAATAAATCAAGTCATTTTGAACAATCAAAAAGACTGTAATTTGTGCAATCATACAATTTTAAAGAAAATAACAAATTAATCACAAATCATCTTACATTTGTGATATAATATATTTTGTTATACTCAAAAATATTAGAAATATTTGATTTCTGTACATTAGCAATGACAAATCCTTGCAATATGTATGAAATTCGGAGGTAATTAATTATGAAAATGCGAGTTATGTATTCTTCAACTAAAGGTAAACTCGTTACTTATGCTGATGCTATCGCTCAGGCAAACGGATGTATCGTTAATGATATTCCGCCGGCATATCCCGCTGACAAAGAAAGACTTGTTATCATCGCTCTCACACTCAAGGGTGCACCTAACGACAAGGTAAGACGTTTCTGCAGCGAGCTCTATCCCAACCGTGCACAAAACGTTGCTCTCGTTATCGAC
>SVUC01000123.1 GCA_015063455.1 Oscillospiraceae bacterium
CGATTACGATTCCTGTCGGCTTATGCAGAAGTCTGATCGCTGACTCAGTCTTATTTACGTGCTGACCACCCGCACCGCTCGACTTGATAGTCTCGATTTCAAGATCACTTTGATTGATCTCGATCTCGACGTCTTCGGCCTCTGGAAGAACAGCAACAGTTGCAGTTGAAGTGTGTATCCTTCCGGATGTCTCGGTCTCAGGTACTCGCTGAACACGGTGTACACCGCTTTCGTATTTGAAATGGGAGTATGCTGCTTCTCCGCTTATCATAAACGTGATTTCCTTATACCCGCCGAGTCCTGTCTCGTTCATACTGACAACCTCAGTCTTATACCGCTTTGTGTCAGCATACATCGAGTACATTCTGTAAAGAACACCCGCAAAAAGTGCAGCTTCTTCTCCGCCTGCACCTGCTCTGATCTCGATAACAACGTTCTTTTCATCAAGCGGATCTTTTGGAATAAGCATGATCTTAAGCTCTTCCTCAAATTTTTCAGAATCTGATTTTGCACGCTTGAATTCTTCGTCGGCAAGCTCCTTCATGTCGGGATCACTTTCGCTCTCCATAAGGTCTCTTGCTTCTTCAGCATCAGAAATTGCTTTTTTGTATTCTCTGTATTTCTCAATGATCGGTGCAAGTGTTGCACGGTCCTTCATCATTGTGGTGTACTTTTCAATGTCGGACATGATTTCGGGATCAAGGAGATCTTCATCAATTTTTTCGAAGCGTTTTTCAGCTTCCTTAAGTCTGTCAAGCATAAATAAATTCCGTAATATAAATGGTTTAATTAAAACGATAATCCGGTATAAACATGAGTCACACCGGAATTATCTGTAAATTGCATGGTATTTTTTTATTTGCAGAAAGCTGCAAATGCACGGTGAGCTTCAAAAAGGTCAGCCTTTGAAATAAGCTCGAAGGGTGCGTGCATAGAAAGTACGGGAACGCCGATATCTACTGTATCAACATTACGGTTTGCGATATATTTAGCAACAGTTCCGCCGCCGCCCATATCGACCTTACCGAGCTCAGCAGTCTGCCAGATAACGCCTGCATCATCAAAGATCTTGCGAACGAATCCGACAAGTTCAGCAGATGCATCACTTGTACCGCCTTTTCCGCCGGATCCTGTGTATTTAGCAAGTCCGAGACCGCAGTGAAGAACAGCGGAATTTCTCTTTTCTGATACTTCGGGATAATTGGGATCGTAGCACGCTGAAACGTCAGCGGAGAGACACTTGGAGTTCATACGAACAACATTTGTGTTTCCACCGAGGTTCTTTGCAAGCTCATCAATTATATCGAAAAGGAGGCAGCACTGCATACCTGTTACGCCGTCACTTCCTGTTTCTTCCTTATCAGCGAGGGCTGCAATACAAGTATGTGAAGAATCTTTTGCATCAAAAAGTGCTGTGAGTGCGGGATAAGCGCATACTCTATCATCATGACCGTATGATCCGATAAGCCATCTGTCCATACCAACATCAACCGCATTCTGAGCGGGAACGATACAAAGCTCTGCACTCATAAAGTCAGATTCGGTGATACCGTATTTCTCGTTGAGCATGATCATAACATTAAGCTTGATCTTCTCGTCAGCGGGAGTAACTTTTCCGTCTTCTTCGATGAAAGGAGATGTTCCGATAACAACGTTGAGTCCTTCGCCTGTGAAAGCCTGTCCGAGAGGTCTTGTGTTCTGATCTTTCGCAAGGTGGGGGAGAAGGTCAGTGATACAGAATACAGGATCTCCTGCCTCATCACCGATACGGACATCCACATTTTCGCCGTTTGCCTTTGTTACAACGCCGTGGATTGCAAGCGGTATTGTTGCCCACTGATACTTTCTGATACCGCCGTAGTAGTGTGTCTTGAAATATGCAAATCCGTCATTTTCAAAAAGCGGATGCTGTTTGAGGTCAAGTCTGGGAGAGTCGATATGTGCAGCGCAGATTCTAACACCGTTTTCGATGTTTTCAGATCCTACTTTGATCGCAAAAAGACTCTTTCCGCGATTGTTGAGGTAAAGCTTGTCGCCTGCGTTGATCTTGTCACCGAGCTTATATTCCTTGTATCCTTCTTTTTCTAGAAGTTCGATTGATGCGTTTACAGCTTCACGTTCTGTTTTGGATTTATCGAGCCATTCAACATATTTTTTTGCATATTCTTTTGCTTCATTCAGTTCTTCCGCAGATTTGAGTTCAAACGCATTTTTCTTTTTATAGAAAAGTTCTTCCTTCATTGTCTGGCCTTTTGTCTTTTCGCTCATTGTCTTAATCCTCTCTTTAAGTTAGATAAATTAATTATTTTCATAGTAAAGTTCGCGGTATATTTCCATTTGTTTTTCTACCGCAGAAACAAATGCCTCAACCGATTTATCGGGGATTTTTGTCAGGTTCCCGTTTGAGTCAACATTACTTGATGACTGCATCCACATCCCAACCGTGTTTTCCCCAGCTTTATATATTGCAAGTACCGTTTTCCAACGGTTATATTGTGTATAAAGGTGTGAGAGCATATATGTTCCGTATCTTATATTGGTATCTGGATCATAAAGTATTCCCGTATCAAGATCTTCTTTTGTAATCGAAAGAAGCCAACGGAATGACTCGGGAGATATCTGCATCAAACCAATACGTCCGTCGTCAGAAACGTAGTTGCTCTGAAAATCACTTCCCTCAAGAATAACCGAATAAACAATATATTCGGGCACACCGTATTCTGCAGCGTATTTTGTTACGTATTCACTGTATTCTCTCGGATGGCTTTTCAAATCCATTTTATGTCCGATGGCCTGATACACATATCCTATCAAAAATGACAGAACAAGTATCGTTATAATAATTACGCTGCGATGTACAGCGTTCTTAAACTTCATATCCATATTCTTTAACGTAAATCTCAGTCAGTTTTTCGACACATTCTTTAATTCGATTGGTGAGTATATCTTTTTCGGTATCGTTGGAAATAATAAAATCAGAACGATCTTCGAGCTCCTCTCGCGGCTTTTGCACAGCAAGACGTTTTTCAGCGTCTTCCTCCGATATACCGTCACGGCTCATAATTCGTTTTAAGATCATCTCTTCAGGAGCGGTAACACAGATATTTACTCGGCACATTTTGTCAAATCCACTCTCAAAAAGAAGAGGAGCATCTACGAGAATTATACCTTTTCCTTCACTGCAATACTTGTCTGCGATTAGAAGTGTTTCTTTCAAAATATGCTTATGAGTAATTCTGTTAAGGTCGTCAAGTGCCTCTTTATTTCCTGAAAAAACAATTGATCTGAGGTACGGCCTGTTAAGTGAGTTGTCGTTCGACACGACCTCATCTCCAAATCTTTCAACAAGCTCCAGCATACACTCGGATAAGGAGTCGCACGGTCCTGTTATTTCTCTGTAAACCGCATCGGTATCAACAGACGGAATACCCATTGAATTAAAAATTTTTGAAACATACCCTTTGCCGGATCCGCTTCTGCCGCATAACCCAACAAGCATCTTTTTATATGACATACAATCGACCTTTTTTACATCAATTAAAACATATCTAAATTATTTTACCACATTTTGAAATATTTTTCAATAAGTTTTTGTTAAATCAGTTATTTTTCAGGATAAATCAACTGTTTTTTTATCGTTTATTTCACAATAAATAATCTTTATATTAGGAATATTTCTCTATTCGGGTATTCTAATCTTCATTGATCCCGAACGGTATTGATGCGTACACCGCTGCTCCTACCGACAATGCACGCTCGTCAAACATAGTTTTAGGATTATGAAGTGAGTGTATATATCCTTCGGTTGAATTACCTGCAGCAACAGCAATCATTACAGATGGTACCTTGTGTGATATATAAGCAAAATCCTCAGACCCTGCCACGGATGCTCCTCCGCTTTTATTAAGCTGATCGTGCGGAATCATCTTATCACTAAACTCGTGATGAAGGATTTGATCTGTCATGTCAACAATATTACTATCGTTTATCAGTGTTGGACAACCGGCTGATAATTTCACTTTTGCCTCACCTCGATAAAGCTTAGCAGCGTTCTCGGACACCTCGACGATACGATTTTTAATGTACTCACGTAGTCTTTCGTCAAAAGTCCGCATATTACCTTTAATAACTGCTCTGTCGGGAATTATATTATTTGCACTTCCTGAAGACAGAGCACATACCGCGAGGACTGCCCTGTCTGTCATTCCGATCTCCTGTGAACATATTAATGGAAGATTCAGAACGATCTGTGATGCGGCAGTCAACGCATTTACACCGAGATGTGGAGAGGAGCCATGTGCTGAAACACCTTTCACATAAACTTCAAAATAATCTGCGGATGGCGCTGAGACACCTTTTGGCGATACGATCAGCGAACCTGTTTTATAAGGAATTCCGGTCATTGTGTGAATCATCACTGCCATAGTTACATTCGGAGAGGATAGAACACCGTTGTTTATCATATCTTCTGCACCCAATAAAATCTCTTCAGCAGGCTGAAACATCAATTTGACCCCGCAGGAAAGTTCATTTTCGTGAGTTTTGAGTATCTTCGCGGCTCCAATAAGCATAGCGGTATGCATATCGTGTCCGCAGGCGTGCATACATCCATTCTCTGAAGCATAACTCAGTCCTGTTTCTTCAGTGATTTCAAGTGCATCCATATCTGCTCTGAGAAGAATAATCTCCTCACTTTCTTCACGTCCTATGAAAGCAATTATCCCTTGTCTGCCGCAATCTGTGGGGGTTATTCCCATAGAAATAAGCTCATTTTTTACGATTTCAGTTGTTTTATGAAGTTCAAATCCTAATTCTGCTGATGCATGCAGCTTTCGTCTTATATCAACGAGATAGTTTTGAATTTTTTCGGCTTCTTTAAGTACAGAGATCTTCATTCTAAAACTCCTTTTTTAATTAAGTGTACCCATGGGATTTCAATATATACAAAAACAGCACCGCTTTCGCGATGCTGTAATTCTTTATTTGAGTAATTCCCTGACATCATCAAAGATCTCAACACTTCTTTTGAGTATCCCGTGCATATGTGCGATCGCAATACCGTAATTTGTGATCGGTACACCGCAGTCTGTGGAATGACGGATTCGGTACTGCATTTCCCTCTCATTAAGGGTACATCCCCCACAATGAATAACAAGGGCATATTTTGACAGATCGTCAGGAAAAGTCCCTCCGGATGTAAATTCGAATTTGACATCTTTATTGGTATGCTTTTTTACCCAAGCGGGGATTTTGACGGTTCCGATATCCTCGCACTGACGGTGATGCGTACATCCCTCAGACACAAGAATAATATCTCCGTCAGCGAGATCATCAAGCTTTGCAGCTCCCCTGACAGCTTCCTTCAAGTTTCCTTTATATCTTGCAAATAGAATTGAGAAAGAAGTGAGCGGAATGCCGAGAGGCACATCCTTTGATACACGTCCGAATGCCTGTGAATCGGTGATTATCATTTTAGGAGGATTTTTGAGTGAATCGAGGGTGTCTTTAAGTTCTGTATCTCTTGTGACAACCGCTGTCGCACCGGATTCGAGAATATCACGGATAGTCTGCTGCTGAGGGAGAATAAGTCTTCCCTTAGGAGCTGCTGAATCTATCGGAACAACAAGAACAACGGTATCTCCTTCTTCAATGAGGTCACCGACTATTCGTTTTC
>SVUC01000124.1 GCA_015063455.1 Oscillospiraceae bacterium
CAGAAAATATCAGATGTGATATACTATATCCATATAATAAATATTTATTTTCCGGAACGGAGCAGAAAATATGGAAAACAAAAGAAATAATAAACCTGTAATTTTCTGGGGACTCAATCACCGTCTCGAGAAGGATGAGATCACTCGTCAGATAGAAATGATGGCTGAGAAGGGAATCGGTGAAGCGATCCTTCATCCGAGAAGCGGAATTCTCACACCTTATATGACAGATGAGTTTTTCGATATGATCGGCTGGGCAATTGAAGAGTGTGCGAGAGTCGGACTTGGCGTGTGGCTTTACGATGAGGATCCGTACCCGAGCGGAATCGCAGGCGGACAGGTAATTGCAGATCACCCCGAATACAGATCACAGTCACTCAATTATAAAAAGGCGAAGTGCTCCTCGGGCGAGTTTTTGTCTCTTGATATTCCTCTCGAGAAGATCGTCGGTGCATACGCCGTACGCAAAAACGGTGATAAAATCGAAGAAGTGGTAGATCTCAGACACAATATGGGACTTCTCCGCACAGAATGGAGAAAAGAAAGACAGTATAACACATACTATCCGACTACATATACGAAGCCGAAGCCGCAGAATCGTGCGGATACATACAGCCCGTTCTATCGGCTTGAATGGCAGGCAGGGGAAGGCGAGTGGGACGTTGTTGTGTTCTACACAGAATACTGTAAGGATTTCTGGCTTTATCCTTCCTTTACCGATATGCTCAACCCCGAGGCAATAAAGTATTTTATTGATATTACTTATGAGCCTTATAAAAAACGTTTTGAAAAGTATTTCGGCAATGTTGTACGCGGATTCTTTGTTGATGAACCTCAGTATTTCTCTAATCCTCTTCCGTGGACAGATGATCTTCCGCGCATTTTTGAAGAAAAGAGATCATACAAAATTGCGGATGCTCTTCTCGCACTTGTGCTTGATTTTGACGAAGCAGAACAGCGTAGAAAAGATTTTTGGGAGACTGTTCAGGAGCTTTACCTCAATACATTCCACAGACAAGTAGGGGCTTGGTGCAGAAGTAATAATCTTAAGCTTATCGGACACGTAAGTCCCGAGGAAGAACCTCTGGAACAGGTCGGATGCTCAGGCTCGATCATTCATTCGATGCGTGAAATGGACATTCCCGGCACAGACCTTATCACATATCAGATCGGCGGAGATAAATATCCTATTCTCCCGCTTAGCCCGATATTCGCGTCATCTGCGGCAAGACAGTGGCGTGACGGACACGCGATCTGTGAAACGCTCGGCGTATCCGAATGGCAGATCAAGTATACCGATATGGTATGGTTCTTCAATTGGCTGTACTCTCACGGTGTTGATACATTCGTTTTCCACGCATTTATGTATTCGGGTGACGGCTACAGAAAGATGGACGCAGGCCCGTCACAGTTCTACCAGAGCCCTCAGTGGAGATACTTCGGTGAGCTTTCCTCATATCTTGAGAGAGTAACAAGCTATATGGATAATATGGGCAGACGTATTGATACAGCAGTGTTCTATCCGTTTGACAGCTTGATGACGCTTTTCGGAATCCATACGGACGAAGCAGAGCGGTGCAGAAACGAGTTCACAGCGGTAATTCATCAGCTTATACGTAACCATACCCAGTTCGACATCGTTGATTACCGTGATTTTGCAAACGCTGAGATCATTGAAGGCAAAATCAAGGTCGGTAAACAGAGCTATAGTAAAATAGTTGTTCCGCCGCTTCATTTTGTATCGGATGAGTATGTCAATAAATTCAGAGAAGCGTCTGAGGCGGCCGTCGAGATATTCGCTTTTGCAAGTGAAACTTCATCCGACAGCGTTATCGTTGATCTTGCGGCTCACACGGTAAAAATGTGCGGTACAGCTGAAGACGGCTTCACCTTTGAAGGATTTGTCGCTCCGTCATCTGTTGGCATTTCGATCAGCGGCAAGAATTCCGAGCACATCGTGCTGATGAGCGGCAGCGGAAAATATTGGCTCTTCAATCCGCTTCACGAGATTGTTGAAGCAGAATATAAGCTTGAAACTGCGTCTGCTGCAGTAATATATAATCCTCTCACAGACGAAAGATATGCAGATGAATCATCTTCCGAAAAGATCGTGATCCCTGCCCGCTGCGCTTTGATTATTGAAGAAACCGAAAATATCACCGATTCTGTCAAAAAAGTCGGTGAAAGAGCGGCTGTTAAGGAGCTTTCCGGTAGTTGGGATTTCACAGTCGGCCGTAAGAATGTGCTCCGCCTTGGAGAGTGGCTGTTCAACAAATTCGATCCAAAGCATATTGAAATGGCAGATTTCGGAAGTGCAACAAATGTTGTCGGCCTCGGTCCGATCGGTAAAAATTCTGCAGTATATCCCGCGGAATTCTGCTATACAACAGTTGTCGATACATACGCGTATGACGGAGAGCTCTATATACTCAAGGAGATCTCTGCAGTTGAAGGAAAGTGGGAGATCTATGTAAACGGAAATCTCGTCGATAACTGGTCGCGTATGAAAGAATACGATTGCATGAATGAAGCGGCAGATCTCCGTCCGTATCTTATGAGATCCGATAATCGTCTATACCGCAAGGGTGAGCTCACGATTGCTGTAAAGGTTACTGCTGATAACGCTCAGTGCGGACTCCACCACCCGATCTATCTTCTCGGAGATTTCAAGGTTCGTCTCAATAATGCAGAGAGTGTTGGTGCTGAGCTATTACCCAAGGATGATGTTGTTACTATGTATAACGGATCGTGGGTGGATCAGGGATTCCCGCACTATTCGGGACACGCATCATACACTCAGAAGTTCAGCATGGACTGTGTTCGTGATAATTGCCGCTATTATGTTCACGCCGAGGCGTTCGGCGGTCCTGTTGCGGTAAGTATCAATGGCTGCGAGCCTAGTGTAGCTATCGCTGAGCCGTTTGATGTTGACGTTTCCGATATGATAAGAGATGGAATAAACTCCATCACAATAGAAACCGCAAATACTGCTGAGAACTTCTTCTATGATCTCAGAGTACCTGCGGGAATATCAAAGCCTGTGGTAATCATTGAGGAACAAATCGGCTGAGAATTGGGCTAATTTTGAATCGCTTAAATAAATAAAAAAGTCTCGTAAATGAGACATATTTAGAAGGACGGGAGGGATAATTCTTCCTGTCCTTTTAGTGTGTGATAATATGCATACATATAAGTTTTTGTGAAAATTGTCCGAAAATAATGCTTTTCTTATATGCTTGACATCTGCAATGAATTATGCTATAATTAGAGCATAAACAGATCATATTAAGCGGGAGAGAAAATGAAAAACGAAAAAGTGTCGGTAAATATTAATGATGATAAACTATCAGCGATAGATTTGTTGATTGACGAGGGACTGATAACGAGCAGAAGCGCGTTTATCAATGATGCAATAGACTTGCTGCTTGAAAAGAATAAAGACACGATCGATGGAATCATAAAGCAGAAGCATGAATCTTTATCGCCTAATCAATGGTTTATTGGACTACAATCGATTGACCGTGATTATTTAACTCAGTTTAAGGAGCAAGGTGTAAAGTTATCTTTGAAGGGATTTGGCTCTCTATATTTAAGCAAAGATATTGATGGTGAGTTGATCGTTGACGCAATAGAGTTCATTTCGAGGCGGATCAGAGTACATGGAAACAGCGAGCAACTAAACGCATTAAAAGATATAATGGAAACGGAAAAGCGATAAACACATATAGTGGGTACTATACAAAAAGCCAATATGGATCAATTTCCATATTGGCTATTTTTAATCAAGCTATAACGCCGAGATGCTCGAGAAGAATTTTGAGTCCCATAAGTATCAGTACGATGCCTCCTACAAGCTCAGCTTTTGATTTGTACTTTGCCCCAAATACATTTCCGATCTTCACACCTGCGGCTGAGAGGGCAAACGTGATAATACCAATAAATGAAACTGCAGGCGCGATCGTAACCTTGAGAAAAGCAAACGTGATTCCAACTGCGAGAGCGTCAATACTTGTGGCTATTGCGAGAGGAAACATAGATTTTATCCCGAATGAAGAATCGAGCTCTTCGGTCTTTTCACGGGATTCTTTTATCATATTTAGTCCGATAATCGCAAGAAGAACAAATGCGATCCAGTGGTCAACACTTTCGATCTGCTTTTGAAAATGACTTCCGAGCCAATATCCCAGAGCGGGCATAGCTGCCTGAAATCCTCCGAACCACAAACCGACGACAATCGCGTGTTTTTTTCTGACTCTCATCACGGATAAACCTTTACAAATTGCAACCGCAAAGGCATCCATTGACAGACCGATTGCGATAACGAACAGTTCCCACAGACCCATATTAATTTTCTCCTGAATTTTCAGACAATAATTACCATATATTATATCATAAATAAACGGTGTTTACAATCTGTTTTCGAAATATTTCTTAATAAAAATTATGTTAAATATTAATTGTGCAAAGGAATAAAATATGTGAGAAAAGGGGTTGATAATATTTTTAAGATGTGTTAAAATAATATATGATCGAATCTTTATAGGATGGAGGGATGTACTTGAACGCCAAATTGAAAGAAAAGACAATGGAATCGCTCTCTGCAGTTCTTCCCGTAACTCTTATAGTTCTTCTCATCAGTATATTTGTTGTACCTATCGAGCTTGGAACTATGGTGATGTTTCTTGTGGGGGCTGTAATGCTGATCATTGGTATGGGATTTTTCCAGCTCGGTGCCGAGATGGCAATGACTCCTCTCGGGGAAGGAATTGGCGGTCAGATTGCGAAAAACAGTAAGCTTTGGTTTGGAATTTTTATGGGGTTCTTTATGGGACTCATAATAACCATATCAGAGCCCGATCTTCAGGTTCTTGCAGAACAGGTTCCTTCTATTCCCAATTTAGTTCTCGTACTCACGGTGGCAGTCGGGGTTGGTTTGTTTCTTGCCATAGCGGTACTCAGAATCAGATACCGTGTCAGCCTCTCGACTTTGCTCATAGTTCTCTACATTCTTCTTATAGGGATATCATTTTTCGTGCCGAAGGATTTTGTTGCAGTAGCATTCGACTCAGGCGGGGTAACAACAGGCCCTATGACCGTTCCGTTTATCATCGCACTCGGTGTAGGCCTTGCTTCAGCAAGAAACGATAAAGACGCTGCAAACGATAGCTTCGGTCTTGTTGCTCTCTCGAGTGTAGGCCCGATTCTTGCGGTCCTCATTCTCGGTTGTTTCTTCAAGCCTACAAGTGCATCTGTATCGTCAACAGATGTTGCAGACGTTATAACAACACAGGACGTAGCAAGGGAATTTGCATTTGAAATGCCTGAATTTGGCAAAGAAGTGCTGATCTCTCTCCTGCCGATCGCTGTTGTATTTGTAATATTCCAGATTTTCACAAAGCGTTATCCGAAGCAGCAGATAAGCGTATTGTCGTTGGTTTGCTCTATACATATCTCGGACTCGTTCTTTTCCTCTGCGGCGTAAACAGCGGATTTGCTCCTGTAGGTGCTTTCCTCGGCAAGAAGCTTGCTTCGATCACATTTAACTGGATCCTCGTGCCGCTCGGTATGGTGATCGGTTATTATATCGTAAAAGCGGAGCCCGCTATCCAGGTACTTAACCATCAGGTAGA
>SVUC01000125.1 GCA_015063455.1 Oscillospiraceae bacterium
TCGAGGAGATTCAGAAACTCACCGATTGCACGGTCGGCATAATTGATCGACTGAAGATAGAAGCCAAAGAGAGTTCCTTCATCCTCAGGCTTGAGCTGAATTTCTCTGTCTTTCAGTGGAATCGCATACGGATTATGAGACGAAACGGTTATCAAGAATGTATGGAAAGGCTCTTCATATGTTTTGATAACGTCTACAGATTGTCTGAAGAATGACATATCAGAAACACCTATCGGAAACATATCGTCTTGAACAAGATCTTCAAGAGAGATGTAATCGTCAAATCCCTGATAAGGATAAGCAATTTCTCTGTTCCAGAATTCTGCAATGTATCCGTGGAATACGTACGATCCGGTATAACCGTTATCCTTCAATAGATGAGGCATGCCGTAGTATTTGTTCTCGGTGTATTTTACGTAAGCGGAGCTTCTCTCGGGAGCGAAAAGGGAATTGTTTACGGTGAATTCGGCATCGGAAGTGTTTCCTCCGCCGATCTGGTAGTAATAATTATCAAAATAGAATGAATCCTTTGCAATCAGTCTGTTAAGATTAGGCGTGAGCTCCTGCCCGTCATAGTACGCGCCGATAACAAAATTCTGCAGAGATTCGACCTGAATTACAATTACATTTCTGTCCTTGGCTAATCCATAGTACTCGCTGTCGGAATAGTCTGGAGAGGTATACTTTGTTTTGTCAACAGTACTGTCGTTTGCGTAAGATCTGAGTGTGTACGCAACGTCGTGAACGTGATAGCAGAAAACTTCGTTCATCATATATTCTGCTTCAAAATTCGGAAAAAATAGCGGAACAGCTCCGGCAGCAAGTCCGAGTGCAAGAGAGACGAGTGCAACTTTCGCTGAAGATACAATTTTTGAAGTGAAGTTTCTAAATAAATCGGATACTCGTGAGCGCTGAATTTTTGCAATCAAGATATCCTTGTTTACACCAAAAAGAATCCAGAGCGGAATATCGATTATCAAAAGAACGTGGTATATCCTGAGCAGGCTCTCAACTGTATCGGAAACATCGTTTACCTGCCAAAGCATCCCGAGAAGTGCAACAGACGGCAGCTTTGTTGCGTATGCAAAGTATACTGCATCCACGCACATAAAAACAGAAATAGCAATGTATGTCGAAAAAACTGCAATTTTTGCTGCTCTTGGGGAAAATAAACAGAATATTGTGTATATTCCGCATAAAATTGCGACGGATGCAAAGGCAAGCGGAAGCGGGAATTCAGCAAGATTCAGGTTATCATAGAAAAGCTTAGTTTTTAGATAAAACAGAATCGAAATTAATATTAAAAAGACGGCATCTGAGATAGAAATGCGTCTGTTTTCTTTGTTTGAATCGAACATAATCAATCTTTCGTGTGGAATAAAGTATTTCATTATATATAATACAACATAAATCACTGGAAATATTGCATAAAATGAAAACATTTGAATAAGTTTGTGAACATGAACTCGATACTTTGTTTGAAATGAATAACAATTGATGGCAAAATAGATAAATTTTAATGATATTTTTGTGATATATTCCGCATTGACTTTATCTGACTTATCGGTTATAATATATCTTGTGATTAAACAAGACTACTATATGTAGTGCTGAATAAATAAATATACTACAATATATTGTGTGAGGCTTATAGGATGATTACTAAAATTGTAAAAAGGGACGGACGTGAGGTTCCGTTCAATATCGAAAAGATCGCAAATGCGATATTCCGTGCAGCTCAGGCAGTAGGCGGAAGCGACTATGACACCGCAATGTCACTCGCCTGTGAGGTTTCGGAAAAGATCGAAGAGAGCTCAAAGACTACAGGAGAGCTTCCTACTGTTGAAAATATCCAGGATATAGTAGAGAAGGTTCTCATTTCACGCGGTCACGCAAGAACAGCTAAGGAATATATTATTTATCGTTCAGAGAGAACGAAGATCAGAGAAATGAATACAGGTCTTATGAAAACTTATGAAGATCTCACATTCAAAAGCTCTGATGAAAACGACGTAAAAAGAGAAAACGCCAATATTGACGGTGACACCGCAATGGGTACAATGCTCAAGTACGGCTCTGAAGGCTCGAAGAAGTTCTACGAGCTCTTTGTACTTGATCCAAAGCATTCAAAAGCGCACAAGGACGGCGACATTCACATTCACGACCTTGACTTCCTCACACTTACAACGACCTGTACACAGATAGATCTTGATAAGCTTTTCAAGGGTGGATTCTCCACCGGTCACGGACACGTGAGAGAACCCCAGGATATTATGACTTACGCAGCTCTCTGCTGTATTGCTATTCAGTCTAATCAGAACGACCAGCACGGCGGACAGTCTGTTCCGATGTTTGACTATGCAATGGCTCCCGGTGTAAAGAAGACCTTCAAGCGTCATTTTAAGAGAAACGTTGCAAAAGTTCTTGATATGGCAGCAAATCTTCCTGCCGATTACGATTTTGACGGAGAATCTGAGAAGATCTTGGCAGAGATAGAAAAAGAAGTTGAGGTATCACTCGGAAATATCGAGAATACAGAAGCTTGCCTCAAGTCGATCTTCACAGGTTATTTTAACGCCGAAGATGCTGCAAAAGAGGCGAAAGTTGTTATCAAATATACTAAGCGTGAGATTGAGAGAAGCACATATCAGGCTATGGAAGCGCTTATCCACAATCTCAACACTATGCACTCAAGAGCAGGTGCTCAGATACCTTTCTCCTCACTTAACTACGGTACAGATACAACACCCGAGGGCAGACTTGTTGTAAAATCTATCCTCGAAGCTACAGCGGCGGGACTTGGAAACGGCGAGACTCCGATTTTCCCGATTCAGATCTACAAGGTAAAAGAAGGAATCAACTACAATCCCGGTGACCCCAACTATGATCTCTTCAAGCTTGCTTGTAAAGTTTCCTCAAAGAGACTTTTCCCGAACTTCTCCTTCCTCGATACACCCTTCAACGCACAATATTATAAGGAAGGACGTCCCGAGACAGAAATTGCTTATATGGGATGCCGTACAAGAGTTATCGCAAATACATACGATCCCGAGAACGAAATCGTTTCCGGAAGAGGTAACCTCAGCTTCACTTCTGTAAACCTTCCCAGACTTGCGATCAAGGCGGAAAAGAATATCGACCGTTTCTTTGATGAACTCGAAAGAAGTGTTGAACTTATAATCGAGCAGCTTCTCGACCGATATAAGATCCAGGCACAAAAAACTGTCCGTAACTACCCCTTCCTCATGGGACAGGGAATCTGGATCGGCTCAGAAAAGCTTTCAAAAGACGACACTGTAGGAGAAGTTCTTAAACACGGAACACTTACAGTAGGCTTTATCGGTCTTGCCGAAACACTTGTAGCTCTTACAGGTAAGCATCACGGAGAATCTGAGAGCTCACAGGCACTCGGTCTTGAAATCGTAGGATTTATGAGAAAGCTCACAGACGCCGCTTCACGTAAATACGGCCTCAACTTCTCGCTCATCGGTACACCTGCTGAAGGTCTCTCGGGCAGATTTGTAAGAATCGACAAGAAGAAATTCGGAGAAATCCCCGGAATTACAGACCGTGAATATTATACCAACTCATTCCACGTTCCGGTTTACTACGGAATTTCCGCTGCGGAGAAGATCCGCATTGAAGCACCGTACCATAATCTCACGAACGGCGGTCATATCACATACGTTGAAGTAGACGGAGATCCGTCCGAAAACCTCGATGCATTCGAAAAGATCGTTCGTATAATGCATGACTGCGGCATCGGTTACGGTGCTATCAACCATCCTGTTGACCACGACCCCGTTTGCGGATATACAGGTATTATCGGCAACACTTGTCCCGCATGCGGCAGAGAAGAGGGTAACATCAAGTTCGAGAGAATCAGAAGAATCACAGGTTATCTTGTCGGAACTCTTGACAGCTTCAATGATGCAAAGCGCGCAGAAGAACACGACAGAGTAAAACACGGTTAAAATAATCATGTAAAACAGCTTCTCAATCATCCGAGAGGCTGTTTTTTTGCTATTGACAACAAAAATTTTATGTGTTATACTAAGCTACACAAAAATAGTGCATTTTAGGAGATATCTATGAGAAGTCTTGTATTAGATCCGTTAAAACTCCCAATCAAATTCGATCTGGGCGGCGTGACATATACCGGTATGCCTTCAGATTGTAAGACTGTCAGAGAAAACGGGAAAATAATCTATGTGTCAATGATTGGTGATGTCGAAGTCAAAGCTGAATGTGTTGTGTATGACGATTACGATGCATCCGAATGGACTGTATACTTCACAAATAAAGGAAATAAGAATTCTCCCGCTCTGACAAATGCTTACGCAATATATAATGTTTTCAAAGGGGAAAATAACAGGATATATACCTGCAACGGAGATTTTGCATCTCCCGATGGATATTCAACAACGGAAACTCATCTTAGCGAAGGCGGAGAATTACGTCAGACATCGCGCGGCGGAAAAAGCTGTGACAAAGTATTTCCGTATCAAAGACTTCTTTTTGACGGATACGGTCACAATATAGCAATCGGCTGGCCGTCACAATGGGAGTTCAAATTTAAAGCAACTTCGGATGGTGTGGAATATTGGGCTGCACAGGAAGAGAACAGAGACTTTTTCAATATAGAAATTCTTCCGGGCGAAACAATCAGGACGCCGCTTGTAGTAGTTGTGTCGTTTGAAGGGGACCTTGAGCGAGGAATCAACGTGTGGAGACGTTGGTATCTCAAATATGTAGGAACAGCAAAACCGTATATTCAGGGAGAATATACTGAACCCGGGACCCTTTGTTTTACACATTCAAACGCTAAAGATAACATCGAACACATACGCAAAGCAATTGAAAACGGCATTGATGTTAATATGTGGTGGATCGATGCTGGATGGTATCCCTCAAAAACAAAAGATGGTGAGGACAGCTGGTGGGACACCGTAGGTATATGGGAGCCGGATAAAGAAAGATATCCGAACGGACTTGCCGAGGTCGCACTTGAATGCGAAAAATACGGAATTGATTTTCTCGTATGGTTCGAGCCTGAAAGAGTAGGAGCTGTAGATAGCTACGTCGAAAGAGAACATCCCGAATGGCTTCTTATTGATCCCGCGAAGCCTCATGTTAAAATGCTTAATCTCGGAGATAAAGACTGCTGTGATTATTTGATAAAGACAATCGGTGATGTCATCGAAGATGGACACATCAAAATATACAGACAGGACTGTAATTTCCAGCCGCTCACATTATGGAGAACTAATGATACCGAGAACAGACGAGGTGCAAGAGAAAATCTGTATGCTCAGGGATATCTTCGTTTCTGGGATGGTCTTCTCGAAAGATTCCCCGGACTTCTCATAGATTCATGTGCGGCAGGCGGAAGAAGAAATGATATTGAAACGATGAGACGATCAGTTCCCATTCACAGTACAGACTACGGATACGGAAACTATCCGATACAACAATCGTTCATGCAGACTATGTACTCGTGGATTCCTTATTTCAGAAGCTACGCAGAATCATGGGAGAGAACAGATGGAGAATACGGCAAGAGCAGTCATGACGGTGAAATGATGCAGCTTAAACATGATGACGAGTTTATGGTTCTCGCCG
>SVUC01000126.1 GCA_015063455.1 Oscillospiraceae bacterium
TACCTTAACAACCTTAGCCTTGATAACGTCACCAACTTTATAAAGAGCCTCAAGCTTAGCCTGCGGATCGTCTGTAGCTTTGTCATGTACGATAACGCCTGTTGTCTTAGCGCCGAGATCGAGATGAATCTCGTTCTGTGAAATGGACGTGATAACGCCTTCGACGATGTCTCCTGTATTTAAAGTTTTGAAAGATGATTCGAGAAGTTCAGCAAATGTCTGCTCATTCATGGTTTTATATACCTCCTGTATTAAACTGTACGGTGTTGACGCACCGGCAGTAATTGACAAATTAATTTTTCCGTCTTTTTTTATTTCCGAGAAGTCAATTTTCGGACACTCGGACACGTCTGTGACGAAGTAGACGCGGTCGCAATGCGCCTCTGAAATATCCCTGAGTTTGCGGGAATTTGAGCTGTCCTGACTTCCGATGACGATCATAATATCCGATTCCATCGCGAGTGCTTCAGCCTCTTCCTGCCGCATTTGCGTGACACTACATATTGTATCAAAAATTAAGGCGTTTGTATATACCTTTTTGATAAAATTTATACTTTTTTTCCATTCTGCCAAATTTTGAGTCGTTTGAGCCGCCACAGCTATGATTTTTCCACAATTTTTTTCAACTTCTAACGAATTAAGATAACGTTCCGTGTCGTTTGAATCGGCAAAAACGATGGTCTCCCCCTCGGCGCAGCTCAAAATGCCCTCAACTTCGGGATGTTTTTCGTCTCCGAGAAGGACAAAAAGCTTTCCCACGCCCGAATTTTCCTGTGCGATCTGTCTCACTTTTCTGACATATGGGCATGTGCAGTCAAGAAGCGTGAAGTTATCGTTTCGCGCATCACATTCCTGCAGTTCACGCAAAATGGACTTCAATTCTCCGTGTGCTCTTACAACAACCGTGATCCTCTCGCCTCGGTCAGCAGACTCAATTATCGACGGAATATCGCCGCGGGAGATCTCCTCAACTCCGAGTGATTTTATTCTGTTTACATAAACGTCATTGTGTATTATTCTTCCGAGAGTACAGACTCGACGGCCGAGACCTTCTTCCCCCGCACGCACGATCTCGTTCTCGAGTGCATCTGTGGCACGGCGCACACCGAAGCAGAATCCCGCGTGCTCAGCTATGCGGATATTCATTCTGTCACCTCATCGTGCTTTGCGTGAATGCCACTCTTTCCGTATTTGATCTCGCAGATGCGGTCAAATATTATTCGGGAGGCATTCATATACTCAACCCTACCGCCCGACTTGAATTCGAGCTCCTCGAACGAGATGGGTTTACCGAAGATAACTCGGTTCTTGCGGAACGCGCCCGTTTTGAGTCTTGCGTTATCAATGAACACGGGAATGACCGTCGCCTTTGTGTGATACGCGATCATTCCGACCCCCGCCTTGATCTCTGTGGTTCTCGGGTCGACCTTGCCGCATCTGTGTCCCTGCGGGAATATTCCGACAAGCTCACCCGATCCAATGAGCGATATCGTATTCTTGATACTTCCGACATCAGCTCCGCCTCGGTCTACAGGATACGCTCCGAGAGCTTTGATGAGAGGTGCGAGCGGAGTTTTAAAGAGTTCTTTCTTCGCCATATACCGCACCTGACGCTTAGCCGCGGCAGATATAACGAGAACATCTGCAAATGAGGTGTGGTTTGATGCAAGAATCGCACCGCCCTCGGGAATATTTTCCACTCCGACAGGCTCAATACGGTAGATCCACGACACCGCAGGCTCAAATGTTTTATATATACGCTCGTAAAAAGTCATAATTTCTTCCTCAATCAAAAATTATAAAAGGCTTCTCACTCAAGCCCCGAAGCTCTTTTCTCCATAAGATCGATTATATAGTCAGCAGAGCCTTCGACATCATATCCGTCATTCACAAAATACACAGCGTCATCCGCGGGTCTCAGCGGCGCGGCTTCCCTCTCGGAATCCTGCTTATCTCTTGCGATGATATTTTCAAGAACAGATTCGTAAGACACGTCAATTCCCTTTTCTACCTGCTCTTTGTGACGGCGTCTCGCTCTTTCTTCGGGAGTTGCTGTCATAAACACCTTCAGCTCAGCATCGGGCATAATGACCGTTCCGATGTCACGTCCGTCCATAATAACTCCGCCGCCTGCGGCGATCTTCTTCTGCATATCGAGAAGGAATGCTCGAACCTCGGGAATTTTCGAAACAGCGGACGCATAAGCGGATGCGCTCTCTGTGCGGATCTTATTTCCTACCGCTTCTCCGCAGAGGTAGACCTTCTGTTCTCCGTTCTCATACGCAAGCTTTATTTCAACCTCAGGAAGCATATCAATGATACCCTGTGTATCATCCATTTTGATACCGTGCTCTGCGGCATACAGACCGACTGTGCGGTAAAGCGCGCCTGTGTCGACATAAACAAGTCCTGTTTTTGCGGCTACAGCCTTAGCAACTGTACTTTTTCCTGCACCGCTTGGGCCGTCAAGGGCTACTCTGAGTTTACAGATTTCCATATTTTATCTCCAAATTTTATTTTTCAGATCATTGCGGCAGCTTCCCCTGCGGCTTTTCCCATTGAGAAAGCGAGCTGCAGATTATATCCGCCTGTGTATGCGTCAACGTCGACAAGCTCTCCGCAGACGAATATTCCCGGGAAAGCTTTCAGCTCCATCGTTTTCGGGCTGATCTCCTTGACGTCAACTCCGCCGGACGTGATGATCGCCTCATCTATCGGTCTGAACGAGCGCGGTGTGATCCTGAAGCTGTCAAGTGCATCAAGAAGTGCAAATCTCTCCTCACGGGTGATCTCACCTGTCTTTTTTCTATCGTCTATCCCCGACTGAGAGATAACGTACGGGATCAGCTTTTTCGGGAGAAGATCGTCGAGCGAATTGATAAAATCGCGTGCGGAATATTTTGCGAAGTCGGACAGAACTCGCGCATCAAGCTCTTCTCTTGAGAGTGCGGGCTTGAGGTTGAGCTTGAGATCATACTCATATATCGGATATTTCTGCATATTTGCGGATGCTGAAAGAACGAGGGGGCCCGATACTCCGAAGTGAGTCATGAGCATCTCACCCATCTCCGACCAGACCTCATCTCCGTCGTGCAAAACGGTAAGTCTGACATTTTTGAGGGTAAGTCCGGAGAGGTTATAGAAATCCTCCTCGGTCTCGATCGGCACAAGGGACGGAGTGAGTGGTGTAATATTTACGCCGAGCTTCTCAAGTATTCTGTGACCGTCGCCTGTTGAGCCTGTACCCGAGTAAGACACTCCACCTGTTGCGAAGATCACTGCATCGCATCTGACAGAACGGTTTCCGTATTTTACTTCGTACCGTGCAGAGTCATCGTCATAAACGGGGACAACATCGGATACTCTCGCGCCGTAGACAACACGTACTCCCGCCTCTTTCATTTTACGTACAAGCGCATCCTGTATATCGGCTGCTTTATCTGACACGGGGAACACACGTCTGCCTCGCTCGGTTTTGAGCGGGACTCCCGCATCCTCGAAAAATTCCATTGTATCGGCAGGTGTGAATCGGTTGAGCACACCGTAGAGGAATTTCGGATTACGGCTGACCGCTTCAAGAACCTGATTCGGCGCGCAATTGTTCGTCACGTTGCATCTGCCCTTACCTGTGATGCGGAGTTTTTTCCCTGCAAACTGATTTCTCTCAAGAACAGTTACGTCCGCACCGTAATTTGCTGCAGAGATCGCTGCCATCATTCCGGCAGGACCTGCGCCTATTACCGTTATTTTTATATTATCGTCAAAATTCATAGCTTTTATTTCTCAAAATTTCAGATCTCATCGGGGTCTGTGACGTATCCGCTCGTATAAACGTCGTAGTCTTTCCAGACCTGCTCGAGCTTCTCGAGAGTTTCTGACACTTCCGTATGCTTTTTCTTACCGATATATGCGATCATTGCGTTGATTATACTCATCGGTGCGACAAGAGAATCGACGAACGACGCCATCTCGCTCTTTGCGATCAACGCGACATCAGAATGCGGAACAAGGGGGGATGACATACTGTCAGTGATCGTAATTACTCCCGCACCCGTACGGCTTGCGTACTCTGTTGCTTTGACGATACCCGTTGTATATCTCGGAAAGCTGATCGCTATGAAAACGTCATTTTCGTGGACTTTCATAAGGTGTTCAAAGATCTCGCTTGCGCCTGCAGGTCTGATAAGACGGACATTATCGAAGAGAAGTCCGAAGTAATAATTCATAAATTCAGCAAGAGACGCTGAGGAGCGCATACCGAGGATATAGATATTTCTCGCGCCGAGGATCATATCAATAGCTTTTGCAAATGCTTCGCGGTCGATACTGTCGAGGGTCGACTTGATTTTTTCGGCATCAGCGGTGAGTACGGAATCGAGGATCTCGCCCTCTTCCATACGGTGATTTGCCGCATTAACTCTCTGCACAGATGTAAGTCTGACACGGACAGTTTCACGTATCTGCTGCTGAAGCTGGGGATATCCGTCAAATCCCATTTCGTTGGCAAATCGAACGACGGTTGATTCTGACACGCCGACCTCAGCACCGAGTGCGGATGCTGTCATATATGCCGCTTTATCGTAATTTTTGATTATATAATTTGCGATAAGTCTTTGACCTTTTGAGAGATGAGGGATAGACGCTTCAATATGTGAAATGAGATCGGTTTTTAAGTTACTCACGATGCTTGACCGTCCTGACTATGATTATTTTGAAAATGTCACTAACTTTAGTATTATATCGCATATGGGAGATTAAATCAATCTGAATTTGTTAAATTTACGTTTTTTGTTTTGCTTACAGCGGTGTAATTCGTGCGAATCTTTAATTCTTTACGCCTGCGCGGACGGTGCATCAAATTTCATATCACCGAAAGCGATAGATTCTTTTTCCACTGCGCGTGGAGTGTAACAAATTCAGTATCGCTGAGAACAATAGATTCTATGTCCTGCGCGGACGGCGCATAAAGACCCTCGCGCCGGGTCTTTATGAATTCAGGCGCTTAAGGGAAGGCGGCAAGCCGCATCCTCCCTTAAGAATCCTACCTATTGGTGCAGACTTATAATTCAACCTCATCGACGCGGCAGTTGTTGGCCGCGTCTCGATTACAGTATGTCCGTGGATTCAGGGGGGATTCTTAAGGGGGGATTCATAAGGACCTGCCGATGTTATCCGAAGGATAACGAGTCCTTATGCGCCGTCCGCCCACTCACCTTCGGTGAGTAAGGACAAAGAAAACATATCGCAATTTGCATCAAGCAAATTGCTTCAAAAGAATTTTAACGATTAAAGCAAATAGTAATTTCGTGCACTTTACTAAAGCGCAAAAAGGACGTTTCTTGCGAAACGTCCCAAAAATCTATGTTACCGAGGAATCAGTCTGCCTTCTTCTCCGGAATGATAAGACCATATGATCCTGCATTCCTCTTGTATACAACACAAGTGTCTCCCGTATCTGCATCAGCAAATGCGTAGAAGCTGTGTCCGAGAAGATTCATCTGCAGTATTGCCTCCTCAGGTGTCATTGGCTTGAGCGGGAAGGACTTCGTTCTGATATC
>SVUC01000127.1 GCA_015063455.1 Oscillospiraceae bacterium
ACAGTTGAGTTCGTTGATATTGCAGGACTTGTACGCGGCGCGTCTAAGGGTGAAGGTCTGGGTAACAAATTCCTCTCTCACATCCGCGACGTTGACGCTGTTGTTCACGTTCTAAGATGCTTTGAAAACGATGATATTATCCACGTTGACGGATCTGTAGATCCGATGCGCGACCTTGAAACTATCAACCTTGAGCTTATATACTCAGACATCGAACAGCTTGAGAAAAGAATCGACAGAACGCAGAAGCTCCTCAAGGGTGACAAAACTCTCCAGGGACAGCTTGATCTGTTCAACAAGATCCTCGACGCTCTGAACTCAGGAAAAACTGCAAGAAGTGTTGAGCTTTCCGCTGACGAGACCGAGCTTCTCGGAGACGTAAATCTTCTCACACTCAAGCCGATCATCTATGTTGCAAACGTAAGCGAAGATGAAGCTGCAGAAGTATCCCCTGACAATGAACTTTTCAAAATGGTTAAGGAAGCTGCTGACCTCGAGGGTGCTGAAGTTATTCCCGTTTGTGCAGGTATTGAAGCAGAGATCTCAGAGCTTGATCCCGAAGAGAAAAAACTGTTCCTCGCTGATATGGGAATTGAAGAAAGCGGTCTCGACCGTCTTATCAAGGCAAGCTATTCCCTCCTAGGATACATAAGCTATCTGACAGCAGGTCCGAAGGAAGTCCGCGCTTGGACGATCGTAAACGGCACAAAGGCTCCTCAGGCTGCAGGAAAGATCCACAGCGATTTTGAAAGAGGATTCATCCGCGCTGAGATCGTATCATTTGACGATCTTATGGAATGCGGGTCAATGACTACCGCAAAGGAACGCGGTCTTGTACGAAGCGAAGGAAAAGAATATGTCATCAAGGACGGTGACATCGTTCTCTTCAGATTCAACGTTTGATCTTAGATAAACTTTTCGTATGTATCTATGAAAAAATGGTTTACAACCCTCTTGTTTCTGTTCTGCCTTCTCGCCTTCACTCCGGCGTGCATCATTTCGAATGATTTGATCCACGATGTATATTTTGAAAAATACAATGATATCGGATTGTGGGATAAGTACTATTCCGAGATGGAAAACATGCAGCTTTCAGCGATAAAGATTATCGTTATTATTCTTGCAATGTCGTACCTGCTCTTCATCATTTCGTCTGTTGTTCAGATGAAGTCAGGTGACGCCCGTACTCTTCTCACACAGGCTGCGATCGTTCAGATAGTTATTCTCGCGGTGTGTGTACTGCTGTTTCTTTGCAGCGTGATCGCATCGGTTGTATCATTTTTCAATCTGATTGTTGCTGTCTTTACACTCCCTGTAATTTACACAGCATTGTTTTCTGCAAGTGTTCTTCTATATATTGCAGGTGTTCTTCGCGGGATCGCCGGAATAATTTCAATGAAGAAAGCGCAGGCGTTATCCGACGGATCGGTTGTGATCCACTCTGTACTTCAGTTCATCCCTGTCATCAGCGCAGTCGACTGCTTGATTCTCAGACAACACAAAATTTAACTCAAATAAAAAACGGGTATGTCCACGTCAGCGGATATACTCGTTTTCGTATCTTGGACCGTATAGCTTTCTGTATTCCTGCTCAAGTATTGAACATACTCCGACGGACACATATTTCCCTTTAACGTGCATTGATTCGCGGTTGATTCCTTCAAACGTCATACCTACCTTCTCCATAACGCGAAGACTTCGTCTGTTATCTGCCATAAATCTCGCTTCTATTCTGTGAAGACGGAGATAATCAAATCCGAATCGCATTACCTCGCGAACGACCTCTGGGGCAATTCCAATTCCCCAATACAGAGGATTGAGGACATATCCCACCTCAGCGGAATTCGCCTCAATATTGAATCTCGTAAATCCGCATGTGCCTATCATTTTGTCGTTGTCTCTGTATATGACAGCCCAATCGTAAAAATCGCCCGCTCGGTATCTCGATTGTATATATGAAAGATAACTCTGTGTAAATCCTCTGTTCTCGTGAGGATCCCACAAAAGATACTTTGTAACTTCATGCCTCGAGGCGTATTCAAACATATCTGCGCTGTCTTTCTTCAGCATCTTTCTGAGATACAGCCGCCTTGTATTCAGCACAGGGGGATCCCTGAAAATTTTTGTCAGTTCGTCACGGTTCATTTTTTCTTCTTTCTTGTCTTCTCTTTTTCTTCTCTATACATTATATGATATTAATGGATTTTTTTCAAGATGATTAACACTTTTTGTTTCAAATCATTGATATTTTTTTGTTTTTGTAATTTAATTTACATTTGTTGTATTGTATTATCTGCTCTTATATGTTAAACTGATATATATTTCTGTAATCTTGTTTCCCCGCTCCGCATATATTCAAATAAAAAAGGCGGTGAAGCATGGAAAACACAGATAACTATATTGTCCGCGTAAAGAATTCATTTTTCAAACGAATTTCAGCATATTTTATTTTATATCTCATCGTTTTCTTTATTTTAAGTCTGACTTCGTTTTTATTGTTCTCTGCGTATCGGAACGAGACGTCATTTCTTATCTCATCAAGTGAGCATGAAAACATTTTCTCAGCAATCATTCACTCGATTTGCGAAGAGATGTCTACGACAATTTCTCTTCTCTTGATCTTTGTCTCTTCATTTACGATAGTGAACAAAGCGGTGTCTGTTCTTGTGTGTGCCTGGCACGGTATCTCTGTTGGATGTGCGACGGCACTTATAAAAAACGGTTCGATATTTATGCCCAAAGAAACATATCCTGTGGGAATAATACTTGATTTTCTATCAGTAATTCTTATCATTTTTGCTGCCTCATATTCGGCAGTCTATTCCTCTTGTATCGTATATTCTCACTCATGTGAGGATTACAAAACTTCATCAGCTCTTTGCACGGAATTCTTCAAATTGTTTTTGTTTATATCCGGTCTGACGTATCTTGTCGGGCTTATATCAAATATATTTATGTAAAACTTCGGAAGTTTGCAGGATAATACGAAAAATATTATCCAAGCACTGTTTGCGGCATTCGCAGGCAGAAAAGAAAGGCATGGTAAACAAAGTGTCAAACTACGATCCCAATCAAAAGAATAATCTTTCGCTCGACGAGATAGAAGAGCTCGAGCAGGAAGAAAAGAAAAAAGCCAAAAAGGAAAAGTTCAACATTTTCAATCGCTTCAACAAAGAAAGCGAGGGTGTTGACAAGGATGAGATCCAGATTGCAGACAATCCCACTCTTCCCAACTTTTTCAAGCTTCTCGGAAGAAAGTTGAGTCAGTTTTTCTCAGTAAACATTATTATGATACTCGGAAACTTTCCGATATTCTTCTTCCTTCTTGCTTTAGCGGGATTTTTCTCGATACATACTACATCACCATACTATATGGTTTTTGCTCCTCTCAGAGGCGCTATGCTGTTCGATAATTCTCCTGCTGTATCGGCGCTGTGGACAGTTTTCTCGCGTCAGGCTGATGTGACGGTGCTTACCACTGTAGATTATGTTCTTATCGCTCTGGGCGCACTTATAATCTTCACCTTTGGTCCTGTCAGAGTCGGAGTTACTTACATCGTGCGTAATCTCTTCCGAGGTGAGCCTGTATTTATGATGCACGATTTCTTCTATGCAATAAAGAGAAATCTTCGTCAGTCGATTATTGTCGGTATTCTTGATGTCGGAATTGTCGGACTTATTGCATACGATATTATGTTCTTCAGTCTCAACCAAGCCGCAAGCTCAATGATGCAGATCATGTTCTACATGAGCATATGTCTCGCCTTCCTCTATTACGTTATGAGAAATTACATCTATTTGATGCTCATAACATTTGATATCTCCATTCTCAAGATGTACAAAAACGCGCTTCTCTTTATCGTTCTTGGCCTCAAGAGAAATATAATGGCGGTTCTCGGAGTTGTAGCAGTTCTTATGCTTGAATACTTCCTTATGTACGTATTCTTCCCGCTCGCCGCGATTATGCCGTTTGTAATCATTCCCTCTCTCATCGTTCTCATCAGCGTTTATTCCGCTTACCCGAAGATCAAGGAGATCATGATCGATCCTTTCTATCAGAAGGTCAAAACAAAAGCTTCTGATGACTCAGATGAAGATGAAGAGGAAGAGGATGAAGAAACAGCCGAAAACTAAAAACTGACAAAACACCGTATTGCATCTGCGATACGGTGTCTTTTTATACAAGAATGTAAAACACAGAAATAAGTGGAAGAAACACTCTTGCATAATGCCTCTCGTCGAGGGGGAATAATTATTCCAGAAACCCACCCCGAAAGGCAAAAGATGTACTATAACAAAGTTGAAATTTGCGGCGTTAACACGTCAAAGCTTCCTACCTTAACCTCAGCAGAAAAAAAAGAACTTCTCAGACGGACAAAACAAGGTGACAGCGCAGCGCGCGAAGAATTGATAGACGGAAATTTACGACTTGTACTCAGTATAATACAACGGTTCACGAACAGACACGAAAACCTTGACGATCTCTTTCAGGTAGGCTGCATTGGACTGATAAAGGCGGTCGATAACTTTAATACGGAGATCGATGTTGAATTCTCAACTTATGCCGTGCCAATGATAATAGGCGAGATCAGACGATATCTGCGCGACAATAACACGATTCGTGTCAGCAGATCAGTCAGAGATCTCGCTTACCGCGCCCTTGCAGCAAAAGAAAAGCTCTCAGCACGATGTAACTCAGAGCCTACTATAGAGGCTATCGCAAAAGAGATTGGAGAAAAAGTCAAAGATGTCAGCCACGCTCTTGAAGCGATAATCGAGCCTGTATCACTATATGAAACTGTATTCAACGACGGCGGAGATTCGATTTATGTTATGGACCAGATCAGTGATGACAGATCAACAGATGAAATGTGGCTTGAGGATATTGCGCTCAAGGAAGCAATTTCAAAGCTCAGCGAAAAAGAAAAAAACATCATCTCAAAACGGTTTTACGCAGGAAAAACACAAATGGAGATCGCAGAGGAGATCGGAATATCTCAGGCACAGGTCTCACGTCTTGAAAAAGGTGCGTTTGAGAGGATCAGAAAGCATCTGTAAAAAATGGACTGTCCGATGTCACTCAGCATAGAGGCGACATCGAGCAGTCCTTTGTTATTGTTTCAGCTCAATTTTTATTTATATTTGCTGTAGTTTTGATAATTCGTCTCAATATATTCGTTCCACTCTTTAACCAATTCGATATAGGTTTTAGGTAACTTATCGCCGCTACCGTAAATTGAATTGATAACAGCGTCTTCGCCATACTGTTTCACCAAATACTGAACGAATGATGAGCCGGTCAGATAGTTATCGTTAGGATCAGTAAAGCCGAAGTAATACACTGCAACATTCTCTAATTCACAATAATCCTTTGCAATATCTATTGGTCTGTTTATGGTGGCTAAATACTCGTGAATATACTTCAGTTCGGGTGTATCAGGCGTATTATTGTAATCCTGATTCAAAAATGCCATTCCATAGAAATCGTAATAGTACGAAAAATATCTTGCGAAGCCCTCAACCTTCCACATTGCCATTG
>SVUC01000004.1 GCA_015063455.1 Oscillospiraceae bacterium
ATTTTTCTTTGTCCTACGCGGACGGCGCATAAGGACCTTGGCGGCAGGTCCTTATGAATCCAGCCGCTTAAGGCGGGGAGTCGTGCAATTCACCGATGGTGAATAACACTCCGATCCCCCCTTAAGAATCCCCCTAAAACTAAGGACATATTGTAATCGAGACGCGGCCAACAACTGCCGCGTCGATGAAGTAGAACTATAAGTTTACACAAATAGGGGAGAATTCTTAAAGAGGGGATGTGGCATCCCGAAGGGAGTGCCCCCTCTTTAAGTGCCTGGATTCACAAGGACTCGGCACGAGAGTCCTTGTGTGCCGTCCGCACAGGACATAAAGATCTATCGCTTTCAGCGATACTGAATTTGTTGCGCCGTCCGCCCACTCACCTTCGGTGAGTAAGGACAAATAACCTATCGCTTTCAGCGATATGAAATTTGTGCGCCCCACGCGCAGTGGTAAAGAATCTATCGCTTTCAGCGATACAAAACTTCTTGCACCATCGGGTGAGAAAAAACTTCAAAATCTAAAATTCTTACAATAATGTTCACACATAATTGTTGAATCTTCTACAAACAGAGGGTATAATTAGTCTGTTAATGAACTATTTCTTTAAGGATGAAAAGGAAAACAATGCTCCAGCTTAAAAACATCACAAAAATCTACCCGTCAGGAGACGTGACCGCCCTCGACGGAGTCTCGATCTCGTTCAGACAAAACGAGTTCGTCTCTATCCTCGGTCAGTCGGGATGCGGTAAAACAACTCTCCTTAACATCATCGGTGGCCTTGACAGATATTCCTCAGGCGAGCTTTACGTCCGCCATAAATCAACATCTCAGTTTACCGACAGAGAGTGGGATAACTACAGAAACCACTCCATCGGATTCGTCTTCCAGAGCTATAACCTCATTCCGCATCAGTCGGTGCTCTCGAATGTCGAGCTCGCGCTCACCCTCTCGGGTGTATCGAAAGCAGAAAGACGCCGCCGCGCAGAAGAAGCACTCCGCGCTGTCGGTCTTGCCGATCAGATGAAGAAAAAACCGTCGCAGATGTCGGGCGGTCAGATGCAGCGAGTCGCTATCGCAAGAGCACTCGTCAATAACCCCGATATTCTCCTCGCTGACGAGCCTACAGGCGCACTTGATTCTGAAACATCAGTGCAGGTTATGGATATTCTCAGAGAAGTCGCAAAGGAAAAGCTCGTTATTATGGTAACACATAACCCCGAGCTTGCCGAAAATTATTCGTCACGTATAATCCGCGTGCTTGACGGCCGCGTGATCTCAGACTCAAATCCCTATTCCGCTGAGGAAGAGGAAGCCGAAGTCTACACAGAAGACCAGAATGTGTCGAAAAAAGAAAAGAGACAGGCGAAAAAGCGCAACTCAATGAGCTTTGGGACAGCTCTCGGTCTCTCGCTCAATAACCTTATGACCAAAAAGACGAGAACCCTTCTCACCGCTTTCGCGGGAAGTATCGGTATCATCGGAATCGCACTGATCCTCTCCCTCTCACACGGTATCAATCTCTATATTGATAAGGTGCAGGAGGATACTCTCTCCACTTATCCCGTTCAGATCAACAGCGAGACGGTCGATATGACATCAATGATGATGACTCTTTTGGAAGCGGGTGCCGCGGCTGAGGAAGAAGAATTTGTTGACGACGGAAAGATCCACTCAAACGTTATGATGTTCGAGCTTATGGATACAATGATGTCTGTCGACGTCCAGGAGAATAACCTCGCAAAATTCATCGAATATATCAAGAATGAGCACGGCGGAGACTTTGACGGATACGCATCCGCTGTCGCTTACGGATATAATACACCTCTCACTATCTATTCAACGACTGCTAAGGATGAGTCGGGTGTACCCACTTTACTCAATCCGTCAACTATGTTCAACGCAATGATGCCGCCGTCTGACGATCCGATGTCTTCCGCGATGGCGTCAAACCTCGCTGTGTGGCAGGAAATGATCGACAACCACGATCTTATGGAACAGCAGTACGACGTTGTTGCGGGTGAATGGCCTGACGAGTGGAATGAAGTTGTTCTTGTGGTTGACTCAAAAAATCAGATCAACGACGTTTTCCTCTACGCACTCGGATTCAAGGATTCCGCTGAGCTTCGTGAAATGATGAAGGCGACAATGAACGGCGAGCAGTTCAACGCCGAGAGCCAGTCGTGGACTTATGAGGAGATCATCGGTCACGAGTTCTCACTCCTTCTCCCCCACGAGCTCTACCGCAAAACTGCTGACGGCTGGGAATATATGGGAGACGATCCCGTTTATATGACCGGTGCAGTGAAGAATTCGGAAAAGATCAGAATTTCTGCGATCATCAAGCCTGACGAAGAGGCTGTTGCAACATCTATCACAGGTGCGATCGGTTATCTGCCCGAGCTGAACGAGTATATCAGACAGATCACCGCAGAATCAGATATCGTAAAAGCTCAGCTTGCTGACGAAGAGGTTGACGTGATCAGCGGACTCGAATTTGAGACTGAAGAAAATACAGTTGACCGTCTCACAGCAGAAGAAAAAGCAGGATTTATCCGCGATGCTATAGCTGAGATGACAAATGCTGACCGTGCTGCTGTTTACACAAAGGTACTCTCAACGATCTCCGACGAGGATGCCGCAGAGCAGGCTATGGCGCAGATCGCACAGATGCCTGAGGAAATGATAAACGCAGCGGTAATGCAGGCGCTGACGGCGCAGTCCGGTATGGATGAAGCTGCAATTGCGGGATATATTCAGACAATGGCGAAGGAAGAATACGACGCGCTCGTGCTCCAGATCTTCACCGAGCAGGTCAAAGCGCAGTATTCCGCACAGATCGAGGCTCAGCTCGGAACAATGACAACAGATGAGCTCGCCGCACTTCTTGATTCCACACTCGCTGATATGACAGACGAGGACGTGGCTGTGAAGTTCATTGAGTATCTCCCGAAGACAACATCTGACCTCACATACGAGGAAGTTCTCGAAAAGCTCGGCTACGCTGACGAGAACGACCCCTCTTTCATCAAGATCTACGCTGACACATTCGAGTCGAAGGATGAGATCTCAAGAATCATCTCCGAGTACAACAAGATGTGCACAGACGAGGGACGTGAGGAGGACGTTATCAACTACACCGACTACGTTGCGCTTATGATGTCCTCGGTATCTACGATCATCAACGTAATTTCGTATATTCTTATCGCATTCGTTTCGATCTCCCTCGTTGTATCGTCGATCATGATCGGTATAATCACCTACATCTCCGTTCTCGAGAGAACAAAGGAGATCGGTATTCTCCGCGCGGTTGGTGCATCGAAGAAGGATATCTCCCGTGTGTTCAATGCCGAAACTCTCATTATCGGACTTACCTCGGGCTCGTTCGGTATCCTGTTTACTCTTCTGTTCTGCATCCCCGCGAACGCGATAATCAAGCATCTGACAGATGTTTCAAATCTCGCTCAGCTCCCGCTGGCGGGTGGTATCATTCTCATTGTGATATCTATGGTTCTTACGGTAATTGCGGGACTTATCCCGTCGGGCATTGCCGCGAAGAAGGATCCCGTTGAAGCACTCAGATCGGAATAATAGGGTAAAGAAAATTATAACTGTAGGGACCGACGTCCTCGACGACCCGAACAAAACAAACCTCATTTGTGTCACATTTTGTATCGACAATTTATTGAACAGAACAAAAACAACCCCGACAGACTTTTTTAGCCTGTCGGGGAATCTTTTTTTATTCCTCCACAAGATGCGATACGTCAATATACTCGTGGCGGACGTCTTTGATTCCGTCGCTTCCTACCGTTATCAGCGTTCCGCCGTTTGTATCCTCTTTCCACGCGCTTCCGCAGCCTGTTTTCATATTGTACGTGAGGCGTACTCCGTGGTATTTTATCGAAAAATTGTTACAGTGATCGTGTCCGCAGAAAACGTGACGTGTTGTGCCGCCGTCGATGAGGGCTTCAAGAACGCCGTCCTCAAGCGGATGGCACGATACTCCCTCGCGGCACACGCCGAAGGAATCTTTATATCCGTCTCTCCAGCACTCACCTGTGTAGGTGTCCTCTACGCTGATCTCGCGCCTGTCAAAGCCTTCGCGGAACGCCGCCTCCCACGCGTGCTTGTATGCCCGAATCGGCTGATGAATGTGCAGAGATGTGTCGCGGCATCCGCGGGATCTCAGCATTTCGTTCTGCTCCGCGAGCCAATAGAGCTGGTTATCCCACAGCTTGTCGGAGCCGTGGACCCGGCTTCCGTCGGGTGCCCAGAATCCGCCGCCGTCGTGCGAATCCATCATGAAAAGCGCGTGTACGGGAGTACCGTTTTCCTCAATCGAGATGATGTAGTTTCCGTGTCCCATCTCACGCTCTCCTTTTTCGAATATGCAGTGAGGATACGAGAGAAACAGATCTGCCACCTTGTCCATATTCTCGACTTCGTCAATATCGTGGTTTCCCCAGACGGGCGCCCACGGAATCCCGAACGATTCCATAAGATCTGCAAACATGGTGTATGACGGGATGCGTCCGACTCCCGCTATGTCGCCCGATATTGTGATAAGATCGGGGGATGTGCGCTTGACGAGCTCTTCTACGGTGTAGTCGAGGACCTTTCGTCTGACTCGGTCTTCTTCCCAGTCGTCGTTTCTCATTTGCGTATCGGTGAGATTCAGAATTTTATAGTCCCGTGCGGGATCTTTTTTTAAGGTAAACATAGCTTTTTTCCTTCCATCTATCCATCTATGATTTTGCGGAGCGCAATTTTTTATCAAAGCATATGAGATACGTCAACTATTTCGTGATGAACGTCTTTGATACCGTCTGAACCGATCGTCAGTACAGTACCGCCGTTGACAGACTCGTTCCAATAATTGCCCTCTCCGGTTTTTGTTCCGTATATGAATTTGATACCCTCGTGCTTGATCACAAAATTGTTTGTGTGATCGTGTCCTGCGACGATGTGCCGTGTCGAGCCGCATTCTTTCATAGCGGAGAAAACCCCGTCATCCTCGGGATAGCTGCATATACCTTCATAAAGTACGCCGAAGGAATCGGTGTATCCATCATTCCAGAATTTGTCGGTATAAGATTCTTCGACCGAGATCATTTTGGGTGATTCAACGATGCCCGTTTTGTAAGCGGCAGCCCAAGCCTCGCGGTAAGCGTAGATCGGAATGTGAAGGAATATTGATGTATCATTGCAGCCGTCATCTGAGAGCTTTTTGCACTCAGCTCTGTACCACTCGAGCTGTGCGGGAGTGAGTCTACTGTAAACTCTCGATCTCTCTCCTGCGGCGTTAATGTAATCATCTTTATCGTGAGAATCTATCATGAATACGCCGTGGACGGGCTTTCCGTTCTCCTCGATTCTGATTACATAGTTTCCGTTGCCGAGGGATCTGTCTCCCTTTTCAAAGAGGCAGTTGTCGAATTCCATATACATGTCAGCGATGATGTCAATATATTCGGGGCCGTATTCGTTGTCGTGGTTGCCCCAGACTGTAGCCCACGGAATACCGAGAGAATTTATAAATTCTGCAAAGCAGCGATACGATTTATCCTGACTTGCACGGGCAATGTCGCCTGTGGTCGTGATGAGATCTGGGTGTACTCTCTCTATCATTTCACGGACAGTATATTCGAGGATCAGTCTGGCGCGGGAATGCTTTCCCCATTCCGAGTCACCGAGCTGAGGATCGGAGAGTGTGAGAATATTAAAATCTTTACCGGGGATTTTTGTTAAAGCTTTCATTTTGACCTGCCTTTATTCAAGGAACTGTGATACGTCAACGTATTCGTGATGAACGTCAGTGATGCCGTTTTCTGTTACGGTAAGAACGGTACCGCCGTTGAGGAACGGTCTCCAATAGCAGCCTTCACCGATCTTTGTACCGTAGATGAACTTGATACCCTCGTAATTTATAACGAAATTGTTGATGTGGTCGTGTCCGGCGACGATGTGACGTGTTGTGCCGCATTCTTTCATAGCGCCAAAAACTCCGTCATCTCCCTGACAGCAGCATACACCCTCGTAAAATACGCCGAAGGAATCGGTGTAACCTTCATTCCAGAATTTGTCTGTGTAAGATTCCTCAAGTGTGATCATTCTGGTATTTTCAACAAGTCCTGTCTTGTAAGCCGCATTCCATACGGTACGGTAAGCTGTGATCGGAATGTGCATGAACATAGAAGTGTCATTGCATCCTTCTTCTTTGAGCTTGTTGCACTCAGTTTTGTACCACTCGATCTGCTCAGGAATTACCTTGCCCCAGTCATCACACTCAACCCCTTCTTCGTTTATGAATTTTGAACCCGAGTGGGAGTCTATCATAAATACGCCGTGGACAACACGTCCGTCCTCTTCAATCTTTATTATGTAGTTTCCGTTTCCGAATGCGGGATCTCCTTTTTCGTAGAGAATGTTGTCGAATTCGAGGTACATGTCAGCGATCATGTCAATGTATTCGTATCCGTCCTGAGTGTCGTGGTTCCCCCAAACGGGCGCCCACGGAATACCGAATGCGTCAATGAATTCAGCGAAAAAGCGGTAAGCATCTGTCTGTCCCGCCCACGCAATGTCACCTGTTACAGTAATGAGATCGGGATGAGTGCGCTCGATAAGCTCTTTTAATGTATATTCAAGAATGGCTCTGGAACGGCGGTTTTCGATCCAGTCGTCATTTCCGATCTGCGGGTCTGTGAGATTTAAGATTATAAAATCTTTTCCGTGAGTTTTATATAATGTTTTCATAACATTTCTCCTGTAAGCTGATAATTATTCTTTATTTGTAATGTGTGATACGTCAACGTATTCGTGACGAACTTCCTTGATTCCGTCCTCTCCAACGGTGAGAACTGTGCCTCCGTTGAGCTCGGGCCTCCAGTAGCATCCCTCACCGATCTTTGTGCCGTAGATCAACTTTACGCCCTTGTATTTGATGACGAAATTGTTGACGTGGTCGTGACCTGCGATGACGTGACGGGTAGTACCGCCCTCGAGGATCGCCTCAAGAATGCCGTCGCTCTCGTCGGGACTGCAGCAGATCCCCTCGCATCTCAGACCGAACGAGTCGGTGTAACCCTCGTTCCAGTATTTGTCAGTGTACGATTCGTCGCGGGGAACTCTGCTCGGCTTCGCAACGATTCCCGGCTTATATGCGGCTTCCCAGGCATCGCGGTAAGCAGTGATCGGAATGTGCATGAACATCGAAGTGTCGCGGCATCCGAGAGTCTTCAGCTTTTCGTTCTCCGCCTTGTACCACGCGATCTGCTCGGGATAAAGCTTCGAGTAGATGATGGTTTCTTCTCCGTCGGGATGCTTGATTGAGCCTTCTCTGTCGTGCGAGTCGATCATAAACACACCTTCAACAACGCGGTCTCCCTCTGTGATTGCGATGACGTAGTTGCCGTTTCCGAGTGTGCTGTCTCCCCTTTCGTAGAGGAAGTTTTTGTATCCGCTGTACATATCGACGATCTCGTTAATGTATTCGGGACCGTCCTGATTGTCGTGGTTCCCCCAAACAACAGCCCACGGAATATCGTAAGGATCGATCAGATCTGCAAATTTGCGGTAAGAATCGGTCGCACCTGCCCATGCGATGTCCCCTGTGATCGTGATAAGATCGGGATTTGTGCGCTTTATCACCTCGTCGAGCGTGTATTCGAGGATCGCGCGCTCACGTCTGCCCTCATCCCATTCGTCGTTCCAGAGCTGCGGATCGGTGAGATTGAGTATCACGAAATCTTTTCCGGGTGTTTTTTTGAGTGTTACCATATTATTTTAATCCTTTTTATCTATCAGATGAGATATGTCAACGTACTCGTGGTACACATCTTTGATTCCGTCATCTCCGACAGCGAAAACAGTACCACCGCATAATGCAGGCTCAAAATATGAACCTGTTCCTGTTTTCAGCGCATAAACTATTTTTACTCCGCGGTAGTTTATGACGTAATTGTTCCTATGGCTGTGTCCGCAAACAATATGACTTGCAGTACCGCCTGCGACTGCGGCGTCAATAACGCCGTCGTCTTCGGGATATCCGCCGATCTCCTCGTGACGCACACCGAACGAATCCTTGTATCCTTCATTCCAACAGTCCTCTCCCATACTCTCTTCCACAGAGATCTTTTCCATATCGAGATCTTCTCTGAATGCGGCATTCCACGCCTCGCGGAAAACATATGGAGGAATGTGCATAAACATAATAGTGTCAGTACATCCTTTTTCCTTAAGGATCTCATTCTGTTCGCTGTACCATTCGAGCTGTTCTTTTGACAGAGTCGCCCAAACCATTTTTTCTTTTCCTTCGGGTGTGACATACGGAAGCATATCGTGTGAGTCGAACATAAAGATACCCTCACAAACTTTTTCTCCGTTGTCAACTTCGATTATGTAGTTACCGTTTCCGAGAGATCTGTCGCCTTTTTCAAAGAGACAGTTTTTGTATTCACCGAGCATTTCGGCAAGCTCGTCGGCATAACCTGTCTTGCCCATATATTCGTGATTCCCCCAGATGGGAGCCCACGGAATCGAGAGGGAGTCAAAATAAGAGAAAATCCGTCGGTAAGAATCAGTATCTCCTCTGTTCGCGATGTCTCCAGTGATCGTGATGAGATCGGGCGTAATACGGCTGAGCAGTTCAGTCATTGTGTGCTCGAACACTGCGACGTTTGAGGTGTTGTTTTCCCAGTCCTCATTGAGAATCTGAATGTCGGTAATATTGAGAATTATAAAATCTCTGTCGGATGGTTTTTGAAGCCTGAACATGATATTCTCCGTTTGTAATTACTTTGAAAATAATTATATTATATCAGAGTATAAACCCTGCGTCAACATATTCTTGGTAAACGTTTTTGATACGGTTTTTGTCTGCAGTGACTGTTGATGAAATATACGAGGTCGTCCAAAATACATCCGTATGATGTTTTATGAACGACCCCTATTCTTTATATTAAATTACCAAAATGGTTATCTGTACTGTTTAACAGTTTCTTTGTAGATCTTTACGAGTGTCTGGAGAGTTTCAGCGTAATCGAAGTCTCTGTGATAAACGATGTTTGTTTCTCTTATCATGCTGAGATTTTCGATCGGCAGAACTGTTATCTTACCCTTGCGGAGCTCATCCATACAAGCGCTGCGCGCGAGGATAGAGACACCGAGATCTTTTCTGATAAGATCCTTGATCGTTGCGATATTGTCAACCTCAAGAAGAATATCGAAGTCTGCAATGCTCTCTCCCGTGCTCTCAAGGTGAGATTCAAACAGATTGCGCGTAGCTGATGTGGGAAGACGAAGGATCATCTTCTGCTTTTTCAGCTCCTCAAGTGTGATGAGCGCATTTTTCGCAAGAGGATTGTTGTTCGACATTACGCAGACAAGATAGTCTGTGTCGAGCATAAGGGAGAACAGGTCTCGATTGTTCGGCTTTCCCTCAACGATCGCGAGATCAAGCTCGTAATTCTCAAGCATACTGTAAAGTGTTCCGATTGGCTCAGTTGTAAGAGATACGCTGATACCGCTGTTCTGGATACTGTATTTTGCAAGAACCTCTGAGATCAGATTACTTTCCGCTGTGTGTGTAATACCGATTCTGAGACGGGAAAGCTGTTTTTCCGCATTGACAAGCTCTTGACGAAGCTTTTCGTGCATTGCATTCAGGCGCTTTGCGTATCTGATAACGACTTCTCCTTCCGGCGTGAGCTTGAGCTCTCCTTTGCCGCGGACGAAAATTCTGATGCCGTACTCGTGTTCAAGAGAACTGATGTGATGGCTGACCGCTGGCTGAGTGAGAGATAATGTCTCGGCTGCTTTGGTGAAATTTTTGAGCTCTGAGACCGCGAGGAGTGTGGTTAATTTTTGATCGAGCATTTCAAGGGTCCCCCATAAATATGATTAATAGTTGCAGTTGGAAATATAATTTGACTTTATATCGATACTGTAGTATTATTATAATAACAAACGATTTGTACAAATGGATTGTTATTCTTTAGTAAGTATACCACAAACTTTCCCATAATGCAATGTTGTTTTGAAAAAAATTGTGAAAAATGAGTCGGAAATGTCGATTTTTATTTTTTGAGAAAAATTATGATGAAAGAAGGTGAGATAAATGCTTGACAAGATCTATTCATCGCTGAACGGAGGGGATCTGAGCAGCGGCTCGGGATCTGCTGTCGTGATTATTTCCGTGGCGGCAATGATATTTCTTGCGTTCGCAATGACGCGCATCACCAAAAAGCTGAAGCTTCCGAATGTGACGGCGTACATTATCACAGGAGTTTTGATCGGGCCGTTTTTCCTCGATCTCGTGCCCGAGCGAGTGGTCGTGGGGATGGATTTTCTCGCGGACATAGCGCTCGCGTTCATTGCGTTCAATGTAGGGGAATTTTTCATCGTATCAAAGCTGAAGGAAAGCGGGCTGAAGGTCGTGCTGATAACTCTGGCAGAAGCGGCGGCAGCCTCGATCCTCGTGTTCGTTGTGACGTTCTTTGTTCTGAAGGTAGATCTTCCGTTCTCAGTCGTCCTCTCGGCACTTGCGGCGGCGACAGCTCCTGCATCAACGATGATGACGATACGTCAGACGGGGGCGCGCGGGGATTTCGTCGACACACTCCTGCAGGTAATTGCGCTCGACAACGTCGTCAGCCTTACCGCGTATTCGGTGGCGATCTCCTTTGCATCCGCGTCAATTTCCGAGATTACGAGAGGATTCGATATTACCCTCGTGATCTACCCCGTCATCAAAAATCTGATCGGGATAGCAGTCGGCGCGCTTCTCGGAGTTCTTCTCAAGCTTCTGACGACTCAAAAGAGATCAAACGATAACAGACTGATTATAGCGGTCGGAATTTTGTTCCTTTTCTGCGGGATCTGCTCGATACTCGATGTCTCCCCGCTTCTCGGATGTATGATGATCGGTGCGGTTTACATCAATCTCACCGATGACCACAGACTGTTTTTGCAGCTCAATTATTTCAATCCGCCGATCCTTCTTCTGTTTTTCGTCAGATCAGGACTTACCTTCAGACTTGATGCCTTCACGGGCGGCTCGGCATCTGTCGGCTCGTCTCCCCTGTGGCTCATCTGCGCGGTGTATTTTGTTGTCCGCATCATTGGAAAATACGGCGGTGCGTTTGTCGGATCGTGGATCGCGGGAAAAGGGCTTGCCGTGCGGAAATATCTTGGACTTGCGCTGATCCCGCAGGCCGGTGTTGCGATCGGTCTTGCCGCAATGGGAGCGAGAACTCTCGGCGGTGAGGTCGGAGAGATCCTCAACACTATAATCCTTGCGACAAGTATTCTCTATGAAATAATCGGGCCTGTTTGCGCGAAGCTTTCGCTGTACCTCTCGGGCTCATACTCGGATAACCTCGACGAGATCGTACCTGCGGAGAAAACCGACGCGGACGGACGTGAAAGATCGGGGGCTGAGATACTCATTGAGCAGATCAGAAGGATCCAGGAGGAGCTCCCGAAGAGAGATGAGATATCCCCTGAGGAGAAGGCATTCAATGAAGCCGCCGAGGAGCAGCTTGAAGTGTGGATCTCTCCTCGGAACAGATTCAGGAGAAGATAAATTACGAAAAAAACATCGAAAAGAAAGGTTACAGATATGAACATTGTAGATCCTATCGCAAATTATCTCGGAGAATGGGCGTCAACTGTGAATATTCTCTCGGTACTCGTTCGCCTCGCACTTCCCGTTATCGCCGCCGCGATCATCGGATGCGAGAGATCGAGCAAGCGTCACGCCGCAGGACTTCGTACATTTATGCTCGCATCGTTTGCCTCCGCCTGCGCGATGCTGATAGATATGTTTCTGATCGAGTCGGCGGGGATAAAATTCCCCCTGGTGTCCGCCGCATCTCTTGTGGGAGCTGCCACGATCAGCTCAAATTCGATCCTTTTCAGCTCGAAAAATCAGATCAAAGGACTCACAACGGCAGTTGCACTTTGGGCGTGCTCGATCCTCGGGCTCACCGCGGGTGCAGGATTCTATACCGTAACGGTGATAGGATTTGTCGCACTGTATTGCTGCCTGTCTCTGTTCCCGTCGTTTGAGAGATACCTCAAAAACCGTTCAAATCACTTTGAAGTGCATCTTGAGCTAACAAATAAGACAAATCTGCAGGATTTTGTCACCACGCTTCGCAAAATCGGTGTGATAATTGACGACATCGAAGCGAATGCGGCGTACATCAATTCGGGGCTCAGCGTGTATACTGTATCGCTTACGATAAACAGCCCGGAGCTGAAAAAATACAAAACTCACAAGGAAATCATCGAAGCACTATCCACCCTTGATTATGTCTATTATATCGAAGAAATGAACTGATTTTTTTGCCGTGCAACGATTGACATATATTGTGTGGGTATGGTATAATTCAAAAAGTAGAAAAAATTTTGTCTCTCTTGCTTGAAAGCTTTTTGATCGAGCTTTTTCAAAGAAGAGACAGCAGAAATATTCTCTCAATATACTTTATTGTTCCCGTTGAAATTCGGCACACAAAAGCCTCCCTCCCGGAGGGAGCCTCATGAAAGACAACGTTTTTTGTGGGAACATATCGTCGAATTATTAAATATTAAACACAATTCCTTGTTTAACAACATTTTCCCGAAAGGATCCGAATACTGCACATGAAAACGATCTTCTCCCCCGCTGAAATACTTCTTCCGAAATTCGCCCGCGATCAAGAAAAAATGACAAAATGGGCGGTCATCGCCTGCGACCAATTTACATCTGAGATAGAATATTGGGACAGATGCACCAAGCTGATCGGCGGAGAAAAGTCGACTTACGACTATATTCAGCCTGAGGCGTACCTCGAGACCGAGCGCGAAGCTGTTCACGAGGCTGAGATCGCAAAAAATATGGCTGATTTCGATAAAAACGATATGACACAGCTCTGCGGTATGATCTACCTTGAGAGAACATTGCCGAACGGAATGATCCGTCACGGAATCGTCGGAAAGATCGACCTTGAAGAGTATGATTACTCCGTCGGATCAAAGTCTCCCGTCCGCGCTACAGAAGCGACGGTTACAGAGAGGATCCCGCCGAGATGCAAGGTTCGCGCGAGCGCGTCGATCGAGCTGCCGCACATCCTCATTCTCGTTGACGAAAAGGTTGGACTCTTCTCTCATCTTGACTCAGAGAAAAAGAATTTCCCCGTCTCTTACGACTTCGATCTTATGCAGGGGGGAGGACACGTCACGGGATACGAGGTGACAGGAGAAGCTCTTGACACTCTTGTTGGGCTGATCGAAAAATACGAAAAAACATCCTCGGGCGTTACATACGCAATGGGAGACGGAAACCATTCCCTTGCTGCCGCAAAGGCGCATTGGGAAAACGTGAAGCGCGACTTGGGTGAGGAATCGGATCGTCACCCTGCCCGTTACGCTCTCTGCGAGATCACCGATCTCCACGACGACTCTCTCGTATTTGAGCCGATCTACCGTCTCGTAAAGAACTGCGATCCCGCAGATCTCCTCTCAGAGCTCGAAAAGGCTGAGGACAAGGAGTCAGATCAGCGCGTTACAGTGATCGTTGGCGGCGAGAAAAAAGAGATCTGCCTCAGAAAAACTCACGCACTTACCGTCGGCTCTCTCCAGAATTTCATTGATTCTTATGTGAAGCTCCACGACGGAGTGGTCTGCGACTACATCCACGGCGAAGAATCTGTGGAAAAACTCGCCGCGCAGGAGGGATCTGTCGGATTCCTTATGGACGGAATGGACAAAAATGACCTCTTCTCGTATGTTGAAGAGAACGGCACTCTCCCGAGAAAGACCTTCTCAATGGGCGAGGCTGAAAGCAAGAGATACTATCTCGAAGCAAGATATATCAGAAAGTGATCCGATAGATTCGGATAAAATATATTTATTTTCGCAAAGGAGAATTAGATATGGAAAAGAAGGTAAAGATAGGCGTGTTTGGTGCAGGCCGAGGTAAATCAATGATAAAATACTGCAAAAACGCTCCGAACGCTGAGCTTGTTGCGATCTGCGACTGGTATGTACCTCAGCTTGAGAAACGCCGTGAAGAATCAGGTGAGGGTATTGCATTTTACACCGACTTTGACGAATTTCTGAAGCACGATATGGATGCTGTAGTTCTTTCAAACTACGCAAACGAACACGCTCCTTACGCTATCAAGGCGATGAAGGCAGGCAAGCACGTTATCTCCGAGGTTCTTCCCTTCTGCAATATGAAGCAGGGCGTTGAGCTTATCGAAGCTATTGAGGAGACAGGTATGATCTACTCATACGCTGAAAACTACTGCTATATGCCCGCACCTCACGAGATCCGCAGACTTTTCCGCGACGGTACTCTCGGTGAGTTCGAATACGGTGAGGGCGAATATATGCACGACTGCGAATCTATTTGGCCCGGATGCACATACGGAAGAGCTGACCACTGGAGAAATCAGATGAGCGCGACCTTCTACTGCACTCACTCGATCGGTCCCCTGATCCACATTGCAGGTATGAGACCCGTTAAGGTTTGCGGCTTTGAAGGTACATACAGCCCGAAGATGCAGAGAATGGGTGCGTACGCGGGACATATGGCGATGATCGTCATTACCCTCGAGAACGGCGCGATCCTCAAGAGCATCCACGGTGTCGGCCCGTCCAGAAACTCTGTCTGGTATTCCTGCTACGGCTCTAAGGGCAGAGCTGAATCTGCAAGAGAAGATGCAGTTGAAGGAAACGATTATCAGGGCGTTCAGAAGCTTTACCTCAACGCTGACGGTGTTGAAGGAGATAACGGAACTAATGTTAAGGCTTACGAGCCCAAGGACGCTCTCGCTGAGAACGCTGTTGGATTCAGTCACGGCGGCGGCGACTGGTTCACAATGTACAACTTCTGCGAAAAGATCCTCGGCAGAGAAGCTGAGATCATTGATATTTACGAGGCTTGTGATATGTTCCTGCCCGGACTTATTGCATACGAATCTATCCTCGCGGGCGGCGTTACAATGGACGTTCCCGATTTCAGAGACAAGGCTCAGCGCGAAATTTGGAGAAACAATACAGCGTGCACATTCCCCGAATTCGCAGGAGATATGCTCCAGCCGATCTACTCAAAGGGTAACCCCGTTGTTCCCGATGAGATACGCGAAGAACAGCTTAAAAAGTTCAACGAGGACAGAAAATACAAATATTAATATCAGTACTTGATCCGACCTGTTCGGATGAAAATTTATTCATTTTCGCAAAGGAGAATCATTTATGGAAAAGAAAGTAAAAATCGGCGTGTTTGGTGCGGCACGCGGTAAATCAATGATCAGATATTGCAAGGATTCACCGAACGCTGAGCTCGTTGCGATCTGCGACTGGTACGAGCCTCAGCTCAACAAGCGCAGACGCGAGGTTGACGACAGCGTTACCTGTTACACCAACTTCGACGAATTTTTGAAGCACGAGGGAATGGATGCTGTAGTTCTTTCAAACTACGCGAACGAGCACGCTCCCTTTGCTATCAAGGCGATGAAAGCTGGAAAGCACGTTATCTCCGAGGTCCTTCCATTCTGCAATATGAAGCAGGGTATCGAGCTGATCGAAGCTATTGAGGAAACAGGAATGATCTACGCGTACGCCGAAAACTACTGCTATATGCCTGCACCTCACGAGATGCGTAAGCTCTTCCGTGACGGAACTCTCGGTGAGTTCGAATACGGAGAGGGCGAGTATATGCACGACTGCGAATCTATCTGGACTTCTTTGACGCTCGGACGTGAGGAGCATTGGAGAAATCAGATGAGCGCGACCTTCTACTGCACTCACTCGATCGGTCCGCTGATCCACATTTCAGGCATGAGACCTGTAAAAGTTTGCGGATTTGAGGGTACATACAGCCCGAAAATGGCGAGAATGGGCGCATATGCAGGACATATGGCTATGATCGTCATTACACTCGAGAACGGCGCGATCCTCAAGAGCATCCACGGTGTCGGCCCGACAAGAGACTCTATCTGGTACTCCTGCTACGGATCTAAAGGCAGAGCCGAATCTGCGAGAGAAGATGCAGTTGCAGGCAGCGGCATCCAGGGCGTTGAGAGAATCTACGTCAATGCGGACGGCGTTGAGGGTGACAACGGAACAAAGGTAAAGACATATCTTCCCAAGGATCTTCACGCTGAAAAGGCAGTCAACTTCAGCCACGGCGGCGGCGACTTCTTCACAATGTATCACTTCTGCGAAAAGATCCTCGGCAGAGAAGCTGAGATAATTGATATTTACGAGGCTTGCGATATGTTCCTGCCCGGACTTCTCGCTTACGAATCTATCCTCAAGGGCGGCGTTACAATGGACGTTCCCGATTTCAGAGATAAGGCTCAGCGTGAGCTCTGGAGAAATAATACCGCCTGCACATTCCCCGAATTCGCAGGAGATATGCTCCAGCCGATCTACTCAAAGGGCAACCCCGTTGTTCCCCAAGAGCTTCGTGACGCACAGATCGAAGCACAGGGCGGAAGAAAATACAAGTATTAATCTTGCATAAATATACATCTTTGATGCAAAAATATGCATTATAAAAACAAATAAAAACCGACAGAACACAAAAATTCTGTCGGTTTTTTTGTAAAAAATCAGGACAGGAGTGGTCCTGCCCTGATTTGTGTAATACAGTTTTTGTCCGATCTTCGAATTATTCTTCTGCTTCGTCGCCGTAATATACCTTTATGAATGTCTTCGATCTGTTAGGAAGAGTTCTCTGGAGTCTTACGTTTGTTGAAGCGTACAGCCCTGTATCAATAACATTGAACCAGTTTTCAACTATACTATCAAGACCGAAGGTCTGTTCGGTGTTGTATGCCTTGTTGTCGAGGGAGTATCTTACAACCTCGGCAGACTCAGCGTCACGGGAGCTTCCCGCTATAACAGCAAGCTTGATGTAATCTTCAAAGATGTAATCGTATGCATATGTGTTCATAGCTTCAAGGAGAGTTTCAACTCTGTGCTTGATCTCGCCTGTTACATCAGATGTAACAATTACAGTAGTGGGGTTTCTTACCGCAACCTTGATCTCGGTATTTTCCTTGAGGGACGGCCATACAATGATACCATAATTGTCATCCTTGTCACGAAGCTCACGGAAGTCGCCGAGGAGTCGGCTGAGAAGAAAGGCCTTGTTAGCCTTGAAGAGAGTATTGGCCTCGTCCTCGTCCCATTCTCCGTTGAATTCCGAATCGCGCCAGATCTTTTTGAGCATATTTCCGACTGCCATCAGATCTTCGTCGATAAAGTCAGCCTTGACGAGCATTTCTTCCTCGTCCCATGTTGTAAGAGAGAGTCCCGAGGAGAATACGGCGGGAATGTGGCTCAGCGTTCTGCCGAGCAGACCGAACACGTCATCTCCCGGTGTGAATTTGTTATCGTTATTTCTGTCTGACGCAACCGATTCTGTCATAAGAGCCATAGCGTCAAGAGTCCATTTTCCTTCTTTCCACAGATCGTAGGGTGATTCTTTGATCTGGTTGTTCTCGAGAAGCTGTCCGTTGTAATAAAGGACAGAACAGGATTCGTACGCGCTGAATCCGATCATTCCGAGTCCGTGGAAGATCTTCCCGTTGATCATAAGAGTATCAACAGCACCCTTGTCCCACCACGGATCGTTGAAATCGAAGTTGAGTGTAGCTAAGTCGATAGCGTATCCTGAGATTATGGTCTCAGAGAGTCTGTTGAAGAGAACGCATCCCGTGAAGAAGTCGCCGCTTCCTGCCTTTACGCTTGTTATAATGGGATCTTCAGCGTATTTGAAGTAGTGTGTCTGGATTTTCACATTGTATTTGCTCTGAATGTTGACCATTCTTTCGTAGAGCTTGTCGTTGAAGTCATCGCCGACGTACTCTTCCATGGTGATGTGCTCGCAGATGCCGTTAGCTTCAGAAGCAGTACCGTGGCCGCCTGCGATGTTATAAGTCCAGCCGCCGAAGTTTTCAGCGGGCATTTGGTCGAAGTGTGAAATTTCGTCAGGTACATCAGATTCGGCAGGTGTATCTGATGAGGATTCGGATGAATTGTCCGATTCTTTGGGGTTATCTGAACATGATGCGAAAGTCAAAGATGCTAATAACAGAGCGAGAAGCAAAGATATTGTTTTTTTCATGCGTGATTTCCTCCTGAGATTTTTTGAGATTGTGTTACTCTGTATTAATTATAAACGATGACAAAGAGTGTATCAAGGTATAAATCAACACATCAGGGGAGAATACTACACAAAAATATTTAAAAACAAAAGCGGATGCCTGACGGCGTGCACAGTTAGCGGTAAATTGAAATTCAATTTACGCCGTCCCGAAATATTCCTCGCGGTTTGAACAACCGCGTTCCGAGGACGAAAACGGAATATTTCCAAAACAAAAGCGGATGCCTGCTGGGACATCCGCCTTTTTTAATGAAATTCGGTATTGCTCGCACTTCAAGACCGAATCCGTACGACCACGACGTGAATTGGGACTTTTTTCTATGGAATAGTTCCATATATGATTAAAGCTCAAACAAAGGTACTCCTGCCGCGTGTACACATTTATTATAGCACACTTTCTTTTGAATTTCAATAGTTTTTCACATCTTTTCTCAGAAATGTTAAATTTAACAATATTAATTTATTCGGAGAGCCGCAGGCATTTAACCTGCACAAAAATCTGATGAAGATGTAAAAAACACCGACTCCTCGGTATTTGAAGGAGTCGGTGCATTATGTAAAAGTGAAACAAATCGGAATTATTCACCGAAGTAAGTGTTAATAACTTCTTCGATTTCTGTGTTGAACTCTCTTGTGAGAGACTTCTGACGAGAAGCGAAGAGACCGTCGAGAACGGATTCTCTCCAAGCGTGGTGAACGCTGAGACCGAACGCTGCGGAAATGTCATAAGCGGTATTGTTTATAACATAGCTGATGACTTCTGCAGATTCCTGGTCACGCGCACCGCCCGCGATAACTGCGATTTTTTTGTAATCTTCTGTGATGTAGTCCTCGGAATAAGCTGCAAGAGCTGAAATGATAAGAGGAATATATTCCTTTTCCTGTTCAGTTATGTCAGAGAGAACAGAAAGATGTGTGGGGTTTCTGAGGTGGACTCTGAGATCCATGTTTTCTTCGATACCGGGCCACATAATGATACCGTAATTGTCCTCTTTGTCACGGATTGAACGGAACTGACCGAGATAGTCGCTGCTGAACAGAGTTTTGTTAGCCTTGAAGAGAGTTGTGGAATCCGTACCGCTGGCGCTGTCAGAGTTGCAAGGTGTCTGGAGCCATAGCTTTCTTGTGGCTTTACCGATAGCCATAACTGTTTCGTCAGTCATATTGGGCTTGAATGTATTGTTATCGCTGTCCCATACGATAACGTTTGTGTCGGATGCAAGTACGGGGGAGATGTATCTGAGAGTTTGACCTGTGAGACCTAAAATGTCATTTCCGATAGTGTATTTACCGTCGTTGTTGACGTCTGTTGAGCCCTGTTCGGTCATTTTTGTCATAGCATCCATTGTCCATTTGCCCTCTTTCCAGAGGTCGTAAGGAGAAGATTCGATCTGCTTGTTTTCGAGGATATGGCCGTTATAGAAGAGGATACACGCAGACTCGTAATGGCTGTAAGAAATTGATGAGAACAGCTGATAGAGTTTGTTGTTGAGAGCAAGATTGCTTTCGGCAAAGTGATCAAAATACGGCTGGGTGAGATCGAGATCAAGATCGTAAAGGTTGTAAAGATGACCTGCAGCGACCATTGAGTTAGATTTGTCAATATAGCAATAAGCCATAGAGTAGTCGTGAGTACCGCCCATAATGCTCTGCTTAACGATATCGTTGATGTCATCGTTAACGCTTCCTACTATGTTGAACTTGACGTCGTACTTCTGACCTACAGTGAGGAATCTGTTGTGCATCTTGGCGAAGAAGTCGTCAGAAACGTATTCGTCAATATAAATGAACTCAATATTACCGACAGAATCGATTTCTGTAGCTTCATACATACCGCCGATGATGTTGAGTGTGTAGCCGTTCATATCTTGAACAGGCACTTCGCTGTAGTAGCCGCCCTCAGTTTCCTGAGAATCGTCGGGATTTTGAACTGCGGGATTTTTGGATTCGTCCTTAGATTCTTTGTCATTGTTTGCACACGAAGCCAACGCTGATGAAAGCATAAGCACCGCGAGCAAAAGAGAGAAAAGCTTTGTTTTCTTCATAGAAAACCTCCAAAATATTATTATGATTAAAAGGATAGTTCACAAATTATAATAAACTATCGGTTGACTTATTATATCACACGGTCAAATCTATTTCAATAAAATAAAACAGAATTGGCAATCTGAATAATAAAATCAGCAATTTAAACAAGTGAAGTATAAAAAGTCGTTATGCAGACACACTTGAATAAACAAAACTTATGATTTGCTGTGGATAATGTGAAAACTCCACGATCGAATTGCGGTGCACTCAAGGGCAGTTTTTGCAAAAGAACGACCGTGTAACGAACGATTTTCATCATAGGCTCCCTCCGGGAGGGAGCTGTCGAGCTAATGCGAGACTGAGGGAGAGTGCGTTATGATAAAGGATGTACAAATCTAAAAAAAGCGCAGGCTCCTTCCACCAGTTCGTGGTCCACCTCCCTCCCGAAGGGAGGCATTTTTCACTTGAGCTGTGTACTTTCTGCACCGAAAATAGCGAAACAATAAAAAAGCCGATACGAAACTTGAACCGTATCGGCTATTTTACTGTCATTTAACACCTGATCGCGTGGATAGGGGTTTCTAATTAATTTAGATCAAAGGCCGCCGGATCATTCAGCCGGGGTTTCTTCATCTGTTTCAGGGAAGTAAACTGCAGTTTTGCTGAGGAGATCCTGTATAATAGATGCCTTCTTGCTCTTTTCCGTTGAAGAGTAGAGGCCGGATTCAACAACATCCCACCAAATCTGATCGACAGGGCGGAGGAAGCCTGACATATCATAAACACGATTGTCAAGAATGTACTTTATAACCTCTACGGATTCTTCATCACGTGCGCCTTCTGCAACAACGGCGTACTTTATGTAATCATCGAGAATATAGTTGTTACCGTAAGCCGCGAGAGCTGTGATGATTGTTGCGACGTTATCTTCAACATCGGGGCCGACTGTTTTGGGGATTACGAGGGCGTTGGGGTTTCTGAGGTGAACCTTGGGATCCTTGTTTTCCTCAAGTGTGGGCCACATAATGATACCGTAGTTATCATCTTTATCGCGAAGTGCTCGGAATCCGCTGAGACCTGCGCTGTAGAAGAATGCTTTTTCAGCCTTAAAGAGCTTTTTGAGGGCTTCGTGTCCCTGTGCTGTTGTATTTTCGATAGCGGTGAAGGGGCTGAGCCAGATCTGCTTGGTGTAGTCACCGACTGCGATTGCGGGCTCGGAGTCGATATCAATGTCGTACTGCTGAGTTTCATTGTTATAGAATACGATTTCGATATCGGATGCGAGACGTGCGGACGCCATTCTGAAGTTGTGACCTACGAGAGCGAGTACGTCGGCACCCTTTCTGTATTTACCGTCATTATTTGTGTCGGTTGCAGCCTTTTCCATAAGGGAGTACATTGCATCAAGAGTCCACTTGCCTTCTTTCCAAAGATCGTAAGGAGAGCTCTTGATCTGCTTATTTTCGAGGATCGATCCGTTGTAGAAAAGTGTGCATCCGGCTTCATAGTGATGGAAAGAAGCGTCGGAGTGGAGATAGAAGAGAGTGCCGTTGATCGTGAGTGCTTCCTGTGAGGTCTGGTCAAAGAACGGCTGGCTCAGATCAAGTGGCATTTCGTGAAGGTTTCTGAAGTAACCTTTTGATACAAGTCCCTGCGAGAACTCAAGTGAAATGTAACCCGCGTGATAGTCGGGTTGACCTGCGGCGCAGCTGAGCTCAAGTGCGTCTTGAGTATTAGAATAGTTTGTGAGCTGCTCGTATGTAACGATGTCCATGTTGTATTTATTCTCTATAGCGAGGATTCGGTTATAGAGAGCATCGTTGAAGTCATCTCCCGTGATAGCTTCAACATAAATGTTTGAACAGGGATTGTTGCAGTCATCGCCGCCTTCACCACCGCCTGCAAGACTGAATGTCCATCCGTTCATGTTGATCTGTTCCATTGTTTCATAGTAAGGCTTGGGTTCTTCGTCGATAATTTCGTCAGATCCGCTGTCTGCAGGAGTTTCGAGGCTTTCGTCGGGATCTGTTTCCGTCTGGTTATTGGCACAGGACGCGAGTGACGAGACGAGCATAATAGCCGCGAGAAGAAGCGCGAGGAGATTTGTTTTTTTCATAAGTGATTCCTCCAATATTAAATTTCGGATGTTCGCTTTTATGAATTTGAATAGAATCAACATAATTGTGCGGTACAGCATCGAATTATCTATGCAACATTCATATTTATAAAATTATTATATCATATGATAGATAATTAAGCAATATATTAATTGTTCAAAAATTAAAGTTTGTAGAATTGAACAAAAAACACAAAAGGATTATGTACAAAACAGAATGAAAATGGGCTGGAAACAACAAAGATCCCCCGTTTTCACGAGGGATCGTTTTTGTGAAATTATTCAGCAGTGCCGGATTCTGTTTCGTCTTCAGGGAAGTAAGATGCGAGGAAGGATTTAACATAACCCTGGAATTCGCCTGCTCTTTCTCTTTGCGTGGAAGCGTAGATACCTTCTTCTACAGATCCATCCCACCAGTAGTGAGCACCCAGACCGAATGCAGCAGCGATGTCGTATGCTGTATTCTCAAGTGCGTATCTGACAACCTCTGCGGATCTTTCGTCCTTGGAGCTCTTAGCAACGACCGCATATTTTACGTAGTCTTCCATAATGTAGTCGTATGTATAAGCAGCGAGTGCATTGAGGATGATGGAGAGATTCTTAATGTCGTTAGGCTGGTTGTCGGAGAGAACTGCAAGACCTGTGGGGTTTCTGAGGTGAACCTTGATCTGTGCGTTTTCTTCGTAAGCGGGCCAAAGGATCATAGAGAATTCCTGGTCACCTGTTACATAGTTACGGAACTGACCGAGGTAGTCGCTGATAAATACAACCTTACCTGCCTGGAAGATCTTTGTTGCCTGTGCACCTGTGCCGGAGCCGTCATTCCAGTTGGAGTCGACCCAAAGAGTTCTTGTAGCGTCACCGATTGCCATAAGTGTTTCGTCGGTGAAGTTCATCTTATAAGTCTTAGCCTCGTCATCCCACTTGATGAAGTTTTTGCCGGATGCAAGAACTGTGGTTGCGTTTCTGAGAGTCTGGCCTGTGAGACCGAGAATATCAGCACCCTTTCTGTACTTACCGTCATTGTTTGTGTCGGTTGCAGCCTTTTCAGTCATATTGATAAGAGCGTCGAGAGTCCACTTACCTTCTTTCCAGAGATCGTAAGGACCCTTCTTGATGTTCTTGTTTTCGAGAAGCTGTTCGTTATAGAAAAGGAGAGCGCCTGATTCGTAGTGGCTGAATGAGATCGCGGAGAAGATGGTGAACATCTTATTGTTGATAGTAAGAACGTCCTGTGCGCCCTTATCCCACCACGGATCGTCGGGATCTACATCGAGATCATAGAAGTTGTAGAGGTAGTTGGAGTTTACGAAGTTGTTAGCTTCATCGAGGTAGATGTAACACATATTGTAGTCACGTGTACCTGCTGTAAGGCTCTGCTTGATGATGTCGTAAATGCCATCACCAACATCACCTGTTACGCTGAACTTAACGTTGTAGTCGGAGGCAACGTTAACAAATCTTGTGTACATTGCATCGAAGAAGTCATCCCCAACATAGTCGTCGATATGGAAGAATTCTACGTTACCTACACCGCCGTTTGTTTTGTAGTCTTCTGCTAATTGGGAACCACCGTAGCACTTAAAAGTGAATCCGTTGAGATTGGTCTTTTCAAGACCTCTGTAGTTACCTTCACTGCCGTCGTCTGCGGGAACGTCGGACTGTGCGGGCTTCTTGCTTTCGTCTTCTGTTTCTTTGGGATTGTTAGAACAAGCCACAAAGGTGGGAAGAACCATCAAAACAGCAAGAATAAGTGCGAGTATCTTTCCTTTCATGATATCTCTCCTTTTTTGAGCATTTGTTGAAATTTGCGAATTGCAAATCATTATTTGCAGTCTATAATATTATTATAACATATATTGATAATACTGTCAATAGATGTTTGTAGAAATTTAAAAAACAAAGTATTGCGGGCACTGTGACGCAGTATATAATTCTATATATAATAATGAAAGAAACTTTTTAAGTCCAGAACGTGAGAAGGCAGCGAAAAAACGGAGTATAATTTAGCTGAACAATTATTAACAAACCGTAAAAGTGAAAAAAGTGTACAAATTTTCAATTCAGAGTAAAATTTAATCAACAAAATCGCCAAATGCTCTTGACAAATATTCCTTTAAGTGTTAAAATAGAATCGTAGCTTGTTGCAGTGGGCTTATTTCACTCACAAGCGAACGTAGGGAACACGATTTCCCAAAAAAATTATTATTTTATGGAGGTATTCCAAATGAAAAAGCTCGCACTCGTTCTCGCGGCTGTAATGGTAGCATCCTGCATGCTTATCGTTCCCACAGCAGCAACAAGTGGCGCTGACGTACTTGCATCTGCAGATATGTATCTTACATTCGAAGATGGAAGTATTGAAGACACAAAGGGTAACTATTCAGTTATCACAGCGGATGAATCCTTCGGTACTCCCGAAGCAACATTCGCAGCTGAAGGTGGTAAGTTCGGTGGTACACTCGAAACTTCCCAGAACAGCTTCCTCGTTGTAGAAGATCTCGTATTCGGCGCAGACTCCTACACAATCACAACATGGGCAAAGATCGCTACATACAACGGATCTGACCCCGCTCTCTTCGGTAACAAAGACTGGTCCGGCGGCGATAACCCCGGTATGGTTCTTGCTATCAACGGTACAAACTTCCGTCTTGTATCTACAGCTAACGGCGAAAGACTTAACCACGAAGTAGACCCCGGTGATGTTGTTGGTCAGTGGGTTCACTTCGCAATCGTTGTAGACAGAGCCGCAGGTTATGAAACATTCTACATCAACGGTGTTCCTACATATGCAGACATTGTTATGTGGGCTGACGACGTAATGGATTCCGATTACGCGTTCACAATCGGTAACGACGGTTCCGGTATGTACAACGGTGACAACCTCGTTATGAACTTCGACGAATTCGCATTCTTCAAGAAGGCTCTTACACTTGACGAAGTTCACGCTGTTTATGAGTATGCTCCCGAAGGATACGAAGCAGCTACAGCTCCCGAAGTAGAAGTTCCCGACTACTCTGCTCCCCTCGAATTCACAGCAGATCCCGCAGCAGTTGCAGCAGCAGCTGATGTATATCTCACATTCGACGGTGAAATCCCCGCTGATACAGTTAAGCACTACGAAGGTTCCGCTGTCGCTTACTACTACCGTGACGAAATCCAGACACATCCCGACGTAAAGGACCTCACAGAAGTAGAACCTACATACGTTGAAGGTGTTAAGGGTCAGGGTCTCCACACAGATTCCAGAGTTAACTCAACAGCAATTACATTTGACATTTCCGACGGAACTTCCTACACACTCTCCACATGGGTTAAGCTCAATGAGTATGAAGGATCAGTTAACAACGGTCGTCATATCTTCAACTATATGCTCGACGGTGGTAATCAGCACGGTACATTCCTTGCTATCAACAACACAGAGATTTGGTCTCGTATAGCTGGTTGGATCGACAGTACACATACAGTAACTGATTTGACAGCTCCCTACATCAACTCTCCTATTTCCAACCGTTTCGACACATGGAACCATGTAGCTCTTACAGTTGACCGTGAAACAAAGGCAGTAACAATTTACTTCAACGGTAGAGCAGTTGCTACAACACAGTACAACGAACTTTTTGAAACAAAGCAGGCTTGCTTCGACGGTGGTTACACCGATCTTTACCTCAACAATGACCATCAGCAGACTGATATCTTCATGGATACATATGCTGATATGGACTACGATGAACTCGCATTCTACAAGAAGGCACTCTCCGCTGACGAAGTAGCAGCTCTCTACAGCTACGTTGCAGCTCCCGCTGATACAGGTTCTGATGAACCCGCTGGTCCTGTTCTCACAGGTAAGGAACTTATCGACACAGCAGTTGTATATCTCCCCCTCGATAACGATACAAATAACGCAAACAACGGTGCTAAGGTATCATCTGTTGGTGAAACAGCACTTGTTGACGCTAAGTTCGGTAAGGGCGCAGACCTCAACAACGCGGCTAACTACCTCACAGTAGAAGGTCTCAAGTTCGGTACTGACTCCTTCACAGTTTCCACATGGCTCAACATTACAGAATTCAGCAGTGACCCTGCAATCTTTGGTAACAAGGACTGGAATTCCGGTAAGAACCCCGGTTTCGCATTCGTTCTCAATGATAGCGACTACCAGTTCAACACCGCAGCTCCCAATGACAACGGTACCAACAGACATGACTTCAAGGTAAATATGGGTGAAGCTGTTGGTAATTGGGTTTACGTTACTAATGTAGTTAACAGAGAAACTGGCAAGTTTGAAATGTACATCAATGGTGCTCTCGTTCTTGAAGATGACATTTCCGACCAGGCAGGTGTATCTTACGATACAGAGTTCGCTTTCAACATTGGTCAGGACGGTAGTGGTAGCTACGACGGCGGTTCATCTAAGGTTGTAATGGACGAATTCGTAGTATTCAACTCTGCTCTCAACGCAGAACAGGTTGCTTCTCTCTACAACTACGTTCCTGAAGTTGTTATCGACGACAACCCCGATGTAGTAGATCCCGGCACAACAGATGAACCCGACGCTCCTCAGACATTCGATATCGCTATCGTTGCTGCAGTTGCTTCCATCATCTCTCTCGCTGGCTTCGCTATCGCTAAGAAGCACTAATTAACAATTGAAAAACTCACCACTACTTATGATGGGTTGAATAAATTGCAAAAACAGCGCCGCAGAAATGCGGCGTTGTTTTTTGTGTAAATGGGTTATAATTTTTTCTTTTAACACTATGTAATTTATAAATATATTATGTTGACATAAGATAAAATATACATTATAATATATATAGGTTATTATAAAATTTTCGGGAGGTTACAGATTGAAGAAACTCGTGCTCGTTATGTCCATTCTGATCGTGTCGACTTCTCTTGCGATCTCTGCCTCTGCCGCAGACGCTCCCGAAATATTTGATTCTGCCGATCTCTACATTACGTTCGAGAATGGCAGCTATGAAGATACAAAAGGTAACTACGCAGTCACCTCGGAATGTGGGGACGTCCCTGCCGAGACAAAGCTCGTTGACGGAAAATTCGGCTCAGCCGCGCATTTTGTCTCTTCGATGAACTACCTTACGGTAAATGATCTGAAATTCGATATGGACTCCTTCTCGATCGCGTTGTGGGCATACATTGACGAATTCAGCGGCGATCCGTGCCTTTTCTCGAATCAGAATTGGGACTCTATCTCAAATCTCGGCTTTTCCTTTGCGATCGACGGCTTTGGCGACGGCTTCAGAGCAGCCGGATGCACAAAGGGCTCAAAGGCGTTCTCGATCGGAACTGCAATCGACACAACGTGCGAGTGGATGCACCTCGTTCTCGTTATGGATAGAGAAACGGGCGTCGCCACGATGTACGTCAACGGCGAGCCGTACCGCGAGACTGCCGATATAAGCGGATTCACCGGTCATTTCAACGGCGCATACTCGTTCAAGATCGGCGAGGACGGCGCGGGGGATTACAACACAAGCTGCACGTTCTCCGCTTACATAGACGAGTTCATCGTATTCAAATCCGCGCTCACGGCTGAGGACGTCAAGGCGATCTGCGAATACGATCCTACTGCTCCCGACGAGCCTGAGGAGACTGAAACTGACGCCCCCGACGAAACGCTTCCCGAGCCCAAGGATCCCCCTAAAACGAGCGACGAGCCCGAGATGCGCGTCGTACTCATCATCGGCATCGCGGCGACAATCGCTGTGATCGCTGCACTATTAATTTTCGCGAAAAAGAAAAGCTAATGCTTTCTTTTTTCATACACCTCGCACCTATATCACTTCTGTGCGAGGTGGACCTCCTTTCATATACCGCGGTGACAGGTCTCATTTAGTCGCCGCGGTATTCTTTTTTTGCAGAAATACCCCCGTAAATGTACATTTTTCACCAAATTGCCCCTTTGTGATTCTCACTAAAAAAATCACACAATTATTGTGTAAAAGTAACATTTGGCAATTTTTGGCGGTGTTCAGAAAAAAGTTCGATTTATTTGACTTTTACGCATTTTCTTTGCACATTCGGACGTATACCCCATAGGTGCAATTTTTAGCCCAAAATGACGATAAAATATCATAATAATCAAAACTGCGAAATAAATAAAATTTATGGTAAATCACCCTTTTTTAAGAAAAATTGAAAAAAATCTAACAAAATTTCTTAACATCACTTGACACGGAAGTTATTTTCTTGTATAATGTAGTTACGGTTTACAAGATTGTGCAACTTCACAAAATTAAACCGAAATCGGACACGATCCGAAATTTTAAATCTAACTTTATATGGAGGTTTTTCTGATGAAAAAGCTTGGTCTCATTCTTGCTTTAGCAATGATCATGACTACTCTCGTCATCGTTCCTGCTCAGGCAACAGATGCAATGGGTGCTGACCTTCTCGCATCCGCAGATCTTTATCTTAACTTCGAAAACGACAGTTATCAGGACGTAACAGGTCACTACAACGTAGTTTCCGAAGGCGACGCTACCATTACCGATGGTAAATACGGTTCCGGTATCAACACATGGAGCGGCGTTAACGCTCTTGCTGTTGAAGGCCTTAAGTTCAACAACGAGTCTTTCTCCATCGCTTCTTGGATCAACGTTCTGGAAGTAAGCGGTGACCCCGTACTCTACGGTAACAAGGACTGGGGTTCCGGTAAGAACGAAGGTTTCCTTTTCATCGCTAACGGCGACCAGTATCACTTCAACGTAAACTCTGTTGGTAAGCTCGAAAGATTCGACGTTAAGACTTCCATGTCTGTATCCGGTGAAGCTGATCCCTTCGGCGCATGGATCTACACAGTAGTTGTAATCGACAGAGCGGCTGCTAAGTACACACTTTACGTAAACGGTGACCCGGTTGCAGAACAGGACCTCTCCTCTCACGGTGACGCAGGTTACTATGACTCTGTAAACGACTACACCTTCCACATCGGTGAAGACGGTACCGGTATGTACAACTTTGGCCAGACTCTTATCGCAAACTTCGACGAATTTGCAGTATTCAAGTCTGCCCTCACACAGGAACAGGTCATCTCCCTTTACACATACGCTCCCGAAGGATACACAGCTCCTACATACACACCTATCGAAATGCTCGACACAACCACTCCTCTCGTATGGACAGGTGACTACAATGAAATCATGGCAAAAGCTGATTTCTACCTCAACATGTGGGACGGCGACTGTGATCCTGCTAATGAAGGAGACATAAATCTTACAGCTCCCTTCCTTGACGAAACAGGCAAGTGGACAGTTATTCCCTATGTTTCTGCAAATGATCTCGAATCCAGTGATCCCGCTGATGGTACACCTATCAAGGCTACAACACAGTATACAAACAACATTATTCCCGAACTTGGAAATAGCGTATACTTCGAAGGTCAGTCCAGAATGGTAGTTCCGGATTACAAGTTCGGTACAGATTCCTTCACAATTATGTGTTGGGAATGTGTTCACCTCATCGGTGGTTCCAAGGCAGGTTACACAGACGTTCAGGTATTTGGTACAAGAGATGCTGTTAATGATCCCGACGGTGCAGGCTTTGCATACGTTCAGGCAATAGACAGACAGTTCCTCAATTTTGATATTCCCGGCGAGGATGAATCTCTCGCAGTTAAAAACGATTTCCTCGAAAGAGCAACTCTCGGCAACATTTTCAAGACATATTACCATATGGCAGTAACAGTTGACCGTACTAACAATGTAGCTCAGTTCTATATCAACGGCAGACCTTACGGCGGCGTTATTGATATTTCCGCACACGCAGGTCAGTCTTACGATACAGAAATGCCCTTCACAATCGGTTCTACTCTCAACCAGCTTTACAAGGGTTGGATGGATGAATTTGCAATCTTCAAGGAAGTTCTCACAGCTGACGAAATCGCATCCGTATATGCATACGGTGCAGGTCTTGAACCCGCTGATGCAGAACCCGAAACACCTACAGCAGGTGCAGCTGTTGCAGTAGAAGCAGCTAAGACAGAAACAGCTATCTCCATCGACACAGCTATTACAGAAGCAGTATGGGGCGCTCCCGTTGCTACAATCAGCAAGGATACAGCAAACGCAGCTCTCATCAACTACAATGCAACAGCTGAAGATACAACAGCAGACGTTTACTTCAGATGGGACAACGAAAACCTCTACGTAGGTATGGTTTCCGCTGATGCTAATATCGCAGGTTCTGACGACTCTTGGGTAGGCGACGGTATCCAGATCCGTTTCATCCCCGGAGCAGAAATGAAGTATGAAGGCTTCTACGATGTATACGTAACTCTCAACGCTGACGGCGTAACAGCAAACGGCAGCGACACAGCAGTTCAGAAGAACATCGTTGTAGAAGATGGTAAGATCAACGTAATGGCAGTAGTTCCGCTCTCCGGAATCGGCGTAACAGCAGCAGAAGGCACACAGATCTCCTTCAACATGCTCAGAATCTCCGGTACATCCGATCATTCTTATGCAGGTTGGCTTACATGGGGTCCGTTCTTCGGTCTCGGCAACGCTAACAACGAAGGCGTAACATCCGCTAACGTAATGACATTCGTAGGTGCTCCCGTTATCGATGACAATCCTCCTTCCGCACCTCAGACATTCGACGTTGCAGTTGTTGCAGCTATCGCGTCTGTAATCTCCCTCGCTGGCTTTGCTATCGCAAAGAAGCACTAATTAAATTCGGTTTGTATTGCGAGCTTTGCAATTCAAATAAACATCCCAAATAATAAGTAGTGACAGAGTCGACCCGCAGGGGTCGATTCTGTTTTTAAATGATAAATGAAAAAAGAATAGCGGGGAGGCACTTTATAAGAGGCAAATAAAAAAAGTATATGCAAGTTTTGGGGTTTGCATATACTTTTATATTTTTGTGTGTACAGGTCATATATCTTCCTTTTTTCCTTTAGCGAGGAAAAAAGGAAGCGAAAAAAGGAACTTTTTATGAAGCATTGGGAATTTCGACCTCTGCGGAGGTCGATTTAGGGTCCCCCTAAAAACCCGCAAACTTTTGAAAAAGTTTGATCAAAACTTTTTATGTGTTACAATTTTTTGTTCTGTCGAAAGTTTTTTGAAATAGGGGTGTGAAGTATGCTTCGCAAACTTCGGGAAAATCTTTTTTTAAAAAAGTTTTCTCCGTTATATTCCCCAAAAAAATTCTGTTCACTTCAAAACACGTCTGACTCTTTTGCTTACGCGGCAGGTAACCTCGTAATTGATGGTGTTGCCAAGGCGCGCGAGTTCATTTATCGACTCACCGTTGTCCCCGCCAAAGAGCGTCACCGCGTCTCCTGCGGAAACAGGCGTCCCCGTGACGTCAACCATGAACTGATCCATGCAGATCCGCCCGACCTGACTGCACTTCACACCGCCGATCTCAATCGTGCATCCGGCGTATCCGCGGGCGAAGCCGTCGCCGTAACCCGCACCGATCGTCGCGATCACCATATCGCGCTCCGCTTCAAAATCCGCGCCGTAGCTGATCTTCTCACCGCGACGAACGGTGTGCAGATGCACCACCGTTGACTCAAATCGCATTACGGGGCGGAAACGTGCGTCGATCGCGCCGTTCGGCATCATGCCGTAGAGGATCACCCCCGCGCGCACCGCGTCAAAATACGACTCCGGCAGAGCGAGGATCGCTGCGCTGTTTGCGGCGTGACGTACACCGACGTCGATCCCGCGTGACTCGAGCACATCGACCATTTTCTTGAATCTCGAGAGCTGCAGCATCGTGTATCCGCCAACATCCTCGTATCCACAGACGATCTTGCCGTCAAGCAGCTCGTCGTCAGCGACAGAAAAATGCGTGAAAATTCCGCAGATCCCGAGGTTTTCGTTTACCGAAATTGATTCGATCTGAGCTGCTGATTTTTCAAAATCTCCGTCAGACGTGGGGAATCCGAGACGGTTCATCCCCGTGTCGAGTTTTATATGTATCTTCAGAACACCGCCGCATTTTTTCGCAGAATCGGCAAGCTCGAGCGCGTTTTCGTACGAAACTGCCGTGCAGATTACGTCGTGCTCGATCATTTCCGCCACGTTGTCGGGATCAATGTGCCCGAGAATGAGGATCTCGGGATGACGCGAGTTTTTCTCCTCGATCGCGCGAAGCTCAACTGCCTCTTCCTCTGAAGATACGGCAAAAAAATCGCATCCCGCAGAACCGAGAAGATCGGCGGAAAATCCGATGTTGTGACCGTAAGCGTCAGCTTTGACAACGCAGATCGTTCGTACGCCGTCGCCCGTGATGCCGTCTATTGTTTTGTAGTTCGAGATGAGCGCATCCCCGTCGATGTAGGCTGTGTTCTTGTGTTTCATTCTTACTTAAATCTTTCGTTTTACTGATTCCGCGAATCCCCTGATTTTGTGATGACAAAATCGGTTATCGCGGTTGTTTTTGTTTTTTCTGAATTGTTTTCGTCCCCGACGGTAACGGAGACGGGAAGCAGATTCTCCCCAAGTGTAACTTTTCCCGAGGGCGAGACAAGATAAGTCTCAAGCCCATCATCAGATTTTTTCGCTGTCCATTCGCTGAGAGCTTCAGCGGGCGGGTACAGCAGATCAAAAAAGGCTTTGATGTTCTTCGCCGCGGCGTCGGATAAAGGGATCGTGGTGTCACCAACCGAAACACAGATCGAGGTGAAGTCATACTTTACGACAATTCCCGACGATCGCTCGGGTGTGAGAACGGTGAGCGTGATCGACTCGTCGGTTTTTTCTCCCGCGCAGACAACGTTGTCCGGCGAGAATTCTCCGGAGAAAACAGCAGAGAAGGAGGCATCGTGATTCCTGTAATCGAAAACGTTGTCTCCTTCTGCACTGCATCCGGTTGTACTGTATCCGATCAAAATTAAAACCAATGAAATGATCGGGATAATATGTAGTTTTAGGTGCATAAACGTACTCCATCGTGAATAATTCGGATGAAAATCTGCCGAGCCGCCGATTATTTACCCCAAAAATACCAGCCGAGCATCAGAGTGGATCTTCTTATTGAATTATATGTGACGGAGATGGTGCGTATGCGAGATCAGTGAGACATCAGAGTAACAACGGTAGCTCTCTTGTTATAGAAAGTCATAACCTTGAGCATCTTGTTTGTAGCTTCGAAGCAAACAACGGTGCTCTTGCCGTCCTTCTCAAGACGTGCGAAGTAGGAATCCTTGCTCTTGGAATTTCCGCGATAGTCGTGGAATTCGTCTGCTTTTTCGAACTTTTCCTTGTATTCGTCTGTCATGGGGGCGATAAGCGCGAACTCAGAAACGAGATTTTCGAAAACAACTTTAGCCTTGCCGCTTCCGTTGATCTCCTGGATCTTGAGCTTTGCGTTAGCAACTTCGTACTTGCGTTCTTCTTTAACGAGACGCCATGTGAAGAAAATGAGTGCAACAACGAGAACGAAGAGGATACCGCCGAGAAGAGCTGCACCGCCCTGTGTTACTGCGATAAGAACAACGATTGCGGCGATAGCGAGGAGGTAGAGGGCGATCATAAGGAATCTCTTGTGAAGATTTTTGCCTTCAGCTTTTTTATCCACGGTATATTCCGCGTAGTTAAGTGAATCATCCATGATGAATTTTCCTTTCGGTGATGTTTATATAGATATTTTTTTGGGGACTTAGGAGAGATAGTATTGGCGCAGAGACTCAAGCTCGTCATCGCTGATCGCACCGCGGCGGATCAGGAGATCGTCGAGCTCAGACTCAAACGCTGAGGGGTGATTGCCCGTTGTGTCCTGCGCGATAATGAACGGATTCTGCGATGACAGAGGAATATTATCCGAAATATCAAGCGCGGCGACTTCTTCAAAATTAATGAACAGCCGCATTTTGTCTGGCGTGAGAGATGCGGCAACGTGTACCCACGATCTTCTCGAATTCTCGGGCATCAGAGCCTCGGCTGTATATAAGGTCCCTGAGTCTGAGGTAACTTCAAAAGAGAGTCGGGGGATCGAAGTCTTATCCTCGGTGACAACGGAGAAAACGATTCCGCCATCTCCCACTCCGATCGCTTTGTTTGCGATGATCGGACTGTTTCCGAGAGATTTCAGACTCGGGAAAGACACAAGCTTGATCCAAGCGGCAAGCGTGACTCCGTCGGAGAACGATTCGTTGAGGGTGAGATCGGTTGAGACGTAACCTTCACTTGTGCAGTTGAGGGAGAGTCCGTTGTAACCTATGGTGAAGTAGATCTTACCCGACGTTGTGCATACGGTTTTCCCCTTCAGATCTTCAAATCTGTTGTCGTATAGGAAAAGTGATTCGTACTCGTCAAGCGGGATGAAGTTACCGATATACCCTGCATCCGATTCGGCAGGAGTCTTTGTCTTTTTGTGATCGTTGTAGTCGATCACACATTTTTTGTTTTCCATGTTGATTTCTTCTTTTTAAGTAATTATACGACCGCGTCGAGATCGGGACGGATCGGCATACCGCTCACATCAGTGAACAGCCCTTCGGGAACGAAGGAATCCATACCCTCGTGCGTGTCAATTCCGAGCGCACAGCAAACGATTGCGGGAATATCGCGGATCCTCATATGGAAATTGCGGAGAGGAGCAACAGTTTTGCCCACTGCCGTGAAATATACCCATTTTTCTTCGTTTGAAGGACCGCCGTGATCGTGGCCGCTTCCGCCGTGGTCAGCGACTGAAATGAACAGCGTGTCGTCCTCAATACCTGCCTCTACAACTGCATTCCAAGCCTCGCCGATGAAGTTGTCCACATTGTTGAGCTCATTGTAGTAACCTTCAGTGCCGTATCCGTCATTGTGACCGCTTCCGTCAACGCCGTCGAAGTGAACGAACAGGAGAGTGGGCTTCTCGGTCTTGATGTATTCGGCAATTTTCGGTGAAAGCTGGTAATCGTGACCTTTTTCTGTCACAACACCGATGTTGTGCTCGATAATACCGTTGTAAATGGGAGTCCAGTTGCAGAACGCGCCGAGCTTAGCGTCGGGGAAAGCTTCTCTCACGAGACGGAAATAAGTGGGATGAACGTCGCTGTTCGCGTAGTGTTCTGTCTTGCAGATTCCGTTCGAGAGACCGTGAACCTTAGCGTCAACGCCGATCAGGAGTGAGCCCCAGCACTGAGCTGAGATCGTCGGGAGAGTTGTAAGGCAGTTGTACGTGAATGCACCTTTTTCAAAAAGGCTGAAAAGATTGGGCATATTTGCGTTTTTGACGTATGTACCTGCGCCGTCAACGCCGATGACGAAAACGTGCTTGTAGTTGAATTTTTCCATAATTTTTTCTTCCTTAATATATGATTTATTTAAGTGTAATCAAACGATCGCATCAAGATCGGGACGAACGGGTAAATTTTCCGCATCGGTAAAGAGTCCTTCGGGAACGAAAGAATCCATTCCTTCGTGAGTGTCTATACCGAGGGCATAGCAAACGATTGCGGGAATATCGCGGATTCTCATTTTGAAATCGCGGATCGGTGCGACGGTCTTGCCGTAAGCCGAGAAGAATACCCATCTTTCCTCGTCTGTCGGACCGCCGTGGTGCTGGTCGATTCCGCCGTGGTCAGCAGTGAAGATAACGAGAGAATCCTCAAGAATTCCCGCCTCTTCTATTGCATCCCACATCATACCGACGAGCTCGTCGTGGCCCTGCAGGAATTCGTAGTATTTTTCGGAGCGATATCCGTAGCCGTGTCCCATTCCGTCAACGCTGTCGAGCTGAACGAACATGATCTTCGGCTTGTTCTGCTTTATGTAGTCGCAGATGCGCGGAGTGAGTTGATGGTCGCCGTCGGCATCGGTGTCAACACCGATGTCATGCTCAATGATACCTTTGTGGATCGGCCACCAAGCGCAGTATGCACCGAGCTTTGCATCAGGGAAGGCATCTCTTGCGAGGCGCATAAAAGACGGATGTTCCGCACTGTTTGCATAATGGTTTTCTTCGACGATACCGTTTGTGAGGCCGTGAACGTCAGCGTCAACTCCGAGGAGAAGTGAGCCCCAGCACTGAGCGGAGATTGTCGGAAGAGTCGTAAGACAGTTATATGTAAGCGCACTTTTTTTGAAAATTTCTTGAAGTCTGGGCATTTCAATATCGCGCACAAAAGTACCTGCGCCGTCGATTCCGATTACAAAAACGTGCTTGTAATTATACTTTGCCATAATAAGACAGAATTAAACGATCTGGTCGATGTCAGGGCGAACAGGAGCGTCCTCAACGTCAGTGAAGAGACCTGCGGGAACATAAGAATCCCAATTCTTGTGAGTATCAATACCGAGCGCGCAGCAAACGATTGCGGGAATGTCACGAACTCTCATCTTGAAATCGCGGATGGGAGCGACTGTCTTACCTGCAGCGGAGAAGAATACCCATCTTTCCTCGTCTGTCGGGCCGCCGTGACCGTGATCGTATCCGCCGTGGTCAGCAGTGAAGATAACGAGAGAATCTTCCATGATTCCGGCGTCTTCAATAGCATCCCAGAGCTTGCCGATAAGTCCGTCGTGACCGTGGAGCGCTTCGTAGTATTCGGGAGTTCCGTATCCTTTGCCGTGACCTGCGCCGTCAATGTTGTCAAACTGAACGAACATAACGTCCGGCTTGTTTTCTTTTACATAATCGCAGATCTTGTCTGTGAGTTCCCAGTCATTTCCACGAGCTGTGTCAACACCGATGTCGTGCTCAATAATACCGTGGTAAATGGGAGACCAGTTACAGAAAGCAGCGAGCTTAGCCTCGGGGAAAGCTTCTCTTGCGAGTCTCATGAAAGAGGGATAAAGATCGCTCTTGTCGTAGTGGTTTTCGCTTACGATACCGTTTGTGAGTCCGTGAACGTCAGCGTCAACACCGAGGATCATAGAACCCCAGCACTGAGCGGAGATCGTGGGCATAGATGTAAGGCAGTTGTATGTTACCGCACCCTTGTCAAAGATTGCGTGAAGTTTGGGCATATCTGCATTTTTAACGAAAATGCCGGCGCCGTCGATACCGATTACGAAAACGTGCTTGTAGTTGTACTTAGCCATGATAGATTCTCCTTTTTGGCAATGTATTTTTTCCGCCGAACGCATATCGGACGGAGTAATGACGATTTACATACAAAGTAATTATAACATAATTTACGCCGTATGTAAACCGAAAAATGAAAATTGCACTATAAATATTAAACAGGGGACGGAATCGACGCCGTCCCCTGAAATGTGTGAAGCAGATTATTTTTTTGTGATCTCGAGTGCGCGGATCTTGTCTCTGAGATATGCGGCTTCCTCGAATCTGAGCTCTGCGGCGGCGGCTTTCATCTCAGCCCTGAGCTTCTCGATCTCACCCTCGGCGGAGAATACGCTGTCCGCTGCCTTGCCTTTTCTCGACTTGCCCTTCGATTTACCCGAATCGTCAGCGCCGATCCTGATAAGATCGGAGATCTTTTTCTCGATCGTCCGCGGCGTAATGTTGTTCACGAGGTTGTATTCAAGCTGGATCGCACGGCGGCGCTCTGTCTCGTCCATTGCCTCTTTCATTGACCGTGTGATGTGATCTGCGTAAAGGATGACCTTTCCGTTTTCGTTACGCGCAGCACGGCCGATCATCTGAATGAGAGATCTTGTGGAACGGAAAAGTCCTTCCTTGTCGGCGTCAAGGATCGCAACAAGTGTGACTTCGGGAAGGTCAATACCTTCTCTCAAAAGATTGATTCCCACAAGAACGTCGTAAAGTCCGAGTCTGAGGTTTCGCAAGAGCTCCGTTCTCTCCATTGTCTCGATGTTGTGGTGGATATATTTTACCCTCACGCCCATCTCGTCAAAATATTCCGTGATGTCCTCTGCCATTTTTTTGGTCAAAGTTGTCACAAGAACACGCTCTCCGCGGGATGTGCGGTCTTTGATCTCAAGCAGGAGATCATCGACCTGCGTCTCAACGGGACGAACCTCGACCTCGGGATCAACAAGCCCTGTCGGGCGGATTATCTGCTCGACGACCTGCTCGGAAACATCAGCCTCGTAGTCTGCGGGAGTAGCCGATACCATAACGACCTGATTGACTTTCCCTTCGAATTCACCGAAATTCAGCGGTCTGTTGTCGAAAGCGGACGGCAGACGGAATCCGTATTCGACGAGATTTTCTTTTCTTGCACGGTCTCCGCCGCTCATTCCCCGAACCTGCGGGATTGTGACGTGGCTCTCGTCGATGAAGATAATGTAGTCGTCAGGAAAATAATCGAGGAGTGTGTACGGAGTCGCGCCCATTTCACGTCCTGCGAAAATTCGTGAATAATTCTCAACTCCCGAGCAGAACCCGACCTCGCGGAGCATCTCGAGATCGTATCTCGTTCTCTCCTCAATTCTCTGCGCCTCAAGGAGCTTGTTCTGTGAACGGAACCATTCGGCTCTCTCTTCCATTTCACACTCGATCTCCGCGAATGCACGCTCACGCTTGGCTGGATCGACAACGTAGTGTGTGGCGGGGTAGATCGCAACGTAATTGAGATATTCGATCACCTGACCTGTGAGAGGGTTGATCTCGCAGAGACGGTCGATCTCGTCTCCGAAAAATTCTGCGCGGATAGCACGTTCGCTGTAACCTGCGGGGAATATCTCGATCGTGTCGCCGCGGACACGGAACTTGTCGCGGACAAAATTGACATCATTTCTCTCGTAGCTGATCGAGACGAGCTTTGACATAAGCTCGTTCATTGAGATCTCAAGTCCGGGACGGAGTCCGACGATCTGTCCCGAGTATTCCTCCGGCGGACCCAAGCTGTAAATGCACGATACGCTGGAGACGATGATAACGTCGCGTCTTTCAAAAAGTGCAGATGTCGCGCTGTGACGAAGCTTGTCGATCTCATCGTTGATGAGCGCATCCTTTTCGATGTACATATCTTTCCCGGGGACGTAAGCCTCGGGCTGATAGTAGTCGTAGTAGGAGACAAAATATTCGACGGCGTTCTCAGGGAAAAACTCACGGAACTCGCAGCAGAGCTGTGCGGCGAGGGTCTTGTTGTGAGACAAAATCAGCGTGGGGCGGTTGAGATTCGCAATGACGTTCGCCATAGTGAAGGTCTTACCCGAGCCCGTGACACCGAGGAGAGTCTGATAGCGCATACCGTCTCGAAGCCCTTTTGTGAGCTTTTCGATCGCGGCAGGCTGGTCTCCCGTCGGCGCATAATCTGAATGAAGGATGAATTTATTGTTTTTCATTTTTATCCTTGGTAAATGCGATTTATATTATTATTGTACCATATAATCTGCACGTCTTCAATATAAAAAAGATTTCGCAGAGAATTTTTAACAAAATAAGGCAGAGGTAAACTCTGCCTTTGGGAAAATCTGTTACAGCGCGGGAAAATCGCCGAGGAAGATTGACATCACGGCGAACATAATGGGAATTGTGATGACGCAGAGCGTGTGGGAGATCAGCGCCATACTCGCACCTGTTTCCGGGTTTCCGCCGTACGCTTCGGGGAAAACGATAGTGTTAAGTCCGAGAGGCATTGCCGACGCAAACAGCGCGAGGTAAACAACGAGGTTGTTTATATTCAGAGCGAAAAGCAGATTGATAAGCTCTTTCAGGCCCCATACTGCCGCAACGATAAACGACGGAATAACGATAAGTCTGAGAAGTGAGGCGATATAGACCTTTTTGTTCTTCAGCATTGACGGCAAGCTGTAGTTTGCCACAGTCACACCCGCGAGAACCATTGCGAGAGGGCCCATACATGAGCCTAGCGAATTGAGAGAGGACATCAAAAACGTGGGGATATATTTAGTGAGTCCGAGAGTACCTGCCAAAATTCCCGCAAGGGTAGCAATAGTCGGGAAATTGAATATCTTTTTCAGTAAATTTCCGCCGTTTTCCCCGTCAGGAACGAGTACGCTGATGCCCCATGTGTAAATAACGATACCAAGAGGAATCGTGTAAAATTTGAAATATGAGAGAGCAGTCGCTCCGAAAATAGCAAGAACAACCGGTTCTCCCATGAAGCCTTGGTTTCCGAATGCGAGAGCGTACTGATAGATTCCTCTTTCGGGAGAAGGCTTTTTTGTAAAAAATCTTGCGAGAAATATCGCAATCGATACAGAAATAAGTGCGACAAAGCAGGCAAACAGCATGTTTACAAAGTGAGTTTTCAGAGATTCGGCAGTACAGTACGCTGACATCGTTGTGAAGCTGAGGGCGGGAACGAAAAGCCACGTCTCAAGCTTGGCTATTACTTGGCTCGATTCCTTAGACAAAATATCTGACCGTCTTAAAGCGTACCCGGCGCCTATACACGTAAAAAGCATAAGCATAGGGCTGAGGGCAGACAAAAATGTACTTAACATAACTATCTCCAATCTGTTTGATACTGCTATATTTTACCATCCAATATAGTAAAAGTCAACACAAATATTAAAAATAAAAAAGTGTGTCAAAAAGTGTCGGGAAAAAACGAAATCGAACCAAAAAAATTGTGCTGAGACAGATCTGCGGAGCAGAAAAATATTGTAAATATACGAATTGTGTGGTATAATATATCTGTAAAAATTTTTAAAACTGAAGAACGCGTGGAGAGTGAAGCACCAGCTTCAAAATCTTAAAGCTCCGCGCAAGAAAGGTTTGGTTTGCTATGGAATACATGAAAACAAATGTCCGTCCCGCAGATATGCAGAGAATCAATACTCCCGATCTCGCGAATGCATTTATTGACGAACACGTTAAAATGATCAGAGAAGCTATCGGAGATGAACAGGTACTTCTCGCGCTCTCGGGCGGTGTTGACTCATCCGTTGTTGCAGCACTTCTCATCAAGGCTATCGGCCGTCAGCTCGTGTGCGTACACGTCAACCACGGTCTTATGCGTAAGGGCGAGAGTGAACAGGTAATTGAAGTATTTGAAAAGCAGATGGGCGCAAACCTTATCTATATTGACGCAACAGACCGCTTCCTCGATCTTCTCAAAGGTGTTGATGCACCCG
>SVUC01000128.1 GCA_015063455.1 Oscillospiraceae bacterium
AGCCTCACCCTCTGCCATACCCTCAACGGCTGTGTATAAAAGCAGTAATGCTGATGCTGCATACGCAACGATTGGAGCCCAGCCTTTATATACTTTTATCGGAAGGATCGTCATCACGAACATTCCCACTCCGCCGATCAGAAGGAATTTGACCTGATTCATACTGTAGTAGTTTCCGTCTCGTCCTTCCGCAATTGCAAGAGGGTAGCTCGCGCTGAAAACAGTAATCGTTCCAAGCGCAAGAAGCACAAGTATTATCGCAAGCATTATTACATCAATACCGCCGCGAACTCTTACAACATCGTTCTGCCACGCTTCTTCTTTACGCTCTTCGATCGCACGTCTTTTCTCAGCACGCGCAAGCTTTCTCTCGTCAGCAGGTGTCAGCGATGTAACGTGATTCACGGCAGACATATTTCTCGCCTGCGTCGGCCTCGCTCTTCCTGCTTCAAAACGATAGTTTTGTGTATTTTTTCCCGCTGCTTCGGCTCTGCTGTGATTTTGCGAGGTGTTTTTCGCAGCAGTAGTTCTTTTAGCAGTAGAAGAAGAATTATTTGACCTGTTCGGGTTACTGTATACGTTATTCTTTACAGATTCAGGACGTCTCCGAGCATGACTCGGTCTTTGATTATTGCTGTTATTATTCATGCCCGAACCTCCGATTCTGATTTATACATTTCTCATTCCGAAAACAAGAGATAATACTGCTGCCGCAGCGGTAACGATCATCGCAACAACTACGATTTTTATTTCCGACCATCCGCATTTTTCAAAATGATGGTGTATCGGACTCATCTTGAAAAGTCTCTTTCCGTGTGTCAGCTTGAAGTATAAAACCTGAAGAATAACAGAGGCTGTCTCGATAATATATACTATTCCGAAAATGATTACAAGAAGCGGATTGTTCATCATAAATGCTCCGCCTACTACAAGACCACCGAGAAAAAGTGATCCCGTATCTCCCATAAACACTCTTGCGGGATAAAAATTGTAGACTAAGAATCCTGCACATCCGCCGATCATAAGCGCACCGAGGAGAAGGAGAACTCCGTCAGGCTCAGCCATTCCTGTAAGGTAACCTGCAGCTGTAAAGAACACACCGACGATAAGCGTTACACTTGATGCGAGACCGTCGATGCCGTCTGTAAGATTCACACTGTTTATCACACCTGTGAGCAAAAGGATCGCAACCACGTAGTAGAAGAATCCAAAATCAATTGAGACGTCAGCAAACGGTATGTAAAGCTCAGTACCGAGATCGCACACCAGTGACATACCGAGAAGGTAAAGTGCGGCGGCAACGAGCTGAAGAATAAACTTCTGAGACGCGGTAAGTCCCTCATTCTGCTTCTTTTTCAGCTTAGCCATATCATCAACGCATCCGATAAGTCCGCCCGCAAGTCCGAGCGCAAGAGTAAACACCAGCGGAAGAGTTCTTCTGATCCCGTCGGTGATTCCGAGATAAACACATCCGATGAGCCCGCAGATCACAATTGCAAAGATGAATGAGATACCACCCATTGTCGGAGTTCCCTCTTTGCTCTTGTGCCATCTCGGACCGATATCGAGTATCGTCTGTCCCATTTTGTGACTTTTCAGAATCGGTATAAGCTTTCTTGAGAATATCACCGTGATCCCAAATGTCAGGATCAATGCGGCAACAAACATTATATTATAATTCATTCGAAATTATATCCTTTGATTTATTTTTTCAAAGATTCGAAGATCAGATTCTCTTTTTCTTCGATCTGCGCTTTTTCATACATTCGATAATTCTCTCAGCAGCGACAGCGCGGCTCGCCTTGACAAGAAGAATATCTCCGGGAGATAGAGCCTGAAGGATCATATCAGCCATTCCCTGCGCGTCTCTGATATCAAGGCATACGAATACGTTGTCTGCTCTGATACCCTTTTTGATTGCAGCTTCTGCAACTATATCAGCCATCATTCCGTAGCAGAACAGCTTTTGAACCTGCATCTGCGCGGCGTACTGACCAAGCTGATCGTGCATAAGACGTGAGTATTCACCAAGCTCAAGCATATCTCCGAGAAGTGCCGCAGGACGTGTATTCTTCTTTCCTGCCATTGAAACAAGAACATCAATTGCAGCTCTCATTGATTCGGGACTAGCGTTATAGCAGTCATCAATTACAGTAATGCCGCCGACATCATAGATCTTCTGTCTCATATCAGCTCCTACGAACAGCTTGAGTCCGCGTCTGATCTGGTCATCACTCATACCGAGAATAACACCAACCGCATAAGCAGCAAGTGAGTTATAAACATTATGCTTACCGAGTGCGGGGACTTCAACATTTGTTACAGCTTTGTTTGCGTATATAAGATCATAAACCATACCGTCAACCTTTTGTCTGATGTTGACAGCTCTGTAATCTCCGCATCTGTTGTATACACTCATAAGCTGAGGTTTTGTCTCAAGCATTTCACTCTGCTCCCAAAGCAGAGGTTCATCGGCGTTAAGAAGAAGTACTCCGTTTTCCCCGAGTCCGAGTCTTATCTCCATTTTCGCACGGCAGATATTTTCGCGTGTTCCGAGTGAAGCAAGATGCGATGTTCCGATATTTGTTACAAGGGCGATGTCGGGACACGCGATCTTTGTCATATATTCAATTTCACCGAGGGCACTCATGCCCATTTCAAGTACAACAACCTCGTGGGAGGGCTCGATCCCGAAAATTGTCAGCGGAAGTCCGAGCTCGTTATTATAGTTTCCCTGAGTTTTGTGTGTTTTGAAAGAAGCGGATGCGACGGCGTAGATAAATTCCTTCGTTGTTGTTTTTCCGACACTTCCTGTGATGGCAACAAATTTCGCCTTACTGAGCTTTCTGTAGTATGCCGCAAGAGTACCGATCGCTTTTATTGTATCCTCAACAATTACAGCGCAGAACGGTTTTCCGCTGTTTTTAGCTGAATCGGGTACGTATTGGCAGAGGAAACAGGAGGAACCTCTCTCGAGTGCATCGGGAATAAAATCGTTTCCGTCAACATTCTGACCTTTTATCGCGCAGAACAATACACCTTCTCCTCCTTCTGAAGAAGATGTTGATATATATTTATTAGCAGATTCAATATCGGCGTTCCCAAATAATTCGAGACTTCCGCCGGTGATCTTTGCAATTTCATTCGGTGTAAAATTCTTCAGCTTTAACTCAACGCTCATTTTCTAACCTCCCACCCTCAAGGAATTCCTCACAATGCTTTTTCCTATCTATCTGAATTCTGAATCTTCTTAATTGATTGAATATTTTTCTCTTACCGCGAACTTGACGAGTTCCTCTTCATCAAACGGACGTATTCCGTCCCCTGTGATCTCGTATTTTTCGTGTCCTTTTCCGGCAAGAAATATTACATCGTTTTCTGCCGATGTATCTACCGCATACTTTATCGCTGCTCGTCTGTCCCCGATCACAATATACGGTTTTGTATGATCCGCACCTCGCAGAATGTCTCTGATTATTTCATCAGGGTCTTCTCCGCGCGGATTATCGCTTGTAACAATTGTGTAATCAGCAAATTTCTGTGCAGCCTTCATCATTTCGGGACGCTTTGTGCGGTCTCGGTCTCCTCCGCATCCAAACAGAACGGTAAGACGCCCTTCTGCAATCTCACGGAGTGCGGAAAGTGTACTCTCAAGAGCTTTTGCAGTATGTGCGTAATCAATGTACACCGTTGGATATGGACGAAAAACTTCAGGGACGCAAACCCTCTTCATTCTCCCCTCAACTCCGGCGAATGATCCTACAGCCTCTTTGACTGTCAGCGGATCGACACCGAACGATATTGCCGCAGCGGACGCGAGAATTGTATTGTAAACCGAATACTTTCCGATCATCGGAGATTTCATTCTGAATACTGCCATGTCGGAAAAGTAAACGTACTCAATCCCCTCGCTTCCGCGTGAGAGATATCTCAGTGCACATACGTCTGATGATGACACACTCGTCGGCTCCGCAGAGCATCTTATGAACTCACATTCACAAAAGATCTCGGGAAGCCGTGACACCACCGTGTCATCACAGTTTATTACAGCCTTTTTCACGCCTTCAAACAACGCACATTTTGCCGCGAAGTATTTCTCCATATTTCCGTGACAATCGAGATGCTCGGGAGAAATATTCGTAAACAGCGCAATGTCGGGCGTGATCGCCGACGTTTTTTTCAGCTCAAGCGACTGAGACGACGCCTCATAGATCAGCACCTCGCACCCGCGTTTTTTCATCTCGGCAACCGCCCCGAAGAAATACTCGGGATCGGGAGTTGTCATAGCCCCCGCAAGATCGCTGACAGACGATCCGCCGTTCTCTCCCATTGTGATCTCGTGATCTTGTGCGAGAGTTTTGACGGTCGATATTATTCCGACGCGGTATCCTGCACATCGAAAAATGTGTCTGAGCACATATGCTGTTGTGGTTTTCCCCGCAGTTCCCGTTACAGCAATCTTTATCATACTGTCAGCAGGTTTTCCGAGAAAATTATTCCACACAACAGATTCTGAAGCTCTTGTATCCGAGGTAACTATCTGTCGTTCAGGATCTATTCCATCCATCAAATGATCGGTGAGAACAAACGCCGCTCCTCTGTCTACTGCAGATTTTGCAAACGAGTGTCCATCGAACCTGTGTCCGCGATGGCAGATGAAAAGATCTCCCACCTTTGCTTTTCTCGAATCGGAAGAAATACCCGCGACATCACGATCACAGTATTCTCCGATGATTTCACATCCTTCGAGAATCTGACTTAGTTTCATAGGAAGCCTCCAAGGTTCACAGAAAATTCTGTTAACGTCTGTTTGGAATTCCTATGCTTTGCGATTATCAGACCATCAAATCAGTCTGTACCGTCGAGGTGTCTGAGTTCGATCTCAACGATCGTACCTCTCGGAACTCTTGTTCCCGCTGTGGGGCTCTGCGAAATAACAGTTGCTGTTGTTCCGTTTGTAGACCCCGTGAATGTCACGTTAAGTCCTGCTGAAACAACTGCGTTATTCGCGTTATATGCACTCATTCCGATAAGAGACGGAACCTCGATAGTGTTTGACGGAGTTTCTTCTCCCGTATAGAGAATAAGAAGTCCTGTATCGCTTGAAATTTTTGAGCCTGCGGACGGTGTCTGGGCGGTTACGGTATCCCCGTTCCCGATTATCTCATACGCAAATCCGCGCCAGCTTATATCGTTTATTGAATTTTCAACTGTTGCACCGACGTAATTCGAAATCGTTACGTCAAGCTTCGCAAGCTCTTCCGCTGTATATTGCGCTTCAACGCCAAGATACGGAAGAACATATCCCATAAGATTTGCAACATAAGGCGCTGCTACACGTCCGCC
>SVUC01000129.1 GCA_015063455.1 Oscillospiraceae bacterium
ATCGTTGTATAATCTATCTATAGCAAAAAATAGGTGGTTATATAATGAATAAGTTTAAGCAAAAGTTGTTTGCATTTATGTACGGAAGATATGGAATAGACGAATTTTATTACGGTTTGTTTGTTCTTTGGCTTGTTCTGCTTTTCGTCAATGTCTTTGTTGATTCTGTCATTCTCGCACTGCTCGGGACAGTCGTCGTGGTATATATGCTGTTCAGATCTATGTCAAAGAATCATGTCAAGCGCAGGTCCGAAAATGCAAAATTTTTATCCTTTTGGCGTCCTATCAAACGATGGTTTTTATTTCAAAGAGATAAATTCAGAGACAGAAAGAATTTCAGATACAGAAAATGTTCTCATTGTAAAGCAATCGTCAAGCTTCCCAACAAAAAGGGAAAGCATACAGTTGTTTGTCCTAAATGCAGAGAGAGATTCAGTGTGAAAATTTAAGTTCAACGTCATTTTTAGAAAAAGAGAGGAAAAAATATGGAACTCAAACAGTTTTTGAAGGATGCAGCACAAGTACGTCCATCACAGAGACAGCTTGATTGGTTTGATACCGAATTCTACGCATTTGTTCACTTTACGGTAAACACATACACAGGTCTTGAATGGGGCCTTGGAGATGAAGATCCTGCTATATTCAATCCCACAGATCTCAATTGTGATGAATGGGTAGAAGCAGTAAAGAGTGCGGGTATGAAGGGACTTATCCTTACTGCAAAGCACCATGACGGATTCTGTCTGTGGCCGAGCGCATACACAGAACATTCTGTAAAGAATAGCCCTTGGAAGGACGGTAAAGGTGACGTCGTTAAGGAATGTGCCGATGCCTGCCGCCGAGGCGGAATTAAGTTCGGTGTATATCTCTCACCGTGGGATAGACACTCAGAGCTTTACGGAACTCCCGAATACAACGATTACTACTGTAATCAGCTCACAGAGCTTCTTACAAACTACGGAGAGCTGTTTGAGGTTTGGTTTGACGGCGCGTGCGGTGAAGGACCGAATGGAAAAAAGCAGGAATATGATTTTCCGAGATATATTGAGCTTATCCGTAAATATCAGCCGAATGCTGTGATTTTTAACGATCATGGTCCCGATGTTCGTTGGTGTGGAAATGAAGCCGGTAGTGCAAGACGTGCTGAATGGGCTGTTGTTCCGTCAGAGCTTTGCTATTTTGCAGATGTTCAGACAGGTCCCGCACCTCTCGCACAGGAGAAGATGGATATTATCAACTGGGACGAGAATATCGGTGAGATCAACAATATTATGTATTCAAATGGTCTTACATTTGCAGGGTCCGAGATCGATATGTCTATCAGAAAGGGCTGGTTCTACCACGAAGCAGAAGAACCTCATTCACTTGAACGTCTCTTCAATACATACCTGAGATCATGCGGAGCTAATACAGGATGGAACCTCAATGTTCCGCCGATGCCGAGTGGAAGAATAGACCCCAGAGATCTCGAAAGACTCAAGGAGCTTGGCGAGAAGATTGAGAATACATTTGGCGAGAAGAAGATCGTTCCTTGTACAGTAGAAAAGATCTGCAGCGAAAATTCTGACCTCTGCAAATATGTAGTAAAGCTTGAGAGACCCGCTGTAGTAAAATATGTAACTCTCAGAGAAGATCTTACAAAGGGTCAGAGAGTTGAAACATTCAAGGTTTATACTGACAAAATGACCGACTTCTCATCATATAACGGATTCACTATCGGTCACAAAAAGATATGTACTCTTATGTATGCTGATAAAGAAGTCGAAAAGCTTGAAATCGTGATTACTGGAACACGCGACGAAGTCTTTATGCGCGACATTACAGTTTACGAAGAATAAAAACAGAAAACGGAATACCCAAGATATTGTTTCGGGTATACCGTTTTTTATTGTTTATCAACCGGCAATGTAAACAATTGCGCCGGCAGGAAGCTCGAATGTTACGATGTCACCATCCTGATTCACTTCAAATGACTCGTTGTTACGTTCTTCATCAAGGATAATAGCTTTTGCTTGGCCGTATAATCCACTGATAGTAACAGATTCATCATTTTCACAGCCAACGATCACAAGACCTGTTTTTTCCCCATCCGTCGCCGCAAGAATACTGTTGTCACAGTCAGACTGAGCAGCAATTCGTGTACCGAGTCTGTAAAGCTCACCGTACATACAGAACGCATAGAACGGTTTCATTTTCTGACGGAGGGGATCGAACAAACCACACCAAGGCGTATGAGGCTGACCGTCATAGTACGTCGCAATATTTACCCCCGAATTTGAATAAGCAGTCATAATATCAAGAACATATCTTGCGCCGCGCAGAGACTTTATCCACGGAATCTGACTCGTGTTTCCGCTTGTATTCCACTCGTCAACGATCAACTCTACATTTTTATAACCGACTTTTTCAAGATGTTCTGTTACATAGTTAGCATCTCGCATAACCGGCTCGGTATCTACACCGTAGTAGTGGTAAGAGAAGAATTCAAGAGGACACTTGTGCTCGGAAATGTATTCAACAAAATTGTGGAAATACTTTACGTAATTCACCGCATACTCAGGAGCACCTGGGTTCAATCCGTAAAATCCCGTGAAAGCAAAACCGCCGACCATAATGCTCTCACCGAATTTTTCTTTCAGATGCTTTGATGTGACAGCATAAAGCTCATAGTACTGTTCCGGAGTACCACTCCACATTCTTGGACTTTCAGGCTCATTCCAGATTTCCCATCTTTTGATACCGTAATTATGGCCGTTTGCCCAGCCTTCATTGTAGTGACGGATGATATGTTCGCATACGATCGCAAATTTGTGCGGCTCAGGAACGATTGAGACATAGCGTTTTATCTTCATATGCTCAATTGACGTTCCGAGACGGTAGATGATCTCAGCACCTGTTCCAACGATAGCTTCTATATACTGATCAGACAAAAGGAAGTCGTATGATGCCTCATCATATGGATCTGCATCGGGATTTCGGAATATTGCAGGTACATCAATTTGCTGAGGATACGGATAATCTGTATCGTGGAGACGTACGAACGGAACGCCGATTTCTATGTATTCGTCAGACATATTTGTCCATCCACCCATACTGAGAGGGCCGTTGCTGATTCCGTGCAGCGGTTTAATCGGACCGATGACTGATTCTTTGCAAAGAGATATTTTCAATGTTGTTTCCCCCATTATATGAAAAGTATATTTTATTGATGTTATGATAGCATATTTCAAAAATTAAGTCAATATTTATTTTGGGATTGAATGTAGAATAATAGTTGACATTAAAAAATACAGGATAACTCATTTTCAGAGTTATCCTGTACGTTTTTTATTTTTTGAGAGATCCGTGGGGAATTCCGAGCATATCCTCAAGTGCATTTGTGCACGCAAGAACGTTTGCTTTTGCCTCAGGCTCATCTTTTCCGTTTGCGAGGATATAGAATTTGATCTTCGGTTCTGTTCCGGACGGACGAGCAACAACGACGCATCCGTTTTCTGCCTTGTAATAAATTACATTTGACTTGGGAAGGCCTGTTCCGCTTATCTCACCTGTGATCATGTTCTTTGATGTCTCAGCCTGATAGTCACGGATATTTACAACGCGGCTGCCCGCTATTTCTTTCGGCTGAGCAGCTCTGAGCTTTTCCATAAGAGCGTTGATCTGTTCTTTTCCGTCAAGACCTTCCATGTAGATCTCAGCAGAGTTTTCCATATAATAGCCGTATTTTTCGTAGAGAGAATCAATGGCATCGATAAGTGTCATACCTTTGAGAGAGTAATAAGCTGCCATCTCGCAGATCAGCATTGATGCAACAACACCGTCCTTGTCGCGTGAGTGAGCGCCCTTCATATAGCCGTAGCTTTCCTCGTAACCGAGCATAAACGTGCCCTGTCCGCGATCCTCGTGTTCTCCGATAACCTCTGCAATAAACTTAAAGCCTGTGAGAACATTGTGAAGGTCAACTCCGTGAACCTCGCAGATCTTTGTTGCCATCTCACTTGTAACAATAGTCTTGATCGCATATGCATCCTCGGGAAGCTTGCCCTGTTCTTCGAGTGCACAGAAGATGTAATCAAGGAGAAGGGAACCCATCTGGTTACCGGTAATACACTGGAATTCGCCGCTCTTGTCTCTTGCCATAACACCAACGCGGTCACAGTCAGGGTCAGTGGCAATGATAAGATCAGATTTAACTTCAGCCGCAACCTTAATTCCTTCAGCAAATGCAGCGGGATACTCGGGATTGGGCTTTGCGAGTCCGGGAAAATCACCGTTCGGAGTCATCTGTGAATCAACTGTTGAGAGATGCTTTACACCGATTCGACGCAATACTTCGGGAACGATTCTGTAACCTGCGCCGCAGAGGGGAGTATAAACTATTTCAAGATCGTCAGCCGCTTTGGAGATCACATCGGGATAAACTTGCTCTGCGATAACTTTAGCCATAAAGATCTCGTCAAATTCTTTACCTACCATTGTGATGAGTGATTCATCAGCTTTGTCTTTTGATGGAACACCTTCAAAAATATCTGTAGAATAGATGAAGGAGGAAACGTGGTCAGCCATCTGCTTTGTCGGCTGTGCTCCGTCATCCCAGTAGAGCTTGTATCCGTTATAAACAGCGGGATTGTGTGATGCGGTGATGTTTATACCCGCGATGCATCCGAAATGTCTGACACCTGCAGAGAGCATAGGTGTAGGACGAAGCTCGTCAAACATATAAACCTTGATTCCGTGAGCAGAAAGAACTTCAGCAGATCTTCTCGCGAAGAGCGCGGAATTGTTACGGCTGTCGTAACCGATCATAACACCTTTCTGCTTAGCTTCATCGCCGATAGCCTCAATTGCACGTGCAACACCCTCGGTCGACTGGGCAACGGTGTAAATGTTCATCATACCACAGCCCGCACCCATTTTAGATCTGAGACCGCCTGTGCCGAATTCCATATATGAACCAAAACGGAATTCAATCTCCTCATCGTTGTTTTCAATAGCACGAAGCTCAGCTTTGGTTTCTTCGTCAACTTTGTCTGACTGTAGCCATTCAAGATATCTTTTTCTGTAATCTTCCATTATTCGATCCTTTCGTCTATTTTATTTTCAAAATTTATTAACTTAAATCAATGTATATAATCCCAGAACATCATATGTTATCTGAAGTCCTTCAAGTAAGAGATATAGCCCCCCGTATGAAGCATTTGTTGTATCAAACTGCAGACTGACACCTCTCATATTGCTTGAGTATTCAAGCGGATGTGAATTCGCAGTCATTAATTCAGCCCCGAACTGTTCACAGGCAGCAAGAAATTCTCCGTATTTTATCTCATAGG
>SVUC01000005.1 GCA_015063455.1 Oscillospiraceae bacterium
CTCGTTCCCTTCAACTACGAAAAGGTTATCGAATCTGTTAAGAAGACAGGTAAGATCATCATCGTAGGTGATGCTGTTGACCGTGGATCTATGATGCGTGATATGGCTTCCAACATCACAGAAATGGCATTCGATTACCTCGATGCTCCTCCGGCTGTTTACGGCTCCAGAAACTGGATCACACCTGCATTCGAGCTTGAAAAGTACTACTTCCCGCAGGCTGACGGTATCATCGACGTTATCTCCGAAAAGCTTATGCCTATCCCGGGACACGTTACAACATACAACGAAACAGAACTCGAACACATCGAACGCGCAAAGAAGGGTCTCTAATTCTTAAGTTTCACAAAAAATTAAGACGATCGGATTTCCGATCGTCTTTTTTTATGCACTTTTTTTGCTGAGATGTCTGAGATAAATCGCAAGAACTATTCCACCGATTATCATTATTATTCCTATAACGATCATAATGCCGGCGACGATTGATACGGGGTTGTATTCTGCAAATGATGAGAACATTTCGCTGCCGGTATCCCATCCGCTTATCGCAGGTCCGTGGCTTCCGTATATTTGATTAAACAACTCGTCAGCAACATCTGCGGGAAGGTCCTCACCGCCAATGATCTGGGGCTTGGAGCTTCCGAAAGGAAACTCTTCGGAGAATGATGACATAGTCTCTGACATTCCAACAACCATTCGGTTTACGATAAATTTTATTATTCCGCCGAGCCCGGCGATTCCCGCACCTATACACGAGACCACCACGCCGAGAAGCCATCCGAAGCGTTTTGCGCCGCGTCCGAGTGATCGCGGCAGATTGTTCATCCACTCCTCATTCCCACGTTCTGCCCGACGAGATGAGGTGTAAGGTGCATTATTCTGCTCTGTCCTTTGATTTTCATTATTCTCGGACTTTACTTCCTCATTAACTTCCTCTTCTTCGAAAGGAATTCCTTCTTCATCGTTCAAAAGCCAATCTGTAGATACACCGAACAGCTTTGAGATAGCCAGAAGATTTTCGATCTCGGGCGCGGCACTTCCGCATTCCCATTTTGAGATCGCCTGACGGGATACACCAAGCTTCTCTGCAAGTGTCTCCTGCGACATCCCCACTTTCTTTCTACAATACAAAATCTTATCGTAAATTTTCATTTTATTCTCCTTGAATGGATAAATCAAATCAGCATTTCTGCTTTCTGTGACAATATTATACCAAAACAATGGTACCAAAACAACCGCTCAGAGTTATCAAATCACCAAAAAATCTGCAACTGACGGTTGCATTTTTACAAAAAAGTCGGAATTCTCCCTATTTTTTTCACACAGTGATAATTTTATCAAGTGTTTACTTGACTTTTTAAGAATATTATCTTATAATCATAGTATAGATTAATATAATGGATTAATATTTATAGTTCGGATATATCCGCCATTAATTGAATTTCACGGGAGGTAAACCATGACAGAAATCTACAAATTAGATCCTTATGCTTACACATATTATCATAACAGCGAAAAACCGCAAAATATAAAAATGGCACTCGCTTCTCGCGAAGTGGCAAAAACCTCAATCATCAATATCGATCAAAAAAACTATATGTGTTCCGCTTCAGCACGTGCTGAAAACTCTGCGATATACTACAATTACGGTTCAGGTCTTGATTCACTGCCGGATAAAATCAAATCCAACTGCGAGAATCATCCGGAGATCGCGGACGAACTTAAAAAAATATATGATGCGATCGAACCCGACCTTATCAAAAATGTTGTTCCAAGAGCTCGCGATACATATGAGAATAAGCTCGAGCGACTTGGCGCTTGTTGGGGCGGTGGTTGGGCAGGTCATTCCAATCCCGACTATGACAGACTTCTCCACCTCGGCACAAACGGAATCAGAAAGCTTATTGCTCAGTACAAGCAAATAAATGATGACAAAGCAGACTTCTATGAAGGCTGTGAGATCATGCTTGATGCAATAGATATTCTCGGTGACAGAGTCCGTGAGCTTGCGCTGAAGGAAGCTGAAGAAGCTGCAGATACAGGAGCAAGAAAAGAATATGAAGCAATAGCGAAAGTATTCGAGGTTATTCCTCGCGAACCCGCATATGATATGCGTTCCGCTATTCAACTGTTTTGGCTCGTATTTACCTTTGACGGCGTAGACTCCCCCGGTCGTCTCGATCAGTTCATGATCGATTATTGGAGAGCGACTGATGATAAGGATGAAGCACGTCTTCTGTTTGAAAGAATGTGGGATGCTTTCCACAACACAAGAACTTGGAATCTCTGCATCAGCGGATCTGACGAAAATTGGAACGATATGTCGAATGAACTCACATATGTCGTTCTCGACTGCTGCGAGAAATTCCGTTTCAACACACCCAATGTAACACTCCGCGTGCACCGCAATACTCCTGATAAGATATGGAAACGTGCCGCTGAGTCTATCGCCACAGGAATCGGTCTTCCTGCGATCTACAATGACGAAGTTGTTTGCCCTGCCCTTGAGAAAATGGGTATACCACCTTACCACAGTCACCTCTACTGTATGAATGGATGCAACCAGATCGACATTATGGGTAAGTCTCATATGGGGCTTGAGGATGGAGAGGTAAACTTCGGAAAGTGTCTCGAATATACACTCCACGACGGATTTGATACCAAACATAATACATTCGCAAGTATTCACACAGGAAATGCGGCTCACTTCAAATCATTTGACGAGCTTATGCAGGCGTTCTACCGTCAGGTAGATTATATAACAGATGTGGCTACAAGTCTCTCTGTATCATCTCAGAGATCGTATGCGCTCTATTCCCCTTCTCCGCTTCGCTCCTGCCTTATTGAAGGATGCCTCGAGAAAGGAAGAGACTACAAAGACGGCGGTCCTCTCTACGGTGACGGTCAGATCCTCTCAGAAGGTATGCCCGACTGTGTCGACTCACTCATCGCTCTCAAAAAATTTGTTTTTGAAGAAAAACGTTACACAATGGCTGAAATTGTTGCAGCGCTTCGAAATAATTTCGAGGGATATGAAGAAATGCGTGCGGTCCTCAAAACTGCTCCGCACTTCGGAAATGATGATCCATACGTAGATACACTTATGAAGGAAATCTCAGATCATTGGTTTGCTTATCTGAAAACAAAGAGTACATTCCGAGGCGGAAGATTCGCAGGCGGATGCAGCACATTCCGTCGTGCAGCTAACAACGGTCTTGCGTGCGGCGCACTTCCGAACGGTTTGCTTGAAGAAGAATCAATCTTTGCAGATTCAATTGGTGCTACCCCCGGAAGAGATGTAAGCGGTCCCACAGCAGCAGTTAAATCAGCTTTGGTATATGATCAGACAGAGGTTGCAAGCGGATTTGTATTCCAGCTTCGCTTCGACAAAAAGCTCTTTGCTACTCCGAAGGGTATGGAATCCTTCATCAACCTCGCAAAAACATACTTTGCAGGCGGAGGTCAGCAGCTCTCGATCAATGTTCTCTCAGCTGAAGATCTGATAGAAGCGCAGAAGCATCCAGAAAATTACGGGGATCTTGTCGTTCGTGTCGGCGGTTACAGCGATTACTTCACATCGCTCAAGAAACCGATGCAGGACAACATTATCGCAAGAACAATTTATTGATCCTACTTATAAACACACAAAAAGCTCATCCTTTTTATCGGATGAGCTTTTTTGATTATTCACAGATTATTCTGCGGGTGTTGCGGGAGCAGCTACTTCAAACTCTACTGTGAATGTCTTTGTACCGATTTTGAATGTGAGCTTGTATTCGCCTGCTTCAAGAGCACTTGCAAGTGTGATGTCAACTGTGTTCTCGCCTCCGAGGGTGACAGTGTTTCCCTCGATAGATACTGCTGTCTCACCTTTTTCGAGCTTCACTGCTGTGATTACTGAATCAGAGAAGTTTTCGAGGTCGAAGTCAGGTGTTACTGTGATTACAGAATCTGCGTACTCAGCTTCAAATGATGCGCTGTCACTTTCAATGATAAGTGTAACTACACCGCGATCGGAGATGAATTCAATGTTTCTCATGTAAAGATCTGCGATTGTTACGTTTGTTGTACCGCTTTCATTTACTCTGATCACTTTCACGTCAGATGCAAGTGTGAATGTTGTACCGTCAACCGAGATTGTGCTTGCAGTATAACCTGTAACAAATCCGCTTACTGTAATTTCTGCTGTATCGGATGTGATAGTGTTATCTGTACCGCATCTGTAGTCTGTTCCAACAACGAGGTTGCCGTGTCTGGAGAGCTTTGTTTCTACCTTACCTGTTGTAAGATTGAGAACTGTGTACTCAACATAAGCAACGCCGTCTTCGTATACGAGACCGTTTTCTGCAAGAACTCTTACGAATTCTGCGTCAAGGTCATAGTTGCCGAGAGAACCGTCGGAGATGTAAAGGTACTTGAGTGTTTCAACAGAACCTACTTCGTTGTTGAATACGGCTACTACCTGTGCACCGTCATTCACATTGATCGTGGAGTTGTACACGCCTGTACGCTGAAGAATGAGACCGTTTTCGTTTACAACGATTACTGTGTCCTTATCACATACGAAGCGTACATTTTCAAGCCCTGCAACTGAGGAGATAGCCTGTGCGCTGCCTGCTGTGATCGTGTAATAATTTCTGCCGCCGAGTTCAATTGATGTACCGTCAGCACTGTCGATCATATATGCGATCTCATCAAGTCCGCCTGAATTCTGAACGAATTCTGCCTTGCCTGATACAATGATGCCGTCTTCTACTGTGGGATCGATAAGTGTGTACTCCCCTGCTGTTTCTGTGTATCTGTACACTTTACCCTCTGTACCTGTTGAGCCGTTTAGATAAATGTTCTTTTCTTCACCGTCAACGAACGCTGTCATTACATATCTGAAGCTTCCGTTTTCGTAAATTCTGTGAGCGTCGGAGAGTGCTACGAGGTACTTACTTGCATTTGTAATTGTGACGCCCTCAACTACTGCTACAACCGCCTCGTCGCGAACAACAACTACTGCGTTTGTACCGAGTGTGAGCTTATTCTTGATAGACTCGGCAGAGATACCTGCTTTGTCGTTACCAAGCTTGTACTGATGATCGCCGATCTTAACAACAGAATTTGTGATTCTCTTTACAATTCCGCTTTCGATTTCAAGGATCTCTGTGATCTCAAGTTCTTTTGCGCTTGAATTGTAGTAGTAGAGAACGTAGTCGCCGCTTTCAGCTTTAACTTCATTTACAAAGTTGATCTCGTCAGCCTTCTTGTTTGCCGCAAGATTGATCTTGCCGTCGGAGCTGATGTCAAGCATATTCATTTCATATACTCTGATCACACCGCGGCGAGCAACATCGTTACCGTCATCAAACATAAGAGTTACTCTGTAGAATCCGAGAAGATCGTTGAGTTCTTCTACATCGTCAATAATCTCAAGCTTGCCGTCTTCATCGTATGCGTGAAGAATGAGTTCGTTATCGTTTGTTGAGAGCTCGTCGGAATACTGAGAAACAAGTGTGTATTCGTTTCCGCCGATCTCAACGATGTCGCCGTCGATCTTAACAGATGTGAAATCTTTTGTGCTTGTGCGTTCCACAGCAGAAAGGATCTGATGCTTTCCTGCGTCTTCGCTGTAAATCAGCTTGAATGACTTGCCAAGGTAAGAATTAGCATCGCCTTCAAGGTTCATTTCTGAATAAGGAACTGTGATATAGAACGAATCGTCTGAATGGTTTGAGCAATGAAGAGTTACATAACCGTTCTTAACAACTGTTCTGTTCTCAAGTGTGTAGTCGTTAGTAGCAACGAGAGTTGCATCTGCCATCTTATAGTCGAATACTTCTTCGATAATTGATGTAGATTCAAAATAAGTATTGCCGTTTGCAGTAGTCTTGCTGATAAGGTATTCTGCTGTAAGAGAGTTATAAAGAATAACTGCTGTCTCTTCTCTTGTGAGGATTTCTTCATAATCTATCTCCTCAAGGCCCTTATCAAGTCCGAGCTTGATACCTGCGTTTATGTATGTCCACGGGTATCCTGCCTTCATTGCAGATGTTTCATGACCAAGAGCACGGACGAGCATTGTCATCGCGTCCTGCTTTGTGATTCCACCTCTCGGATTAAATGTTGTAGCAGATGTACCGATAATGTATCCTGCTGCGTTTGCCCAAGAGATCGCACCGTTATAATAAGGTTCATAGAGGTCTTCAAACTTTGTTGTGTTTACTCTGCCGGCGTCATCTCTTCCGAGCATTAATCTGAAGAGGAATGTTGCCATCTGTTCTCTGGTAACATCTTCAAGGGGAGAGAATTCATTCTCGCCTGTTCCTTTGATTACGCCGATATCGGAAAGAATTGATATTTCAGTCTGTGCGGGGTTGTCAATAGTTACATCGTCATAGGTTTTTGCAAAAGATACGGTTCCTGCACTCGCTGCCATAATTGATGCAAGTGAAAGACCGATAAACTTTTTCATACCGTTCATAAGTTTTCCTCCTGTTTTTGCATAGGCGGTTTGCTTTCTTTCCACCGCGTTGATATGATATCATACGGAGAAAAAATAATCAACAGTTTTTGTGCATATGAAACATAATTGAAATATATATTCATTTGTTTTTAATTATTTTTCACAATTATGGAAAAACAGGAAGATTGAAATGAAAAAGAGAATGGTACTATTGTCAGTTTTTGATTTTTATGATATAATTATTCAGACGTGATAATTTGTCAAACAAAAAGGAGGAAATTATGGAAAATCACTGGAAAGGAAAGCTGTGGTATGCGTACGGTACGTCAATGACAAGCATTTCACATGGAGAATATGTACCCATTGTTGAAAAGCTGTCCGGACTCAACGTAGTTAATAAAGGAATTCCGGGCGGATCGCTGACACCCGACGGATACGGCAAAGGTAACACAAAGGCTGCTGTCATGAACCTTGATGACGGCAAAGAGAACGCAGATCTTATTACTCTGGAAGTTCTTCCTAACGAAGGTGCTACTGTCGGTGATATTTACGATACGGATGACGAGTCGTTTTGCGGATGTTTGAACCAATGCCTCAGATATTTGCAGGAAAACACAAAAGCTCAGATCGTATTGATAATTATGATCAAGACAAACACACAGACACCTGAAGTACCTAATGAAATAAGAAAAATCCCCGAATTTGAGTTCTCGCAGAAAGCTGAACTTGTAGCAAAACTCAATTCAGTTCCTTTTATCAACGTTTTTTCCGAATCAGGATTTGGATATGCACGAGTAAAAAACAGAGATTATCAACGTGACAAGATTCATCTCAACAAGCTCGGCGGTCTAAATATGGGAAATTTTGTTTGGAGCAAGCTGAAAGATATTCCTCTTTGGGAAACTGAAATTTGATAAAAAATCCCCGACGGATAACCGCCGGGGATTCTGTATTTTTTTGATTATGTCAAATTCCAAGTATCCTCTTCTGAGTCAATCTCAGACTCTTCATCCGATTCTTCTGTTTCCTTGAGCCACTCCTCAAGCTCTGCAGATTCCTTTTCGTGTCGATCTTTTATCTCTTTTTCATGCTCCTCACGTTCTTCTCTGAGCGCTTCTCTGTCCACGTCCTCAGAGAATTTTTCGTGAACTTCCTTTGTCAGACTGACAACATCCGCGATAAAATCGAGCGCAGTTTTATCGCCGTCCTCATAGTCAGTCATGATTACAATGATGTACGGAACCTCATCATAAACTATTGCTATATCGTGAAAAGCGCCAATATCCCAGCCGTATTTGTGAGCGACTGTTTCGGGAGGATAATGCTTTGATATCATTACGGTGTGCATAGAATGCATCATATCATTCTTCATCATTGCCCCGTATTTCCCGTCATAATCAAAGAAATCATACATTGCATTGAGAAATTTCACACAGTCATTCGCAGTGATCTGCATAAAACCCTTCGAAGTTCCTTCTATTCCGAGCTGCCACACCTTAGTGTAAAAATCAGAATATCCAAATTTTTCTCGAAGCTGAGCAAATGCAATATTATCACTCGACAAGATAGCCTCTCTGAAAAGCTCGAGCCAGGTAGTCTCGTATCCGTCTTTTTTCCACTGAAGTACGCCTGAACCGTCTACCTTCATCTCTTCCTTGTCATATGTCCAGATCTCGTCGAGGTTATACTTTTCCTCGCCTTCAAGGTAGATTATCTTACCATCTTCATCATAGTTCGGATGTCTTCCCTCGAACAACGGATTCCCGTCTTCATCATAGAGAGGATTTCCGTCTTCATCAAAATCGTGCTTGTTTTTCTCAAATGTCTCTATTTTGTCGAGTACGGAATAGACCCACATCGCTTTGATGATACTTGCAGAATAAAGAATTTCGTCAGCATTATATGTAAGAGACTCGCCTGTTATAAGATTATGGTAAGCAAATGCAATTTTGGGATAAACAAGAACCAGCTCGTCTTCCTCTTCTTCGGATTCCGAATCTGATGAATCAACATTTTCTTCGTCCTCATCTTTCGGACCGTCTCCGCTGACCTTGATGTTTTCAATTATTTCTTCAACCTCACCGGGATCATATTCAGATTCAAAACGAACTATGACGCTCTCGTCAACCTTACTCTTCCAAGCCCACCGCATCGGAGCGTTCTCCAGAAGATAAATAAGCTTTTCTTCCGGTTCTGTCGGAACATATTCGGTTTCAGTCTCAGTTTCCGAGTCGTGATTTATCTCGTCTGTATCGTCTTCGTCTGATTCTGTGTCTGATGAAGGATCATAGTCTGTGTCAGAATCGGACTTGTCGCTTCCGTCATCTGTTTCATCCGTGTGGCCCTCATGATTGTCGGGTATGTCCTGATGGAAACCACCCGTATAAAAAAATCCGAGATACACAGCACCGCCGAATATCAGAGCCGCGACGATAAGATAAACGACGGTTATTATATTTTGTTTTTTTCTTCCTGTCATAAAAACCGCCTGAATTAGTCTTGTGATAAAAAATCCCGCGACGTATCGCAGGATTGATCTCTATTGTCAATTTCCGTCTCCGCTGTAGAAGATTACCTCCTGCGGGAAACGAAGTCCGAGTTTGTCTTGCGCGATTTCCGCAACGTATTCGTCGTCAAATGGTCTGTCAAGATCTGCGTTAAGTTCATTGATATATTCATTCATATCATCTATTCTTGCCTGAAGCTCATCAGCTTTTGCACGAAGATCGTTACTCTGGAGACGAAGTGTTATGAAAACAACTGCAAACAATACTATCATTACTACAAGAGACATTCTGACAAGTGTATTTTTCAGTATTCCGTTCATATTCAATTCTTCTCCTTTCTTCGTTTTTTAGGTAGATAATCAAATCTGATTTCTCTCTCGAAATCTCTCAGATACTTATCTGTTTTGATCGAATCTATCTTCTCGTCTATACAAAAAGCAAGTTTTTGGCCAGTGCATTGCCACAGCATAAGAAGCAGCTTTCGAATCACTGAAAAAATAAACTTCAGCGGCACTTCTACTGCATAGTGGACGACAAGCCTGATAAAGCGAACTATCGACTCGGAAAAAAACATAACGATCTTTCCGACAGTAGAGTGATATGCCATAAATCCGAGAATACACGGAACGAAAATGAACGCCCGCATGATGCCATTATTCTGCCAATATGTGAAAACTGAGAGCAGAATAGCCACCGACAGGACGTAAACAAGATCAAACAAAGCAAAGATGATAAAAGGCATCTTGCCCGATCTCATTCCTCGGCATTTGCCTAAATACGACGCTATCCCGCAGATAATATGACTTATTCTAATTATATCGTATATTGCGCCGAAAATCAAGCCTAAAATTACAGAATTCAGCACAATTATCAATTGTTTTTCGATAAAGAATTCCATTGTGCTTATTTGAATAACTTAGACATGATTCCGCGCTTCTCGTTGTGGTCTTTTTTTGTGTAATAATAGAAGCTGTCGATGTCTCCAATGATCTTCAGCTCCCCGTTTTCTGTTGAAAAACTCTCAATCTTCAGGTTCTTCCCGTCAATCGCAATCATCCCCAAAACAGACGACAAAGTTATCTGCTCTTCGGTAAAGCTCTCAACCTCTTCGATTCCGCAAAGCTCCATTCGTTTCCGTGAATAAAGACATACATCCTGCTGCGAATCCATATAATCAACTCCAAAATCAAAATTACGGTATTTGATTATATGCATTCGCCTACAAAGATATGCAGACCCGCGCACCGATTATGGACGATTACCCAACTCAGTCAATTATTTCATACATTGAAGCGGCGTCAGCTTTTGCGGCGTGCTCGCGAACATCGACTACACGGAACTTGAGTGTACGCTCACCGTATGTCACGGCAATAACGTCACCCTCTTTTACGTCGTACGAAGCTTTAGCACGCTTGCCGTTCACCTCAACGTGTTCTGAATCACAAGCCTCGTTAGCAACAGTACGTCTTTTTATTATTCTTGATACCTTTAGAAATTTGTCAAGTCTCATTTTTATCTCCACATTTTTGTTCAGTCATTTTTGTAGTTTTCAATAAATTCGTCAGCCTTGACGGAAATATCCTTTTCGAGATCTGCTCCGTCACCTGCAAGAATTACGGAATTCCAAACAATATCTGCGAGAATTGCTTCACGCTCCACTTCATCGGCAGACTTCAGTGACTCTGCCATAGCTTTAATTCGCTCAGCGATCTCACAATTATCGGCAAATGTATATCCGTCCTTACGAGCTTTTTTTGCAATTTTTCGTGCGCGGATGAGTGCCGGATACTGCTTCGGAACAGCCAGCATAGATTCTTTTGCAGTATTACGGCTCTTTTCGTCTTTTTTGATCTTCTCCCAATTATCGAGAACCTCAGATGAACCGTCTACTGAAACATTTCCGAAAACGTGCGGATGACGGAATATCATTTTTGCACAAATATCGTGTATCACGTCATCTACATCAAATACACCTGCTTCTTCCTCTATTCTGCTGTGGAACATAACCTGGAACATCACATCCCCGAGTTCCTCACGCATAAGCGTACGGTCGTCCTTATCGATCGCCTCGATAACCTCATAAGTTTCCTCGATCAAATCATTTCTGATTGAAGCGTGAGTCTGTTCAGCATCCCACGGGCATCCTTCCTCACTTCTGAGAATTTCCACAAGAGTGCGAAGTGATTCAAAATCATGTTTATCTTCAGTTTTGAGTTTGTTCTTGAGTTCGCTTATATTCAATTTTATTGTCCTTTCTGTTATCAAAATCCTTTTTATTGTTCCCGAGAATCGCCATTATCTCATTCTTCGTAACAGCGCCCGAGAACAATATCAAGAACATATATATTCCAACTGCCGCAATTATTGCAATTGCACATGAAAGCTTACTTCCAATATACTCTGCCGTCATGTCATATGTGAAAGCCGCAGCTGCACAACATCCAAAGCTTGACACAAGAGGTTTCAAGAGTGACTTTACGAATGTCAGCTCGATTCCGATGTGCTTAGCAACAAAAGCCATATTTATTACCGTCACGACAAGGTAACAAATAAATGTGGACAGCGGCGCACCTATGATCCCGAAGTGTTCAAGCAAAACAACACTTGATACGCATTTGACAACAGCACCGCACAACATTGAAATAACTGGCAGCTTTTCTTTCCCCGATCCTTGAAGTACAGAATTGGTTACGGCAAGGATGCACACAAAAAACGATGATGGTGCAAGGCAGGTGAGAAGAGGCGAGGCGAGATGTGCTGACGATTCTTTATAGAACAGACACAGTATCTGATCTGCCAAAACTGCCATTCCGAGTGCACACGGAAGTCCGATGATAAATGAATATCTGAGTGACGCTTCGGTTTTCTCTCTTGCCTTTTGATAATCAGCCGCCGCAAGAGATGACGAGATCGCAGGAACAAGAGAATACGCGATCGGGTAAACAAATACCGGGGGCAAATTGAACATCGGCACGGCAAGTGACGTGTAATTCCCAAAAAGTGTCGCTGCCGCTTCCTCTGTCATTCCGGAGCCTTGCAATATTCTTTGGATCAGAGCAGTATCGATCATATTTGTCAGGCTCATAACTGACGAGCTCAGCGTCACTGGCAATGAGATCTTTATAAACCGAGCAATGACATCTTTAGTCTGAGGTCGGTCATTTATGATGTTCAGATTATCTGACATAAGATCTTTGTCTCGTCTGATAATTCTTGCAAGTGCAAGATATATCCACCCGCCAATCGAGCCGATAGTAAGTCCGGATGCCGCGTACGCCGCTATGATATGTATTTCATACCCTTTTCCGATTGCATACGATGCGGCAGCTATTCCTACAAGGAGCTTTCCGACAGCTTCGATAAGCTGGGATACTGCTGTGGGCACCATATTCCCGCATCCCTGGAAATAGCCTCTGATCGCGCTTGAGATACAGATAAAAAGCATTGTCGGTGCTATTACCGCAATCGAGATGTACGATCTGTCCGATTTTATCAGACGGGCAAGCGGCGATGCTCCAAAAAACATCAGCAAGCACACCGCAAGTCCTGTAAGAACAAAAATAATCAGCGCAATCCGATATACAGCTTTGGCAGCTGTCAGCTTTGCCTGCGCTCTGTTTTCGGAAACCATAACCGATATCGCTATCGGAAGTCCCGAGGTCGAGAGCATATAGAAAAACGAATACACCGAATATGCGGAATTGTAGTACCCCATACCGGTGTCCCCGACGATGTAATTCATCGGTATTTTGAAAAGGAGTCCGGCCATTTTCACAAGGAGATTCGATATAGTCAGAACAAGAACCCCTGATACGAATGAGTTTGGTTTATTCAACCTCGATTTTTCATTCAGCTCTGTTTTTGTCTTCCCGTATATCTTATCTTCGCCGTGATTTTTGACCACAGGCCCCTCCCGTCAGATATTCCGAAAATTATCCGATAAACTCACGGAATACAGAATTTGCGGGAATCATTCGGTCCTCAATATAATCACATTTGAATATACTGAGTTTATCCATAAGCCTCTCTGCTTCAGCTCTGTATCTGCTTCCACTTGGAATAGTACGGAGAAGATCTGTAGCATAAGGAGCTATTACAAACAGTTCATATGGCAGGAACGAATTAATATATACATCGCACTGCTGTGAGTTCGGGAAAATGTTATTCTCTTCATTTGCCCTCACACCTTCCCAAAGGTGAAGAGTAAATTCCGCTGTCGCGTTTCTGAATTTATAATCGCGGACGATTCTGCGGAAAAGTCTTATCTCGTGCTTTGTGAAAACCGTTCCGTTATACTCTATATCATCCTCGACTGAGATGAAAACACTCTCATAATTATTCCCGAACAGTGCTGTTACTTCAGGATAGACCGCCTGTATCCCTTCAAAGATATATATATCGTTTTCACGGGGATAATATTCCCGATATCCCACTCTTGCAGTCTCAAGAAATGAATATTTCGGAACACGGACCGTTTTTCCCGCCAGCAGATCTTTTGTAAATTCACCGAGATAATCGAGGTCGATCGCTTTTACGCTGTCATAATCGGGTGCTTCAATGTCAACTTTGTTTCTGTCTGATCTTCCAAAGAAAAAGTCATCAATAGACATAACTACCGCGTTTTGTCCTTCGCTTGTTATTCTCTCGGTAAGCATTGATGCGGTCGTAGTCTTTCCGGAACAAGAAGGGCCCGAGAGTGCGATCAATCTGTGATGGTCGTTATCAAACACTTCGTCGAGTGCTTTATTTATATGTGCTGTAAACTCAGCCTCACTTTTTTTTACAAGTTCTTCTGCATCTGCATAACTGTTAATGTTTACTGTAAGCTTTTTCACTATGATCACCATGCCTTTCTCATGATCTTGTGCCATAGGCTCAAATATGGTTTGTCATACACTTGTTATTTTTTACAGTCAAAAAACTCAATAGCCTGATCTCTCATTTCTTCATACTTACGTTTTGCATCAGATCCGTTATCTTCGTTATGTGAACGGAGATACTCGTACGGATATTTCGGCTGGAACACCCTTTCAATGCGAACATTCCCTTCTCTGTCGGGGACGGAAACAAGCTTTGTCACAGATGATGCTCCTGAGGCAAAGATTGAATGGACTTCCTCCATCATATAGATATTATAAAGACCTTCGCATCCTTCTTTTGCGTATCCGACATTCTCAAGATTTCCAACGGTATTTTTCTGTCTGTACATATAATACGGAAGGTATCCGTTTTTGGTGAGTGCTTTCTGAGAATATGCAACACTTTCTGATGCGATCTGAGACGAAGGATCGAATCTGCCCTCAGACTTGAAGTCAGACGATCGCTTTACGCTGAACGTATGAACGGTAATATTCTCGGGATCAAGTGCGATCACACGATCTATCGTGTTTACAAAAGATTCTGTGGTATCGTATGGAAGTCCCGCTATCAGATCTACGTTAATGTTTTTGATACCGCTTGCTCTTGCAGCATCATATGCTGAGAAGAACATATCGGTAGAATGTGCTCGGCCAATCTTTTTCAGAACATCATCGTTCAATGTCTGAGTATTAACGCTCACTCTGTCAACACCGTATTTTGCGGCTGTCGCAAGCTTTTCGGGAGTTATAGTATCCGGGCGCCCCGCCTCAAGAGTGAATTCTCTCACCGATGTGACATTTTTCGTTATCGTATCGAGAAGAAAATCAAGCTGACTCTCATTCAGGATCGTCGGAGTTCCGCCGCCGATATATATGGACGTAACGTTCATTCCGATCTCACGGATCAGTGAAAAAATACCGCCGATATCTTTTGCGAGTGCTGTAAGATAATCGGGAATCAGCTTGAGAAGTCCGGGAGATGTGTAAGATACGAATGAACAGTACGCGCATCTCGTAGGACAGAACGGTATTCCGACATAGACACTGCATTCGCGTCTGATCTCAGGTGTTATTACCTTTGCTTCTGCAGCCGCAACGTCAACTGCGAGACGTGCCTTTATCGGCTCTGCAAAATACTCACGGCTGATGAATTCTGCGGCTTCGCTTTGTGTCATCCCTCTCTCAAGTAGCTCTGTTGCTACTTTTGCAGGACGAACACCTGTAAGAATTCCCCACGGCGGAGTAAATCCTGTAAAATCGGCACCCGCCTTCATAAAAGCGTCCCCCGCTGCTACCTTGCGGTGATGCTCTTTATCATCAGAGTCCCATTTTGCACACGCCTCAGCTGAAGAAATCTTCTCGCCCTGCGAAATCGTTAGAGAAGCTGTGACTGCTTCATCGTTTTCGGAGAGATCAAGGGAAACGACAACAGTCTCTGGTGTCATCTCCTCATTTTCGGGGAATTTTGCCCCTGGGAAGAACATCATCGCGAGCGTCTGTACATAATATGGTTTAATATTTCCGTTAATTTTAAGTATCATACTGATTTTTTTGACTGTTTCAAAACTTCTGAATCCATAGAGATCGTAACAGGACCGTCATTTATTATTGATACCTTCATGTCCGCACCGAACTCGCCTCTTGTGACCTTTTCGGTATATTTTGAGATATAATCTGCAAAATACTCAAAGAGAGGCTTGGCAACGCTCGGATGAGCTGAGTTCATAAAATCAGGACGGTTCCCTTTCCTGTATGATGCAAGGAGAGTAAAGTTCGGAACAACGATTATTCCCCCGTCAACATCTGTTACAGATAGATTCATTCTTTCGTTTTCATCTTCAAAAATTCTGAGTTTTGCAATCTTATCTGCGAGAAGGACAGCATCCTTTTCTTCATCACCCTCTGCAACTCCAAGAAGGACAAGGATTCCTTTTCCTTCACAATTTGCAATTACGCTTCCGTCAACGGTTACTTTTCCTTCTGCAATTCTTTGTATTACTGCTATCATTGTTACTACCTGTATTATGAAAATCCACGTGTTATACTGTGTACGTGGTTGATAGATTTTAGACGCGACATGATCGAATTATAATGATCGATATTCTTGCATCCGACTGTAAGGCTGATTATTATTTCGCTCTCTGTTCTCTTTTTTGTATTGATCGAGAGGAGAGAGACCTTCATATCGGCAAGAGCCGCCGTGATATTTGCGAGAAGCATAATATCGTTCTCTGCATATATCTGAAGTACGACCTCATAGAGAGTTTTGCTGAGCTCAGCTGCCGTCATCGAATCGGTATCCCACTCTGTGTGTGCCCAGCGTTCTCTGTATTCGGGATTCTCAAGTCCAGCTTTGACATTAGGACAATCGTGTTTGTGGATCGAGATACCGTAACCCTTGGTTATAAATCCGATTATATGGTCGCCCGGGAGAGGATTACAGCATTTTGCGAATTTGACCTCGCATCCGTATTCTCCGTCAACGATAATTCCGCTGTTCGATCTGATCTTTTTGTTCTTCTGAGTCTGAACCTGATCTGTATCGGTAATCAGAACCTGTTCTTCCGGCTTGACGATACGTTCGTACTCACCCTTCAGCTTGGAAGTAACTTTCGTCATCGCGATCCCGTTATAGCCTACTGCATTGAAGAGATCCTCAGAATCTGCCATTCCAAGCTTGCGTGCCGCGCAATAGATGATCTCTGTTTTCTGTGCCTCAGTCGGCTTTACGCGATAACCTGAGATAACTCTGTCAATTTCAGCCTGACCGATCTTGATATTCTCTGCACGTTTTTCCTTTTTGAACCACTGACGGATCTTTGCTCTCGCTTCACTCGTTTTGACGATCTTGAGCCAGTCACGGCTCGGACCTTTGGCGTTCGCTGATGTGATGATCTCGACGATCTCACCTGTCTGCGGCACTCGGTCGATCGGAGCTATCATACCGTTGATCTTAGCACCAACCATTCTGTTTCCGATCTGAGAGTGGATCGCGTATGCAAAGTCGATCAGCGTAGAGTTCTGAGGAAGTGCGATAACGTCTCCCTTGGGAGTAAACACAAACGTTTCGTCGCTGAAAATGTCGATCTTCAAGGCGTGCATAAAGTCCTCGGAGTCGATCGCGCCATCTTCTGTATCAATAAGCTTTGCGATCCACGAGAGCTTTTTATCGATGTCCTCTTTACTTTTTGCGCCTGATTTGTATTTCCAGTGAGCTGCGATACCGTATTCAGCGATATGATGCATCTCTCTGGTTCTGATCTGAACTTCAAAAGGAATACCGTCACGTCCGATTACAGTCGTATGAAGTGACTGGTACATATTCGGCTTCGGAGTGGAGATATAATCCTTGAAGCGTCCGGGAATACTCTTGAACAGCTCGTGGATTATACCGAGTGCGGTGTAGCATTCAAGCTCAGTATCAACGATAATTCTGATTGCATAGAAGTCATAGATCTCGTCAAAGCTCTTGTTCTGCTTGAACATTTTGCGATAGATAGAATATACGGTCTTGACTCGACCTTCAAGTGAGAAATTGATGTTATATTCCTCAAGCTTTTCCGAAACATACTGACGTGTGTTTTCGATAAAGTTCTGATTCAAGCCATATTTTTTCTCGATATCGGTAGATACCTCGGCATATCCGATAGGGTCAAGATAAGAGAGCGCGAGATTTTCAAGCTCCTGCTTCATTCTCTGCATACCGAGACGATGAGCAAGAGGTGCATAAACGTGCATCGTTTCAAGCGCGGTAGCACGTCTCTTATGCTCTGCTTTTACTCCGAGAGTACGCATATTGTGAAGTCTGTCGCAAAGCTTAATGAAAATTACGCGGATATCCTTTGACATAGCGAGAAGCATTTTACGGATGTTCTCCATATTCGCTTCTTCTTTGTCCTCGACGTTGATCGCCTTCATTTTGGTAAGACCGTCAACAAGAAGTGAAACCTCTTCCCCGAATTTATTCTTGATTATATCAAGATTTGTCTTATCGGGGCAATCCTCTACCGTGTCGTGCAAAAATGCCGCGCAGATAGAATCCGTATCAAGTCCGAGAGATGTAACGATCTCCGCAACCGCGATAGGATGTGAAATATACGGCTCGCCGCTGACACGGAACTGTCCTTCATGCAATGCTTTTGCATAAAGGTACGCCCTCTCAATTTTTTCGGCATCGTAATGCTTTTCGCTGTTTTCGATAACAGCCATCAGCTTTTCTATGCCGCTGAATTCATCTTTTTTGTCTTCAATAGTCATATTAGATCTTCTGACCAAAGTCAGCCTTCAATTTTCTGTAGATATTTGATTTATCAAGATTTGTTTTTGATTTCAAAAAAACATATTTGAATGCATAAGTCTCGTGCTCGCCGCCGAGCTTATTCACCTCAAGAATATTCAGCTCACGGAATGTCATCAGTATGAATTTCAACTTAACATAAGTGATTTTTATTCCTGCAGTTTTAAGAAGATGAATAAGTGCTCTTATGCTGAAAACCTCGTGTTCTGCTCTGAGTTCTCTTTTGAGAGTACTGTAAACTGCTGCAAAATCCTCGTGTGTAGGCACTATTGATGCGGAAGAAATGGGATCAAGCCTCATCTCCTCCGGCTTCATACCTTTCTTGATGTTGCTGTAAAGCTCACGCTCAGCATATTCATTTTTGAATTGTGCTTCGCTGAGTCGCACATCCTTGACGATCATCTGAACACTTCGTACATTCTGGAACTCGTTGATGTCAAGCGTGAACATTACGTCAACCGTATCTCCCGAATATATGTCAAGGTCTGTGAGAGACTGACGGAAACACATTGCGCTTATGTACTCAGATCCTATCTGAAGAGTAAGGCGTGTATGCTTTCCTCCGCCGACAAGAGCAGTATCGCAGAGGCGAACATTCCGTATCACAAAAACAGGGACAGGGTTTGATACACCATACGGCTCGAGATAATAGAGCTCACTCGCCTGCTGCATTGTGATATCCTCAGGATAAAGCTCACATTCTGCCTCAAGAGACACCTGCATATCGGTATTCCCGAGGCATTCTCGCGCATACTCGTTCAATCTGCGCTTGAATTCGGGAAGGTTCTCCCTCTTGATCGAAAGACCTGCCGCAAGCTCGTGACCGCCGAATTTTTCAAGAAGATCAGAGCAAGAGCTGAGGCTCTCTACGAGGTTCATTCCCTTTACGCTTCTGCCTGAGCCTTTTCCTACATCGTCTCCGGATTCTCCGTCCTCGCCGACAGATCCCTCGAATGAAATGAGAATAGAGGGACATCCGTATTTTTCGGTAATTCTTGATGCAACGATACCGATAATGCCGTGATGCCACTTTCCGTTATCGAGTACGATCACAGGATCTTTTTCAAAATCGTGCTCCGATGTGATCTGGGCGTATGCTTCTTCAACGATAAGGTTTTCTTCTGTCTGTCTTTCGTGATTTATGTCACACAGATTTCTCGCAATCGGAACTGCTGTGGCAGAGTCTTTTGCGAGAAACAGTTCAACGGCGATAGAAGCATCACGGATACGTCCTGCCGCATTGATTCGCGGTGCGATCGTATATCCGATATATGACGCTGTAATTTTCTTTTTGGTGTTATACTTTGATTCAAGACGGGTCGCTTCCATCAGTTCAATAAGCCCGGGCCGTGTCTCCTCTTCCATCAGCTTTAATCCGTGGCTGACGATCAATCGATTTTCGTCACGGATCGGCATAACGTCCGCAACTGTTCCGATGGCGACAAGATCCCCATAAGCACGCGAAACATTTCTCACGCATTTCATGAGTGAATCCTCAGGATTCATCACAGATTCGACCGCGCACAAAACCTTGAATACAACCCCGACACCTGCAAGCTCCTTGAAAGGATATGGACAGTCCGAACGTCGCGGATTGACAACGGCAACAGCCTCGGGAATCTCCGAATGACACTCGTGATGGTCGGTGATGATCAAGTCTACCCCAAGTTCTCTTACGAGTCTTGCCTCGTTCACTGCGGTAATACCTGTGTCAACCGTAATAATAAGCTGGCAACCGTCTGTTGCAAGTTTTCTGACTGCATTTTCCGACATTCCGTATCCCTCACCGGATCTGCAGGGGATATAATAAGAAACATCTGCCCCCTTTGAGCTGAGGTAAAGATACAGGCTGCTGACTGACGTAACTCCGTCAACGTCGTAGTCTCCGAAAATAACGATCTTCTCACCGTCCTCGATCGCTGACGCGATTCTTACAGCGGCACACTCCATATCTGTCATCAAAAAAGGATCGTGAAGCTGTTCCTCTTCTTTTGCAAGAAAAGCTTTTGCCTCAGCAGCCGTACTGCATCCGCGGTTTACAAGAAGCTGAGCCGTCGGATAAGCTATCCCAAGCTCAGATGAGATCTCACACACCGCAGGATCGTTCATCATATCGTTATGCGATACGGCAACATCCCACTTATTCTTATAAAACATTACTATTCTCTTTCTCTATATAAATTTTTATTAATTACAAATCAAAAATACTTACTCACCGTCACTGACAATATTTACGATTTTAATGTCAGGCACACCCTTTTTCTTGAGTCTGTCAAAAATCACACAGAAAACAAAAGAAAGCACAAATCCGATCAAAGCGCCGATCATTCCGGCACTATCAGCCTTAAAAAGAGCTTCGGAAATATAGTAAAATACAATGCTGACGATTATCGGCATAATGAAAACAAGTGCCGCGTATCCAAGAACAACTTTGCTTTCTGTCTCGACCTCGACAGTATCTCCCACTTTTGCGTTTACTCTGTTTTCGGCAAGAGTTTCAAGCTTTCCGTTGCCCGAAACAAGTCCCGAGATTTCGCAGTGTCCTTCACCGCATCCGCCGTTTTTGTGACATCCTTCACACATTGTTGAACGGCGAACCTCGATTTTTGCAATCTTTCCGTCTGTTTCAAGAACAACTGCCCTCTGACGCATAAATGACTCCTTATCTGATTACTAAATTACAATTTCGGTGAATATTTCCCAATAATTTTTGCGGCAACTCTGATACCGTCAACTGCCGCGCTGACGATTCCCCCCGCATATCCTGCACCCTCTCCGCAAGGATAAATGCATTCGTATCCCACAGCAGTACAATCGTCCCCCCTGAGAATACGTACAGGCGCCGATGTTCTCGTCTCAACTCCCGTGAGAGGAACATAATCATCTGAATACCCGCGGATCTTTCTTCCGAAGTCTGAGATACCTTCTCTCAGCATTTCGGTAACAAAAGGCGGAAACAGCTCAGAAAAGTCAACAGGCGTAACCTTTCCGTCGCGGTAGGTCGGAACTACTTTTGAATATGAAGCTCCGCTTTTCCCATTCAACAGATCTCCAACCGTCTGCATAGGCGCTGTGTAATCACGTCCGCCCATCACAAACGCTTTTCTCTCAAGATCACGCTGAAATTCTATTGAAGACACAGGGTCTGAACCATAATCCTTCGGCAAAACAGATACACAAACCGCTGCATTGGCATTTCTGCCGTCTCGTGCCCGTGTACTCATACCATTGGTCACAACACCAAATTCTTCACTTGCTGAAGGGACAACTACTCCGCCGGGACACATACAGAATGTGTAGCATCCTCTCTCTCCCTTTCGGTATGAAAGCTGATATTCCGCATGACCGAGTGCTTTGTCTCCTGCGTGTGATTTGAACATAGCTTTATCTATATCATCCTGAAGATGTTCCGCACGAACGCCGACTGAAAAAGGTTTTGCTTCAACTGCAAACCCTGCGCCGATCAACTGAGAATAGGTATCTCTCGCGCTGTGGCCTGTTGCAAGGACAAGTGCATCAAACGGAATCACGTCTCCATCCGCAGTAAGCTTATTTGAAGTGATATTCTCTGCCGTTGTTTTGTATCTGATCTCCCCGCCGAGTTCTGTGATACGTTTATCTGCGTTGTCTACAACAAGTCTGAGAATGTCGGTTCCGATATGCGGTTTAGCTTTGTAGATAATATCCTCGGGAGCACCAAGCTCGCAAAGAGTTTTCAGAACATACGCGATCAGTGGATCGTTTATCCGTGTAGTAAGCTTTCCGTCTGAAAACGTACCTGCACCGCCTGCTCCAAACTGAATATTAGTATTTGTGTCAAGAATACCGTCTTGGATAAATCTGTCAACGGCACGTACCCTCTCTTCAACAGAAGCTCCCCTCTCAAGAACGATCGGAGCATATCCGTTTTCCGCAAGAATGAGTGCGGCAAACATACCTGCAGGTCCAAATCCGACAACAACAGGGCGGTACTCAAGCTTTTTGTTTCCCTTATCAAGCACAAGCTCGGGCTCGGAAAAAAGCTTGATCTCGCCGCTTGCCTTAAAGTTTTTATCAGCCTCGATCTCCGCATAAACAGAGTAAACGAAAGAAATATCACGTCTTGCGTCTATTGATTTTTTTGCGATCTTCAAGTTGTGAGGATCAAGTCCTGTTTTTTTGTTGATCAGTGATGCTGCCTTATGAATAGCTTCAGCTTCAAAATCGCGTCCGCCCTCTCTGTACTGCACCCTGATGTCATTAACCTGTATTCTGAATAGTTTACTCATTTAATCAATTTTCAAATGTTACGCTGATCTCGTAAGTTCCGATCTCAATAATATCATCGCTGTATGTGGAATCTATTTCCACATCTGCCTTGACCTTGATGGTTCCTGTATTTGTTACGCTGTAAGGACTCATATCGAGAACAAGTGAAATGTCATCAGCTGTGATTTTTGCAATTTTATCCATCTCGCCCATTATTGTCACATTGACGGTCGAGTGATCCCATGTATAGTTTACTCCGTCTTTTGCACCCGTATCCGTAATATTGGTTCCGGGAACTGCAATCTCACGCGTCTTGATCAGAGGATCTACCACAGCGGTAACATCAACAGAATATGCGCTGAGTTTTACCCCTTTTACTGCATCAAGAATCACGTTCTTTACGCAAACTCCATCGTTGAACTCATTCTTTTCGTCAATTTCGATTGGGGAGATAAGGTTTCCTTGATTGATGATCGCAGCATCTCCCGTCACAGTAACGGTTGAGGGAACAAGTGCAATCCTCGTATTGTTTGAATTAAGGTATCCGTACTTGAATGAAACCGGAACAGGCATTGTTACAGTCTTGAGGATCGGAACAGTAACAGTAACCTCTTTGGGATAATAATCAATATATGGGCTTGTGATCTCCTCGCCGTTCTTTCCGATAAGTGTCACCTTCTGTGTAACAGTAGTCGTTGTAAATACACCGCTGAGGTCAAGATTTACAACCGCTCCCTCAATACGAGAGAGTACATTTGAAGGTCCGATTACCGAGACCTTATCCACCGGAAAGTCGATAGTACCTGTATAGCACCCCTCGGGTAGCTTTGTGTTCTCGCGCTGCTCAGAAAGATCAACAGAGATCTGTTCTGATTTATCGACGTAAACGGAAATAGTCTCCTGACTCATTCCGACAAGCTTACATCCTGCGGGGGTATCAACCTTGATTTTACAGTTATATCTGCCGACAGACCCTATACTGCTCACATCTGCCGTAACAACGATATCTTCTTCTCTGATTTTTGATACAACACTTTTTTTGCCTGCAAGTGTAACGTCAATCATTGTACCGTATCCATTGTAGATCGCAAGATTCTTTTCCGTGACGAGTTCGTCAGCATTTTCAAGCTGAACCACGATGTGACTGAATGTTGTTTCCCAGTCCGGACTCTCGACTGACATAACATATATCCACAGAACAAATGCTGCAAGAACACACAATACTTTTACTACAACATTACTGTGAGATGTGTGATTTTCGTGTTTTATGTTCTTATGATCCATATTATTTCCCCAGAATTATTTATTCGTTTTGCCTATGTTGTCGTGATGTTTGATTTCCTTCACAACATTTTTGACAGTCTTAAGGTTAAATTTCTTCTTATCTACCGAATCGTCGTCCATAAGCTTTGCTCTTAAAAGAGATGTGAGCTCTTCTTTTCCGAAGCCTCGCTCAAGCTCTCCTTCAAAAGCTGCAGAGATCGTTCCTGTTTCCTCAGATACGATGATAACAAGCGCATCGCTGTTCTCGCTCATTCCGATTCCTGCGCGGTGACGTGTACCGAGGTCCTTGATGATATCGGGATTGTTCGACAGCGGGAGCAAGCATCCGGCGGCGTGGATTCGTCCGTCACGGATTATCATAGCACCGTCATGCATCGGAGCTTTGTTGAAGAAAATATTTTTGATAAGGAATGACACAGGCTCAGCGTCGATCACCGTCCCTGTAAGGATCATGTCTCCAAGCTTTGTGCTTCTCTCAAATACGATGAGCGCACCTGTCTTTGTCTCGGAAAGATCGCAAACCGCCGACACAACCTCATCAATCACATGAGGAATATTCGAAGAATTTGCCTTTGTGTCACCAATACTCATAAGGCTCTTGAGCGGCTGTGTTCCAACCTTCTCGAGAACAGAACGGATCTCAGGCTGGAACAGAATTACGATAGTAATAATACCAACCTGGAAAATATTCTGCATAATATACTGGAGCAGATACATATCAGCGATCACACTGAATATCTGAACAACAAACAACAGAAAAATGCCCAGTGCGAGCTTTCCTGCACGGCGCTCCTTAATAAATTTATAGAGAAAATAAAACAGAACCGATACACAGCCAATATCAATAATATCAACAACAGATATACCCTTTATTATCCTAAGTATATCCATAATCTGTTCCGGAATAGTAAAAAGAAGCAGTCTCACCGCAGTTTTTCCTTCCTGTCTGTACTAATAATATATATTATACCATAATGTATGTGATTTTTCAAATCTTTTTACATTAAATTATAAATAATATTATAATGACGTTTTTGGTCGTATGGTGCATATTACACAACAGATAATGGTATAAATATGCAAATATATAATAAAAATACCTCTTTATTTTTTTGCGTTCTGATGGTATAATATAACATAAAACCACTTTATCAATCGGATAGGTAAATGATTAATCAAAAAATCGGAAACTTAAACATAATATGCGGTCATTACGGAAGCGGCAAAACCAATGTCGCAGTAAATCTCGCACTAACCGCGCGCAAGCTTTATCCTGAGAAAAAAGTTCACATCGCGGATATTGATATTGTAAATCCATATTTCAGAACTGCTGACGCAAAAGAGATCCTTGAGAAAAACGGAGTAGAGGTTCTGATTCCGGAATTTGCAAACACGAATGTCGACATCCCTTCTCTGCCGCCAAAGCTGATCTCACTTTTTGAATCGAAGGATGATATCTCAATCATTGACGTTGGAGGAGATGACGGTTCAGTTGCCCTCGGAATGTACAGAATGTATATAAACCGTGCGGGATACGATATGTATTACGTCATCAATATGTACAGACCTCTTATCGCTGATCCGACTGACTGTTTCCTTTGTATGAAAGAGATTGAAGATGTATCGGGACTCAAGTGCACAAAGATCATCAACAATTCTTCCCTCGGAGCTGAGACAACAGCGGATGATATCGCAGCGAGTGTGGAATATGCAAAAAAATGTGCAGAATTGTGCTCTCTCCCACTTACCGCACATACCTACTGCCCCGATTTTGCGCCTGACACTCCAGCCAGATTTGCTGAATCAGGTTATGCAAACGAAATCCTTATTCCGATCGTAAACGCAACAAAAAAACTGTTCTGACGAAAACAGAACACAAATTCACAAAAAATATATATCTAAGCCGTCAAGGCTTGAAGGAGGATATTAATGAATAAAGTTACATTCAACACCGAAAGATGTAAAGGCTGCGGTCTCTGCGTTGAAGTATGTACCAAGAAAATTATTGAACTCGATCTTGCATCCCTCAATTCAAAGGGTTATCATCCCGCAAAAGTTACTGATGAATCCAAATGTATTGCGTGTGCAATGTGTGCAATGATGTGCCCTGACTGTGTTATCAAAGTCGAAAAAGACGTTTGATCAAGTATTGTTAATTATCATTAAGGAGAATATATCATGTCAAAGAAAGTTTTAATGAAGGGTAACGAAGCTATCGCCGAAGCTGCTATTGCTTCCGGCTGCGTTCACTTTTTCGGATATCCTATCACACCTCAGACTGAGATCGCAGAATATATGGCTAAGCGTCTTCCCAAGGTAGGCGGCGTTTGTCTCCAGGCTGAAAGCGAAGTTGCTGCTGTAAATATGCTCATGGGTGCTGTATCCACAGGTACACGTGCTATGACATCATCTTCCTCCCCCGGAATCTCCCTCAAGAGTGAAGGTATTTCATACATCGCAGGATGTGACCTCCCCTGTCTCGTTGTCAACGTACAGCGCGGCGGTCCCGGCCTCGGCGGTATTCAGCCCTCTCAGCAGGACTATTATCAGGCAACACGCGGTGTTGGTCACGGTGATCTCAGACTTATCGTTGTAGCTCCCTCATCAGTTCAGGAAATGGCATCTCTCACAGCTGAAGCTCTTGATCTCGCTGATACATACCGTATGCCCGCTATGCTTCTTGCTGACGGAGCTCTCGGTCAGATGATGGAGCCTGTTGCTTTCTCCGCATTCCCGAAGCGTGATCTTCCCGAAAAATCTTGGGCTACAAACGGTCACGGCTTCAAGAGAAAAAAGAACATCACCAATTCTCTCTACATCGATCCTAATGTGCTTGAGCAGACGATCATTGACCGTTATGCAAAATATGCTGAAATCGAAAAGAACGAAGTTAAGTACGAAGAATATATGACTGATGACGCTGATATCGTTATCGTCGCATTCGGTATCACAGCCCGTATCTGCAAGAGTGCTGTCGCTGAAGCAAGACGTGCAGGTATCAAGGCAGGTCTTCTCCGTCCGATCACCCTCTGGCCGTTCCCTAAGGCTGCTATCTCCGAAGTCGCAGATCACGCAAAGGTCCTCCTCTCCGTTGAAATGTCTATGGGCCAGATGGTTGACGATGTTCGTCTCGCTGTAAACGGTAAGCGTCCCGTTCACTTCTTCGGACGTACAGGCGGCGTTATCCCGTCAGTTGAAGAAGTTACAGCTCAGATCAAAGCACTTGCTGAGAACCTCTGATCCTCAGCAAATCATCAATTCATTGAAAGGATCAAAATTATATATATGAAAACAGTATTTGAAAGACCTCACGCATTGTCCGATGTGCCGCTTCACTACTGCCCCGGATGTACTCACGGTATCGTTCACCGTCTCGTCGCTGAAGTTATCGACGAACTCGGAATCGAAGGAAACACAGTAGGTATCGCCCCTGTCGGATGCTCCGTTTTCGCGTACAATTACTTCGAATGTGATATGATCGAAGCTGCTCACGGACGTGCTCCCGCCGTTGCAACAGGTGTTAAGAGAACTCATCCCGAAACAGTAGTATTTACATACCAGGGTGACGGTGACCTCGCCGCTATCGGTACTGCTGAAACAGTTCATTCCGCTACCCGCGGTGAGAACATCACAGTAATCTTCATCAACAACTGTATCTACGGTATGACAGGCGGTCAGATGGCTCCCACAACTCTTCCCGGTCAGGTTACGACAACTTCACCTTACGGAAGAAAGAGAAGTATTCAGGGAAACCCGATCAGAGTATGCGAGATGCTCTCCACTCTCGACGGCGTCGCTCTCGCTCAGAGAGTTTCCGTTGACTCTCCGAAGAACATTATTGCCGCAAAGAAAGCGATCAAAAAAGCTTTCCAGAATCAGATAGACGGAAAAGGCTTCTCTATCGTTGAAGTTCTCTCCACTTGCCCGACAAACTGGGGTATGACTCCCACAGATGCTCTCCAGTGGCTCAGAGACAACATGATGCCTTATTATCCTCTCGGAGTTTATAAGGACGCAGAAGCGTTAAAGGATGGTGAATAATATGACAACAAGAATCATTTTTGCCGGAAGCGGCGGACAGGGTATTCAGTTCTCAGGTAAGCAGATGGCTAAGACCGGAATGCACATGGACAAGAATGTTACTTTCCTTCCCTCCTACGGTCCCGAGATGCGCGGCGGCACATCTAACTGCACAGTCGTTATTTCTGATGAAGACATCGGATCTCCTAGCGTAACAACTCCCGATATTCTCGTCGCTATGAACCTTCCCTCATTCGAGAAGTTCGAGTCGAAGGTAGCTGCAGGCGGAACGATCTTCTGCGACTCAACACTCGTTGAGAAAAAGAGCGAAAGAGATGACATCAAGGCGATCTACATTCCCGCAACAGGAATGGCTAATGACAACGGTCTCACAGGATTCGCAAACGTAATCATACTCGGATATATGCTCAAGGAAACAGGAATTTTCGATTACGATGAATTCAAGGAATTCCTTCTCTCAGGTATTCCCGCAGCAAAAACTGCTCTTATCGAAAAGAACGCAAAGGCTCTTGAGCTCGGTTACAATTTCAAAGCATAATTGAAGCATAATTTGTGTCAAAAAAGACGGACGAAACGGTGTACAAACCGCATCAGTCCGTCTTTTTCTGTTCTATTGATGACTCCGCGCGAATATGATTTCTCAGAATCAATATATTATTTTGTGCCGCGGAGGTCAATATGTTTATCTGTACAGTACGAGCAAACACCCTGAAATTTTTCAGCGTGATAGCAGTTTCTATCATCGCGTTATGTGCGATAATTCTTATGGTTCCAGAATACACACCGGTCTCAACCAAGGCGATCACAGCTGAGGCTGAAAAGTACAACTACGACAAAATCAAAACTGTCGATGATGTCATCGGATTTCTCGCGCAGTTCGGGTGGGAGGTTGAGCCAACACCTGTTGAAGAAGTAAAAATCAAGATTCCCGGAGAATTTGATAAGGTAATGAACTCATACAATGAGCTTCAGCGCAAGCAAGGGCTCGATCTGTCAAAATACCGAGATCGCGAGGTTACAAGATACACGTTCAAGGTCAAGAATTTTTCCGATTACAACGGAACAGTCATGGCTAATGTGATCGTGTACAAGAAAAAGGTTATCGGCGGCGACATTTGCTCAACCGACGTAACAGGATTCATCTGCGGTTTCGATGGTATTCAGGGAAAATGATCTTGTCTTTTTGACTAATAGGAGAATTGGACATTGACTCGCTCGCGTGTCAAGTTCGATAAGTTGCCGTCTGCTTTAATCCTTCATCTCTCGTTATTCGCAACTTACATCGATCCTCTCTTAGAATAACAAAAAACAAAAAAGCACCACTATGTGATGCTTTTTGTTTTTTATGACCCGTGGGAGAATTGGACATTGACTCGCTCACGCGTCAAGTCCGATAAGTTGAGTCGCCACAACAATTTCGAACCTTTTAGAATTCATTAAAAAACTCATAGTAAAATATTGTAGTAATATATCGGCATAGCACTCCAACCGTGGCAAAGGCTTCCTGCATTTGAAAAATCACTTTCGCCCTTATCCGTTTCCCAAACGGTCCCATTGCCAAGCTCAAGCATGGGCCTGTAGTTTTCGTCAATCTCGGAAAGGATATAATCCTTGTATTTTCCCTTGTCAGCAAGCAACATCGCATCGTATTTGAAGCAACGCATACTGAGCGAGATATCTGTCACCCCTTCCAAATTGAGCATTTTCTCACACACTCTATTGGGATCCTCTGCTGCTCCGCAAAGAATAGCCAGAGAGTTGCCCAGAACGCTGTATCCGGCTTTGTCAGGACAGTTCGAAAAGATACCTTTTTCCTCATTCCAAAACTCTTCTCTTATGCGACTGTTGATCTCGGGGATCATATCGCGATATTGGTTCGGCTTACCCAGTATATCTCCTATCTTACTCATATTTTCAAGGGCAATAGAAATAAGCGCGTTAAGTATTATATCAAATTTAGACTGCTCGTATCCTCTGCCGGAGCCGTCCAGCCCGTGGCTCCACTCATAGAAATTCCAGTACTGTTTGCCTTCAAAAATCGGCACAAGTCCATTTTCACGTCTTTCAAGGAAGGCAGAAAGAACACTTTCAAGCTTGGGATATATCTCCTCAATAAACTCTTTATCGCCTGAATACTGCAAGTATTCCATGCACTCGGTGATATAGTGAATTGAAAAAGAAGGAATGCAATAATCAAAATTTACGGGATAGCATATGGAAAGCAGCCTGTCCTTACGGTCGTCCTTTGATATAAGCTCAAGGCAGGAGCGCGGAAACTTGTACTCTCCGAAAGCGTAATAACCGCAGAGCATCTGATTTCGACTGTCCATACAGTAAAGTGCCTGCTCCCTCCATGGGCAATCCTCGTAATGCTCGTGCATACAGAGACGCAGAGTATTTACGCAGATATCGTATATTTTCGAACGGTATTCGTTAAGCTTGGGCATATTTTTTAGAGCTACGGGATACATGGTAGGCATGATTGCCGCTTCATTTACCGTAACGTGAGAATCGGATTTTATCTCCAAATATCTCGCTCCTAAACGACGGAAGGGGTTGAGATATTTATTTTCTCCCTTGCGCAAACGCATCTTAAAGCTGAAATTTCTTCCTCCAACGCTATATCTTACGTTTCCGTCCACGATATGCTCACCATAAGCCACCATAATATCCTGCTCAGTATCAGATGTTATATCAAGGCTTACAAAGCCGACCTGCTCACTTCCCAGCTCAAAAACAATGTCGTTATGGGATATTCGCTTTATTTCTTTTCCTAAAACCTTATTTTCGAGAATGAGCTTCTCATTCGGACGAATTCGGCAAGAGGGGTGCTTTGAAACTGTAACACTGTTTAAAAATCCGCAAAGATCTCCCGTCTTCCAGTTGTCCTCCTTAGTCATATCGTAGCTGAAAGAAAGTCCCATCTGACTTGTAATTATCTTGCATACGTGCTGGGCATAGGTACGGCTAAGGCGTGAAAGAGTCTGCTCACCACTGAAGCACAAAATATTTTTCCCATCTGAAATTTCAAAAATAAGGGAAGCCTCGCCTTTATAATATACCGAAGTCGTTACAATACCAAAATACCAGACTATAATGGCTACGTGATTCAAACCACTTTTGCAAAATTTTGTAATATCGACCTCGTCATATATTTTATCATAAGGGAAATCGGCGTACTGTCCAAAAACCGCCAATATGCCGTTGATATATACCGCGTAGTTACTGTCCGCGGATATTTTCAATTTTACAACATCTTCGCCGTCATAGTTGAACGCAGAATAGAATTCGCCGTATTCATCTGCATGTCCTTCAGATTCGCACCAGATCCAGTCTGCTTTTTTGAAAATATCTTTAACCATATCTTGGTATTCCTTTCCACCTTTTAAATTCATACCACCTAATAATAGATGTCAAATGTTTTGAATAGCGTATAGGAATGCATTGAATCACCCCTGAATAAACAAAATTATATGCCTTCTCCTTCCTTTTGATACCATTATTATAACACGATTGACATTGCATGTCAAGTCGCACCTTCAAGACCAAAAGGTCGAGGGAAAGGTGTAATGACGAAAGGGATGTTTTACACCTAAAAAAACAAAAAAGCACCACTATGTGATGCTTTTTGTTTTTTATGACCCGTGGGAGAATCGAACTCCCGTTACTGCCGTGAAAGGGCGGTGTCTTAACCTCTTGACCAACGGGCCAAAAGAAATATATGGTACTTGGTGACCCGTGGGAGAATCGAACTCCCGTTACTGCCGTGAAAGGGCGGTGTCTTAACCTCTTGACCAACGGGCCGTATGAGTACCATATTATTTCTTGGTAGCGGAAATTGGACTTGAACCCATGACCTACCGGGTATGAACCGGTTGCTCTAGCCAACTGAGCTATTCCGCCATATGTTAACAATCTAAGAACAAATTTTGAAGTTTCTTTGTTCTCATCCTGCAACAGTGATATTATATCATATCACGTCTCGTTTGTCAACACTTTTTTTTATTTTTTTCGAAATATTTTGAGATATATCTATCACACCTATTTGATGCTTCGATAGGAATTAAACTTTTGCGGTCTTGATACCCGCATCTGCGAAACGAGACTTTAGCGAATCAATAACATAGGTAGGCAACGGTTCTGTATCGGAATACTTATACTCCAAACCAAGCTCAGTATACTTAGAGGAACCGAGTCTGTGGAATGGCAAAAGAGTGATTGAAAAACCATAAGATTTCACAAAATCGATCATTCCGTCTATCGATGCGTCATCCATATTGAAATCAGGAATAAGTGGAATACGAATTACCACCTCTGCCCCGAGAGACATCAGTTTATCAAGGTTTTCTTTGTATACTGTGAAATCTCCTCTGCACACCTCGGCAAATTTATCAGCAAAAGGAGTCTTGAGGTCAACAAAAAACATATCGCCAAGAGCTGCAATCTGCTCCAGTTTGTCACACTTTACTGCGAGTGCTGTATCAATGATCGTATGAAGCCCGTTTTTCTTAAATTCTTCAAGAAGCTCAAGGCACACATCGGGAGAACAAAGAGGCTCCCCCCCCGATATTGTCACACCGCCACCTGACATATCATAAAATTCCATATCGTCCAGAACTTCACTGACAACATCATCTATATTTCTGAAATTAGGTGTTCCGTAAAGAGATTCCGGATTATGACACCAAGGACATCTGAGATTACATCCGTGAAGAAAAACAGTGGTACGAATACCGGGTCCGTCACCGTTTGAAAAATGCTGGATATTGAATACATTGATATTCATAATATCTTATCCCTCAGTTATGACTGTACCGTTCTTGCCAGGATATCGCGCTGAACCTTGGGGTCAAGTCTTACGAAGTATGCAGAGAATCCGGATACTCGAACAACAAGATTCTTATACTTTCTCGGATTTTCCATAGCATCAATAAGAGTTTCTCTGGAAACAGAGTTGATCTGCATTTCCTGTCCGCCTCTTGCAAAGTAAACACGGATAAGTGCCGCAAGACGTTTAATATTAGCCTCATCCTTGAAAGCTGAAGGAGAATATTTCTGGTTAAGAACAGTACCACCCGCAACCTTTGTATAGTCAGGCTTTGTTACAGATTTAACCGTACTTGTCGGACCCTTTGTGTCGCATCCGTATGTGGGAGATGCTGCATCAGATATAGGTTCCCGTGCAAGACGACCATCTGCAGAAGCACCGCAGTTTTCACCTGCATATATGTTAGCTGTATTTGAAGCTATAAGCGTATAGAATCTACCACCGTCGTGCATACGGTGACAGTCAAACAATTCTGCCATGTAATCGACAAACCAAACCGCCCACTTATCTGTTTCGTCGCAGTCATTACCGTACTTCGGAACATCAAGAAGCTTCTGACGAATATCTTCGTAGCCTTCAAAGTTTGCGGCAAGAGCAGCAACAAGATCCTTCATCTCAATGGTCTTATCTTTATAAACACACTTTTCTATAGCTGCAAGAGCATCGGTTACAGTTCCAATACCCATACCACATGCCCCATGAACAGAGGGATAAAGAGTACCACCGTCATCGATATCACGTGCTTTTTCAATACAACCGTATGTAAGGCATCCCATAAACGGATTACAGTAGAAATCAGGCGAACGCTTTCCGTAATAGAGACGAATATTACATACATATCCCGCTGCTCCGAAAACGAGCTGAGCTTTATACGCTTCCATAAATTCATCCATAGTCTTCCATTCGCACGGATCACCGGTATCAATACCGCCCATACCGCCCGAGAGAATATCACGACCTCTGTTGAATGTATATTCAAGATACTTTACGTTATCAAAACGACCGTCACTCCACGGCGGCTGCATACCCGGCAGGAAGTTTTCGATACATCCTACCATACAGTAGTTGTTTGCGTGCTCTTCCGGATAACCCATTCTCATAAGAGCGGGAATATGAACGGTATCGTTCATAAGAGCTGGATAACCGAGACCTGTACCGATAACCTCAAGCGCTTCTTCGAGGAAAGATTCGGGAGTTGTAGGGTGAATACGAGCAGACAGGTTCGGACCGGGGATGTTACATACTCTTACTGCGCGGAGAACGTCGTAAGTAAGATCGTTTGTTGCGTTCTCACCCTGAGGAGTAACACCTGCAACGCAGATATTACATACGTCATCGTATCCTCTTCCCACTGTGCATTCGCTGATCTTCATAAATACGTTTTCGATCATAAGCTGAGCGTCTTCACGAGTCATTACGCCGCTCTCAATATCTTTTTTGTAGAAAGGATAGAGATACTGGTCAAAACGTCCGAACGCCATTGCGTAAAGTCCCTGATAACAGTAACAGATATGTGCTCCCCAAACGAGCTGAAGAGCTTCTCTGAATGTTCTCGGGGGATTCATAGATACCCATTCGCAAGTCGCTTTGATATCGGGATCGCTTGTTGCCTCGGCATATCCGAGAAGCATTTCGGAAAATGCCTTTATTGAAATCTCACATCCCATGAGATAATTGAGTCCCTTTTCATCATCCATGTGATTTTTACGGGAAGCTTCGATATCCGCAATTATTCCTGAAATACCCTTGGTAAGAATAATTTCATAAGCAGATGCGTAGTGGTCTCGTCCAACATAGTCGAGTCTCTTTGCATATTCTCTGTAGTGAGCAACCTCATCTTCAGGGAGTTCATCATACATACCGCGGATAGAACCGACGATAATATCGTTTTCATAAATATGTTTTTTTGTTTGTGTGATCAGTTCGCGGAAAGCCTTAGCACGCGCGATCGGGAAAGGTTCTGTCATCGCATTCTTAAAGCCTTTGCCATTATAGTATGCGCAGATATCTTTTCCAACAAAAGGAACACGACATTCAGTGCGCAGACCCTCTGTGGTCTGTCTGAAATTTGCCATAATTACCTCCTAAATGAGCAGACACATATTTTATCTCTTTGATGTTATGATATCATAAACTACCGATTATGTCAATATCTTTCAGTACAAAAAATCATATTTAACGCACACATTTCAGCCGTAATTTAATCAACCATTTTCAGCGCATTCCGAAAACAAATTCGGTAAATTCCGACACTATTTCGAGTATCCTGAACTTAACTTTTACTTTCCCGCTCTCACCTGTTATTACTCTGTATTCCGCAGGAGTAAATCCTACCGAAACATATTCTTCTTCGTCAGCCACTCTTGCGAAGCCTGTACAAATTGTCGGAAAAAGAACACACCACCAATTTTTCCCTTCACCATCACCGATGATGATCCGTAGAGAATTATATACACCTGCAGGAAGGTTTGCGGAATCATATTCACGTGTCGGATACATCTCCTGACCGAGCTCAAGAGATACAGATGAATCGCCGCCATTCTCCCTGACACACGCCTCTGCTGCGGATATTATCTCCTCTCGCAGTTTCTCGACTGTATCATACGCCTCCTCGTAAGAGGCGCAATCCGCAAGCTTTTGCGACACACAATTCAACACCGCATCGCGTACCTTAAGCTTGAGTGCCTGATCTTCCTCGGAATCCGATTCGGCAATGACGTGCAGGCGCAATACATCATCATATATGTCCGCTTCCCCGTGCACAGGAGCTACTGACAGAACAACAGCTGCCGCAAGACAAGAAACTGCAAAAGAAACAAGATACTTCATAAAAAACAACCTCTTCAAGAAAATCTGATATCTCAGTATTCCCAAAGAAGCTGAATATTATACATTTGTTTTTATTTTTTGTCCCAACTCGATTATTTGTTCACGGTCAGAATAACCAGACGAATAAAGAACGATATGTTTTTGTTGAAAGAGCCGTTTCCACCGATTCTTCTTTGATGTAATTTTACAGACAATATGATATAATACATTAAAGAGATTTCAAATAATGTGTGAGATTCAGATTCAAAAGTTGTGTATATAGGTGAAAGGAAATAAACGGAAAGGAGTGATTCTATTGGATGACGTAAAGATAGTCCGGTTATACTGGGACAGAAATGAAGATGCAATTCCTGCCACTGCCGAAAAATATGGCAGCTACTGTACCTCGATTGCCAAAAACATACTGGGAAACGAAGAGGATGCCGAAGAATGTGTCAACGATACATACTTGAATGCCTGGAACTCTATACCGCCGCACAGGCCGAGTATTCTGTCGGCATTTCTCGGAAAAATCACCAGGAATCTCTCGTTCAACAGATACAAGCACAATTCCGCTGATAAACGAGGCGGAGGAGAATTGCCTGCAGTTCTTGATGAATTGTCTGAGCTGGTATTCGATAGCAATAATGTAGAACAGGAGTTAAACACCAAAGAGCTTGCAAATGCCATTGATAAATTTCTGGATACTCTTTCTCCAAAAAAAAGAAGTATCTTCGTCTGCCGATATTGGTACACTGACAGCGTATCGGAAATTGCCGCTCGGTATGGTATGAAAGAAGGTGCTGTATCAATGACTCTCAACCGTCTACGCAAAAAATTACACAACTACCTATTAGAAAGGGGAATAGAAATATGAAAAATGAGAAATTATTTGAAATTATCGGTGATATCAACGAGAAGCACATAAAAGAGGCGAGAATGGAGAAAAAAGTGAAGAAGAACGTCCGAATCAAATGGGGTTCACTCGCCGCTTGCTTTGCAGTAATATTTATAGCAGTAATTGTTGCTATAAATATGTTGTTTGATAACGAAAAGATTATTACACCCGAAAATGTTATTCCACCTGTAGACAATGAATACAAATATGAATCAGGTTATTTTTACAATGTGGACGATGGATCATTTTCCACTTACGTTGGTGGCAAGGTAATTCCCGAAGATAAGATTGGAAATAAGATTGCAGATGTTTCCGTAACTGCAGGGTGGAAAAATGAAGCAGGTAAATGGACTTCTATCACTGAAAAACTGCACGGAGAGATTTATTCTATTACTGGAATTTCAAATGATGTCGCTGTTGCACTAAAATTCCTTGATAAAGGCGAAGCAGTAACCACAACACACTACTATGTAATTATGAACCCGAGTGCTGATTTAGCGCCTGTAACAGACTATATCATTGCTCCAACTGATCCGAGTAATGAAATGACTGGAGAAATTCCGGAATAATTGATTAAACATAACATAATTGAGGCTTCAACTCCAACGGTCGAAGCCTCTTTTTACGATACTAATGAATTATTACACAATACTGCATTGAACCAGTAGAAATACCATAGTCAATTACAATTTATTTTTTGAGGAAATCTATAAATCTCATCCAATCGTGACGTGACAAAAAATGTCCGTCAGGTCTGAGGTGATATCCGATATTCCCGTCAGCGAATCTGTCCCACGCCTCAGGTAGATTATCGGGATGTACAAATCCGTCAATTCCGAAAAGTTCCCACGCAGGAGATGCCGCTACACAGCACAGATATTCCGACACGGGATCAGCCCAAGTATCTTCCGCGGCAGAGGCAACGTAAAGCTTTCTCGGAGCACAACACGCGAGAAGAAAGTGCTGGTCAAAGTAGGTAGATTCGGAATCCTCAACACTACTTGAAATCTCTGAGAAGTTCTTGCAGAACCAATACGAGAACTTTAAGTAGATCCGCGGAATCTTCTCGCCCTCTTTCCCTCTCGTTATTGCCGCACCGCAGCATCCCGAGTCGTTGGAAAAGATATGGGTGAATCTCTCATCGTTGGCACCTGCCCAAAGTGCAGTCTTGCCGAGGCGAGAATGTCCCATAACTCCTACTCTATCCGCATCAACACAATCAAGTGAAAGAAGATAATCGAGCACTCTTGATGCGGCATAAGCCCACATTCCGATCTTTCCGAAGCTATCGGGCTCACGCTGTCCGTCTGTAAAGTAATGTCGGGACATTTTCTCCTTGAATTCATCCTGACTTGAATCGGGAGCTATATCGCTAATTTGTATTTCAGCAACAATAACATTCTGTTCAAGTATCTCTTCAATCGGATAGTATTTCAGATAACCGAATGAAATGAACACAAGTGCAGGTAGCTTATTGTCAGCGGATGCGGAATTCGGAATCGTCACGCTGACAGGAAATGTAAACGACTCGCCGTACGGTGTCGGGAAAGATATATTGATCTTTCTGGTTTGTGCGAGTCCTCTGATATTGCTCTCGCAAGACACTTCTTCCCAAGTAGTTTCCCCGAGACTCGCGGGCATTTTGCCATAAACTTTATCCGAAAGAATAGCGAGCATTTCAGCTCGTCTTTCCGCAAAAATATCACGGGTTACCGCGCGCCCGTCATTCATAACGAGAAGAGACGGTAGTTTTCTTTCTTCAAGCATTTCGTTTATCATATATTCTCTCCTGTTTATTCATTAACGTTTTAATCTCTGCGAAGCATTGTTTTTGCTATCGAGACAGGAAACACCTCAGCCGCACCACAGAAATACAAGTTTTTTGCAGCAGTACTCATCGTCGCACCTGTGGTGATTATGTCGTCGACCACTATGTATTTCCCACCGTTTTTCACCTTATCACGCTTAACAACTATAGTGGAATCCGCATTTTCTGCACGTTCACGCGGCGAAAGCGACTTCTGTTCTTCACCGTCAGTTCTCTCAAACAAGGTCACACACGGTATTCCGAGCTTTTTTGACATTTTCTCAGCGAGAAGTCTGCATTGGTCAAATCCAAGCAGATTCAGTTTCGCACGTGAACGGGGCGGATATGTTATAAGCCACTCGGAAATATCTACTCCCGCACGGACAAACAACTTTCGCACCTCACGCGACAGCTCATCCGCGAAGAGATCCGCGTACTCACCGCGTTCCTTGAGTGCAAGGATCATTTTCTCGGTAATTCGGTCACTCTCACCAAACTTTCCATAGCCTTTATAAAACGTCAAAGAACAGTAAGAATAACCGCCGATCACCGTTTTTGTTCGAGCGGTATAATCATTTTCACAGTTACAATTCATCACCTGTTTTCCGCAGATCGAGCATTTTTCAAAGCCTTCTGTGATGTATTTTTTGATACACTCGGAGCACAATGAGTATTTCGAAGAAGGATTCTTTCTGCAAATCGAACACTCAGGCGGAAACAGCAGGTCAAGCAGTTTGGCAAAAAAATTCATCTTTATATCGACTTCGTTTCTGTAAGAATACTGATTAACACATAATACATTATATCATGCAAAAAAGAGTTTCGCAAGCGCAAAACCCTTTTTATATGATTATGTTTTATTATACCTATCAGCCGCCGAGATAAGCACGTCTGACGCTGTCACTCTTCTTGAGCTCTTCTCCTGTACCTGTGAGAGTTACCTCGCCTGTTTCAAGAACGTATGCTCTGTCAGCGATCGAGAGTGCCATTTGAGCATTCTGTTCAACAAGGAGGATCGTTGTTCCCGCTGCGTGAAGAGACTTGATGATATCGAATATCTGCTCAACAAGAATAGGTGCAAGACCCATTGAAGGCTCGTCAAGCATCAGAAGCTTGGGATGGCTCATAAGCGCACGTCCCATGGCAAGCATCTGCTGCTCACCGCCCGAAAGAGTTCCTGCGATCTGCTTTACTCTCTCTTTAAGTCTCGGGAACTGTGTGAAAAGCATATCGAGATCCTTTTCGATTCCTGCCTTGGGCTGAGTGAACGCGCCCATCTCGAGATTTTCAAGAACGGTCATCTGCTGGAATATACGTCTTCCCTCGGGAACGTGAGCAAGTCCCATCTGAACGACCTTGTGCGGAGCAATATTGGAAATATTCTTATTATCAAAAGTGATCGATCCCGTTTTGCTTCTGAGAAGTCCTGAGACAGTCTGAAGTATCGTACTTTTTCCCGCACCGTTTGCACCGATAAGTGTTACGATCTCACCCTCACCAACATCAAACGAAACTCCCTGTATCGCGTGGATAGCGCCGTAATACACGTTGATATTATCAACTTTAAGAATAGTATTCATTTCGTTTCCACCTCTCATTCGTGATGCTTTCCAAGGTATGCTTCAATAACGGTCGGATTGTTCTGGATCTCCTCGGGAGTACCCTTTGCAATGATCCTTCCGTAGTTGAGAACAATGATACCTTCGCAGATACCCATAACGAGATTCATATCGTGCTCGATCAGGAGAACTGCGATATGGAATCGTTCTCTGATCTTTTGAATGTTTTCATAAGATCAGCG
>SVUC01000130.1 GCA_015063455.1 Oscillospiraceae bacterium
GTTTCTGAATCTCCTCGATGAAGCGGGAATTTACGACAACTCTATGTTCGTGATCTACGGAGATCACTACGCTCTTCAGAATACCGATATAGCTATATCATCCAAAGTGAAAGAGCTTATCGGACGAAGCTACACGATATACGATGTTTTCAATGTTCCTCTTATTATTAACATTCCCGGTATGAACAGAACCGAAACGATCAGTACGGCAGGCGGTCACATTGATGTTCTCCCCACTTCTCTTTGTCTGCTTGGAATTCATAACGATAAATCCGTAATGTTTGGAACAAATCTTCTCGAAGCTGAAAGTGGATTTGTTTGCGAGAAAACGCATATGCAGGTCGGATCGTTTATCTCAGATGAAGTATTTTTCAGAAAACCTCACAACAACATAAAATCAAATTTTGACGCATATCAAAAAGATACGATGATACAGCTTGATCCGTATCTTTTCAGAGAGCAATCTGAGGAAGCTGAACGTCGAATTGAAGATTGCTTTGCACTTCTTGATGATGATGACATAATGCTTCAGTAATATAAAAAACGGAATGATTCTGCAGTCATTCCGTTTTTTTGTTACTCATCTATGTTGTTATCCGCCTCAATTTGTTTCTTTTGTTTCTTCGGTTTTATATCCGCAAGAGGATTTTTTGTCATCGCTTCTTCCATATGCTCATTTGAAACGTGTGTATATATCTGCGTGGTATTAAGCTGCTCATGTCCGAGGATATCCTTGAGAACTCTGACGTCAACCCCGCCGGACTGGTACATCAGTGTAGCCGCTGTATGTCGGAGCTTGTGTGTTGAGTAGTTTTTATACTCAAGTCCCGCTTCACCAAGATATTTTTTTACCATCCACTGAACAGTTTTCACCGATATCCTCTTTCCTTGACCTGAAAGGAAAAGTGCAGACTCACCCTTTGACTTAGCAGGTGTTGACATTCTTATCGGTAGATATGTATTAATAGCGTTTCGACACGCATCATTAAGATATACGATTCGTTCCTTTGATCCTTTACCGATAACACGCATTGAACGAAGATCTTTGTCTATATCGGTAAGACTTATTCCTGCAAGCTCCGAAAGACGTATTCCGCAATTGAGAAAAATCGTCAGAATTGCGTAGTCGCGTTCTCGTGTTCTCGAGTTTTCATCGTTTGTTACGGCGTCAAGGAGATCAACACATTCGTCAACCGAAAGATGCTTGGGAAGCTGCTTTTTTAGTTTAGGAGATTCGATATTCAGCGCAGGATTGTTATCGAAAAGCATCTGCTTCACGGTACAGTATTTATAAAACTGTTTGATAGCGGAAAGCTTTCTCGCTCGCGCTCTTGTATCGTTTTCGCGTTCGCCTCCCACATAAGAAAGAAAATCATAGATCTCAGATGTTGTCACACTTTTGAAAAAATCTGTGTCAAGCTCTTTTATATTGATATTCTCAAATTCTTCTCCGCTGAGTGAGAGTCCATTGCGTGCTGCATAAAGATATCTTGAAAATGTTCTGAGGTCAAAAAGATATTCTGTAACAGTCTTTTTTGAGCATCCCTGAACTACATCCTTATAGTTTGCAAAATTCCTGATCAATGCAGGAAATTCATCCTTGAAATTATTCTTCTCCAAGATACCTCTCCTTTTTTCGATAAATAATTTTTACCTATATTCTATTATACAACAAACTTTAAGGTTTTAATGGATAGATTGTAAACTTTCGCATTTTGTACTTGTAATTGAACCCTAAAAACAATAAAATATATATTGACAGGAGTACTTATCATTCTCTTCTGTTATCGGATAAAACACTTTACCAAACGGAGCTTTTATGAAAGAATTTTGGACCGAAAACTCAAAAATAATCGGAAAAATTATACTTAACCAGTTCGGCGCAACATTTCTTGGTATCATGCTTGTTACCGCCGCAACTGCAGCACAGTCAGAAAACGATTGGCTGATGCTTTTTGCAAGTTGTTTTTCTACTCTATTTTACTTATTCCTTTTATACAATGTTATCTGGGAAAGGGGCGGTCAGGACAGGATCCGAATCGACGGCGGACGCGCGCAACGCAAACCTCTCACAGGACTTTGGGTTTCCCTGGCAGCAAATATCCCGAACTTTATTATTGCTGTTGTGATTCTCGTATCGAATCCCTTTAAGCCTGCCGAATGGGCAGTGTCGATGAATGTGATCGGACGTGCTGCTGCTCTCCTCTGGGAAGGTATGTACGGTGGTATTGTTGCATATTTTTCTCCCAACAATCCTATCATTCATCTTCTTTGCATCTTCCCTGCGGTTTTTGTATGCACTTTCGGATATCTCATTGGACTCAGCAACAAGCGAATTCTCTCAATATTTGAGCTGAAGCATCCAAACAAATAACAAATCCGGATACGCCGTTATTTTATGATATACGGCGTTTTCTTTTTGTGATACTCACATCAAATGTTGACACGATAGAAATATTATGATAAGATAATAAAAACAAATTACTTTTGTGGAGGATACTATGGCTGTTCTTAAGATGGCAGATGAAGCAATAATCAAAAAATATATGGATGAAACGGATGAGTTGATCAGACTTATTGTCAATCACCGTGAGGCTGCAGATGTTAGTGGAACAAAATATTATGTAAGCGAAAACGGTAACGATGATAACGACGGACTTACCCCCGAAACAGCTTGGAAAACAATTAATAAAGCAAACAGATTTGAAGGCTTCAAAAGCGGTGACGGTGTTTATCTGAAACGCGGTGACTCGTGGCGTATCAAAACACCGCTCTTTGCAAGATCAGGAGTTACCTATTCTGCATACGGAGAAGGTTCAAAGCCCAAGCTGATAGGTTCAATTGACGCGTCTTCTGCAGATTTATGGGAAAGAACCGACGCAGAAAATATATACAAATACAAGTACACTATCAACACACGAAGGAACAATGTAGGAACGATCATATTTGACAATGGACGTGCGTGGGGTGTTCAGGTTCAGAGAAGAAAATCAGGCACAAGACTCGACAACGGTACTGTTTTCAATGGACTTGAAACATACTGTGTTCCCGAGTGTCCTCTCGATTCCTACAAGGATCTCAAAGGTAACCTTGAATTCTGGCAGGATATAGATACCGACAATCTATATCTCTACTGCAAAGGCGGTAATCCTGCTGATGTATTTGAAAGTATTGAGATCGTTGACAAAGGTCACGGTATTGTTCTTGTATCAGACGAGGAAACAAATACTGCACACGATATTACAGTAAACAACATCGAAGTGTTTGGATTCGGTTCTCACGGTGTTGCGTCTGGAAACGTAAAAAATATTGTTGTTGAGTACTGCGTATTCAAGTGGATCGGCGGATCAGTTCAGGAATTCTATCTCTTCAACCGAGATCACGGCGTGCGTTTCGGAAATGCTGTTGAATCTTACGGATCAAGTGACAACTTTATTATCCGTTGGAACTATGCTTCGCAGATATATGACTGCTGCTGGACCGTTCAGAAGGTTGAAGCCACAACGATGAACAATATTCAGATGTACAAAAATGTTTCCGAATTCTGTAATACAGGCCTTGAAGTATGGCAGGACGGCGGAACGATCTCTAATATGAAGCTTTATGACAATTACACAAGATTCAATGGTTATGGATGGAGCCATCAGCGTCCCAAGAAGCATGGAAACTTCTTCTTCGGCGGAGGAAATACGAACTGCACATACATAAACAATGACGTGTACAATAATGTCGGACTTTTCGCGTCTCTTTACATATCAAAATGTGCTGCAACTGGTGTTGGTCAGTACAATTTCCACGACAATGTTTACATTATGGAAAACGATAAATATGTCGGCGGTGTAACCCGTAATCCCGGTACCGGTACAGGTGATGTTATCAATATGCCTTACAATGAAGCGGAAGTTTCACTTGCCGTTGATGGAGGATTCGAAAAAGGCACACAGTTCTATGTGACAGCACCCTCTCCCCTCGGAAATATGTTTGATCTCTATGACAGACACAAAACATATGAAGAATAATAAATAACAGAGAAGCACACAGAGGATAGACTTAAAATGATCTATTTACTGTGTGCTTTTTTTGTTATTGTTCAAATTTTTTGGCAGCTAAGTACCATCTTTCTGTATCTTTCTCAGGCTTCTCGAATCCGTATCCGGCAGAAACTTCAATGAGTTTCATTCCGCACGCTTCAAGTTCGTTAGAGATCGTTCTGAGGCCGTAGGCGCGTTCTCGATGTCCTCCGTCACTTCTCTGCCAAGCTCCGTCCTCATCCTGTTCAAAAACGGTGAGAAAGAAGTCTACGGTGTCGCCAGATTTTGAAAGTCTATTGCGCCAGCAGCACATTATTCCGTCATCCTCGAGAATGTAATCTCGATCAGAATATACAGTTTTGAATTTGTGAGGAGTATTCAAGTCAAACAGGAAAACACCTCCCGGTTCAAGATAGTTTGAAACGAGAGAGAAGCAAGCGAGAAGGTCTTCACGTCGATCGAGATGGTTTATTCCGTCAAGGCAACAAACAACCGCATCGACTGTTCCGTACAGTTCAAATGAACACATATCTGCCATAATGTAAAGAATGCCGGAGAGTCCTCTTTCCCGTGCTCTTTGATCTGCAACAGAAAGCATCTCGTCAGATATATCTACGCCGACAAGATCGTACCCTCTCTCCGCAAGCTCGATCGTCATACTTCCTGTGCCACATCCGAGATCGAGTACAGATTTGATTTTCTTATCGGGAGAATACTTTTCGAATGATGCTTCTATAAAATCTGCCCACTTTCTGTAATCAACAGTGTCATTAAGTCTATCATATACAGGAGCGAGCACGCTGTATCCGTCAAGCATAAGCATTACTCCGATTTTTCATTAGAATCTATTGTCATACCGTCTGTATCGATAAATCGAGGCGGTTTAACGTCGGCAGATTCGAGATTTCTTAGAACATTATTGTAGCCGTCAGATCCATACTTGAGTGCTCGGTTGATTCGGCTGATCGTGGCGGTACTGAGACCTGTTTTTTCGGTAATTTCTGTATAAACTTTATTCTGATCGAGCATCTTTGCACCGCAAAGTCTTTTTGCCATTTCATTTACTTCTTTAATGGTACAAAGATCATCGAAAAAATCGTAACATTCATCTATAGTTTTTAATGATAATATTGCTGAAAAAAGATAATCTTTTGCTTCGTCACGTCTGTCCTTCGGCA
>SVUC01000131.1 GCA_015063455.1 Oscillospiraceae bacterium
TTGGAGCAGGCGCTGATGTACTTGTTCTCGATTCAGCACATGGCCATTCACAGAACATTATTAATTGTATCAAAAAAATCAAAGCAGCGTTCCCGGATTGTCAGCTTATCGCAGGTAACATTGCAACTGCAGAAGCAGCTCGTGACCTTATCGAAGCAGGTGCTGATGCTATTAAGGTTGGTATCGGCCCCGGATCTATCTGTACGACTCGTGTTGTAGCAGGTATCGGCGTTCCTCAGATCTCTGCAATTATGAACGCGTGCTCCGTAGCTCTCGAGTACGGAATTCCCGTAATCGCAGACGGCGGTATCAAGTATAGCGGCGACCTTCCGAAAGCAATCGCGGCAGGTGCAAACGTAATCATGGTCGGATCTCTCCTCGCGGGATGTGAAGAAAGCCCCGGAGAATCTGAAATTTATCAGGGAAGACAGTATAAGGTATATCGCGGAATGGGCTCTCTTGCAGCTATGGAAAAGGGTTCAAAGGACAGATACTTCCAGGAAGGACAGCGTAAGCTCGTTCCCGAAGGAGTTGAAGGACGCGTTCCTTACAAAGGACCTCTCGCTGATACAGTATTCCAGCTTATGGGCGGTCTCAGAGCAGGTATGGGTTATTGCGGTGCCGCAACAGTTGAAGACCTCAAGAGGAACGGTAAGTTCGTTAAGATGTCCGGCAACGGTCTCCGTGAATCTCATCCTCACGACATTAACATCACAAAAGAAGCGCCTAACTACAGTGTTTCTGTTATGTAATAATCAACCAAAAATCTATCAAATAAAAAGCTGCCGCAGATCTGATCTGCGGCAGTTTTGCTTTATTCGATTGAATTAATAATGAAATACAATGTAATTACATATGCTTTGACTGACGGAATCTGTTAGGTGTGCATCCGACAGCAGCCTTGAATGAGCTTGAAAAATGCTGAGTGTTTGAATATCTGAGGATATCGGCGATTTCTTTTATCGGCATTAATGTTTCTGCGAGCAGGCTTTGTGCTATTCCGATCTTTTTGTCGATAAGATACTGCATCGGAGTTGTTCCGAATTTATTTTTGAATACACGAATGATGTGCATTTTTGTGTATCCGAAGACTTCTGAGATCTGCTCCAGCGATACGTCTGTGTAAATGTTTGCATCAATGTACGCTCGGATCTTTTCGTCAAGAGAATTCTTGTCGATAGAAACAGGGAAGAATGTGTCTCTTGTCGCTGTCATCATGATCTTAAACATAAGGGAGATAATATCTGAATTGATCTCCGCGGCGTTCGAAATATTGATCTGACAGAGCTTGTCGTGGATCTCGAGGAAGGAATCAAGAACATTTACGTCTGCGGTATATACATAATCAAGCATAAAATAGTCGAATAAACGTGAAACAGCTTCGCCGTTTGTGTTTATCCAAATCTTTTCATAGGGATCGTTTTCGTCTGCATAGCAGGTAACGTGCGCTCCCTTTTTGATGCAATAAAACTGCCCTGCATTAACAGGGAACTTTTTCCCGCCATATTCAATGTATCCTTTACCGGTAATCACATATTCGAAAATATAGTGATCCGAAGGAGTCTTGCTTAATTTATAGTCAGGGTTAGGATATGTAATGCCTGCGAGGATACAAGAAAACATTCCGTTGTTTTCAAGATCGCTGACGTAGACAATTTTTTCCTTGGCGTCATTAAAATACATTTTATTTCTCCGTCTTAAACGTGGTAATGTTAATTATACTACACTTTCTCGATAAATGCAAGTTGATTTTTTGCAAATCTTAAAATTTTTTTGATATTTTTGTAATAAAATAGTATTTTTTGAAAAATGACCGTGTTGACAGTGATTTTTGTGTATGATATAATTGTATTAGGCTGATGACAAAAATTCATCATCGAATAGTATGACATATCATGAGGATTTGCGTGAAATGAAAAACAGATTTTTTTCTAAATCATTGACAATGATTTTTGTTTTTTCATTACTTATTTCCTGCGGAAATAGCAGAAGTGAAGACACGAATTCATCCAATGATGATTCCGCCGTGTCTTCAAACACAGTAACGGTCGATGTTCTTGAAGAAGCACTGAATCTCAACAATTACCCTGACCGTATGAAAAATATGGATTCTTATTCCTACGGATATGGCTGCTTTAATGACTATCACGATATTCACAGCAATCCCGACACATCGGCAAATATTCCTTTGGATGCCTCGTCTCTTGCGAGGAAAATCTCTGACAACGGAGAAGGAATAACAGAATTCTCTTCAGAGCTTTTGAGAAAATACGGGTTCCGTATTGATTATAACAAAACAAAATATGAACTTGAAAATGATATCGGTAATGCTGTTAAAGAGGTGTTTGACGCTGCGGGCGTAAGTGAAGGACTCGACGAAGCAAAAGAATTACTTTCTTGTGTAAATCCAAGGATAAAGACTGCGCTTGCGGAATTTTTGTCAGCTTCCGCAAAGGCATATACCGTATATAAGGATATGTCAAGCACTGTTACCTCGCGTGAATACAACCTGCTTTCAGAATTTACTTACCTGAATCCGACGCACGAACACGGTGTAATAAATAATGTCTACAAGATCAATTCGTCAATAAATGAAGAAAATAAAATTATTGCAGGTTGTATGATGATCTACTCTGTGGAAAAGTTAGTAGCTGCCCTGCGAGAATGCGGTGATATTACAAATGACGGTAATGCTCTTATAATAGGAACTCCCATAGGGGATATCATTTTCGGTACAACAAGCGATGATGAGTATTTTTCACCGAAAGCTCTTCTTTTGATCGATCCTGCGGGAAATGAGATATACAATGGCAAGGTTGCGGCAAGTATCTCAAAAAATATGCCTATATCTGTACTGATTGATGTAGGCGGAAACGATATTTATTCTGCAAATTCCTCTGACGGAGGAACACAAGGCTGTGGGCTCTTCGGGTGTGGTATTCTTTTTGACCTTAGCGGAGATGACTTATATAAATCTGTTCGTCTTTCGCAGGGATCGGCGATTCATGGTACAGGAGTTTTGTTCGACGGAGACGGTAACGATGTTTATGAGGCTGAGGTCTCATCTCAGGCAAGTGCATATTACGGATACGCACTTCTTGTTGACACAAAAGGGAACGATACATACTATTCATTTGGATATTCTCAGTCGTTTGCGAGTAACCGAGCTTTCACAATGCTTATTGATAAAGAGGGAAATGACAGCTACTTTGTCGAACCGTATGTTCAGAGCGGATACGATAGTATGATATACGGTGACTTTAATGGTGCTGTGGGGAATTGGTCTCAAGGAACGGGATGCGGAAACAGAGGAATTACCACATCTGAAAGAGGACTTGCAGGCGGAATAGCAGGACTTATAGATCTTAGCGGTGACGACTGTTATTTAGGTGGATTCTGGGTACAAGGAACGGGATACTGGAGCGGAATCGGTTTTCTCACCGATTTAGACGGAGATGACAACTATGAATCACTGTATTACTGTCAGGCAAGTGCGGCACATTACGGTGTGGGTTCTCTTATTGATATCGGCGGAGATGACATTCATCTCAATCCTTCCGAAACATTTGTAAACGGAAACGGCTCAAGCTTTGGTTTTACATGGGACAGAGGAGTAGCTCTTTTTGTCAATGACGGCGGCAACGACAGCTATACTGTAAGCACAAGAGGCTTGGGATGTGCTTGGTCCGAGTACGATGACAAAGGAGAGGACAAACAAGATATGACGTATGCTGTCTTTCTTGATACCGGAGGTGAAGATTATTATTCCAAATCAACGTGGCCGTCTTATGGATGGGGACTTGGCGGATATTTCTTTGATCTGGGAGGAGAAGACAACTACGAAGGTTCTCCTTTAACAAAAATGGACGGCAGTATATATGAGCCTAACAATGAAATTTTTTATGGTCCACGACTCAAAAACGGTGTGTTTTACGATACAAGTAACAATGAAGAAAATGTAAAATACATCCTCGGATTTTGGGAGAAGGCAAAAGCAAAGTATTTGGGTAACTAATATTTTACAGCATTCTTGAAAAAACAGGAATGCTGTTTTTTAAAACATTAAAAAAAGATTAAAATTTGATGTGGTTTCGAAAAACGACTTGACAGTCAGATGAACGTGTGATATAATATAAACAACAGAGAAAAACTGATCGTCCGATCTGAAAAGAGGTGGAGTGATGAATAGCGTGCTGAAGATGGGAAACATTCCCGGGACTATGTTCAGTATGGAAAAAATGGGCGGAGCAGTAGGAGAAGAATTTCTCGATAAGGTTTACTATATTACAAACGGAATCATGCTTGCGCAGATCAGAGAAATAACCGGAATTGACGGAACGACTCTGCAGAATTGGGTAAAACGCGGCTGGGTTTCAAATCCCAAGAATAAAATGTATGACAAGGAGCAGCTCTCGCGTATTCTCATAATTAATATGATGAGAGATACGATGCAGCTCTCCCGCATCGTTTATCTGATGACGTATATCAACGGTACATCTGAGGAGGACAAAATAATCAAAGAGAGTGTCTTATATGACATGATCTGCCGTGTGATCCTCGGAATATTTGATGAAAGATCATCAGGACTTAACGATATTGATAAAGTGATCGACAGTGTTCTTAAAGATTATGAAGAGACTGTATCGGGGGCACTGAAAAGAGTAAAAAACGGTATCCGTGTAATCGTGATAACATATTATTCTGCAATGATAAAGGCATCTGCGGACGATATACTCGATTCTCTCGGTGCCGACACAAAAAGAAAACGCTGACAACATAAACAAAATAACTTGAGGAGGTTATCTTATGATAGAATGGTGGAACAATATGGATCTTATCGGGCAGATATACGCCCTGATAGCAATCCCGGCAACGTTGGTACTTCTCGTTCAGACCGTGCTTCTCTTGTTCGGTATGGGTGGAGATGACCTTGACACAGACGGAGTTGATCTTGACATTGACGGTACAGGGGACACCCCCGGAGACGGAGGCGCTGACGGACTTGTACTGTTCTCGCTTCGCGGACTTATGGCAATGGCAGCAGTCGGCGGATGGAGTGGACTTGTTATGCACGAGGCGGGAATCAACATTGTTGTGACAGTATTCCTTTCTCTCGCATTCGGCTTTATCGCGCTTGTGGCAATTGCTTACCTTATGAAGCTCTCACTAAAGCTTCAGTCAAGCGGAAACTTTGATATCGGATATGCG
>SVUC01000132.1 GCA_015063455.1 Oscillospiraceae bacterium
CGCCGAGTCCGGGAACGATATATGCGTGCTCATTGAGACATTCGTCAAGAGCTGCTGAGTATATTTCAACATCGGGATGATCGTTCTGGAATTTTTCTACGCCTTCGGGAGCTGCAACAAGGCAAAGAAGCTTGATCTGCTTACATCCTCTGTTCTTCAGCATTGTGATAGCGTCGGAAGCGGAGCCGCCTGTAGCGAGCATGGGGTCACATACGATAATATATCTTTCCTCGATATCCTGCGGGAGCTTGCAGTAATATTCAACGGGTTCGTGTGTATCGGGATCACGGTAAAGTCCGATATGTCCAACCTTTGCAACGGGAACGAGAGAGAGAATTCCGTCTACCATTCCAAGTCCTGCGCGGAGGATGGGGATAATTGCAAGCTTTTTACCGTCAATATGCTGTGCTGTCATCTTTGCAACAGGAGTCTCGATCTCAAAATCTGTCGTGGGAAGGTCTCTTGTGATCTCATAGCACATAAGCATTGAAATCTCATCGAGAAGCTGTCTGAAGTCCTTTGAGCCTGTCTCCTTTGCTCGCATAATAGAAAGCTTGTGCTTAATAAGCGGATGGTCTACCACATGAAAAGTGTCCTTAATCATAATAACCTCCATTGCGTATAAAATATTTTGTGTATATTTCGCCAAATTGTCTTATTATATTATACTCCCCTTCAACATTTTTTGCAAGTATTCACAACATATTTTTTCTATATATCAATTATTTTTCTCAAAACAGTTTACAACTGCGATTGAGAATGATAAAATTATATACAGCAATTATTATGGAGTAATATGATATGAATCATACAAAATATAGAGTTTCTCTGCTGACACTCGGCTGCCGCGTAAATCAGTATGAATCGGATTCTCTCTCCGAGGCTCTTTATAAGCTTGGAATTGAGATCGTACCGTTTGGTGAGAGAGCAGACTTATCTGTAGTAAACACCTGTACGGTTACTGCGGAAAGCGACAGAAAATCTCGCCAGATGATAAGACGTGCCGCACAGAAAGCAGATCACGTTGTTGTAACAGGATGCTTCGCACAGATCTCCGCTGATGTTGCGCTCACGCTTGAAAAACAGGTTTATGTTTTCGGCAACAGCGAAAAGGCGTCACTTGCAGATCAAATTTTTGATATACTGAACGGAGTATTCACAGGTGACTGTAATTCTGTGACACCGCCTACCTCTCCAGCAACTGTATCAATGAAGCTCACAACGCCGATGCGAAGCAGATCATACGTTAAAATTGAAGACGGATGCAACAACAAGTGCTCCTACTGTATTATAAATCAGGCACGCGGGCCTGTAAGGTCAAAGGATCCCGCGCTTGTTATAGAAGAGATCACCGCACTTGCTTCACGCGGATGCAGCGAGGTCATTCTCACAGGTATTGAAACAGCTTCATATGGTCTTGATTTTGAGAACAAAAAGCCATACGGTCACAGCCTTGCCGATCTTATCGAAGAGGTTGCAAAAATCGACGGGATCGAGAGGATCGGTCTCGGATCTCTTGAACCGACTGTTATGAGCGAATATTTTGTAAGCCGTGTGTCAGGAATAAAAAAGCTTCTGCCGCATTTCCACCTTTCCATACAAAGCGGATGCAGCAGAACTCTTGCAAAAATGCGCCGCAAATACAATGCCGATATGGCACTTGATGCAATTTTCAGAATGAAAAAAGCTATGCCTGAGACAACGTTCTCGGCTGATGTGATCGTCGGATTCCCGGGTGAAACAGAAGAAGATTTCAATGCCACTGTAGAGTTCTGCCGCAAGGTCGAGTTCCTTCATCTGCACATATTCCCGTATTCAAAGAGGAAAGGAACGGAAGCCGCGGATATGCCAGATCAAGTACCGGATTCCGTCAAGCACGACAGGCTCGTCTTTCTCGAGAACGACGGTAAAGATATAAAAAAACGTCTTCTCGAAAAATATGTGGATGATCACAGAAACTCTCACGTATATGTTCTCTGTGAAAAAACTGAAAACGGATCGTCATTCGGTCATACAGAGCACTATATTGAAACAGAAATACCAAGCTGCAATGCACCGTCAGGAACGATACTCCCTGTTTATCTCACTTCTACCGACGGTGAGAGATGCAGAGGGGTGATCAAATAAAAAAGCAACAAAGCCTCCGATCTCAGACCGAACTGAGATTGGAGGCTTTTTTCTCGATTACCCGATGATTTTTCTCAATATAACGCTTCAAAAACATTAATCTGTTAATTTTTACCAATTATCAATGGTAATTTTTGTAAATATTTTATTATCTGACACACTTGAATTGTGTGGGAAATTATGGTAAAATATTGTTAACACCAAATGGTAAAAATTTACAATACATAAATTCAGAAAGGTATGGAGACGAAACCAATGGATAAACTTGAAAGAAATACAAAATACGAGAGAATAGGCAAAGATATTCGGATACTTGTTGCTGACGAAAATACTGAGGTAAGACGCCGCTGCCGTGATATTCTCTCGATCAATGGAGCTGTTGTTGATGAAGTAAGCAGCGGAGATGAAGCACTCAGAATAATCAACCGACAGAATTACGATATTGTTATCGCTGATATATGGCTCCCTGTTATTGACGGCACGTCACTCATGAGAAAGACCGCTGAATCGACAGACAATCCGCCTTCATTTGTTATTACATCCCAGCTTGCTGCTCCGAATGTTCTTATTGAAGCTAACAGAGCGGGTGCCGCACTCTGCATTACCAAGCCCATCGATTACGAGATGCTTTGCGAAAACATCAGCACAATTCTCAAGAACAGAGGTTCACTCCATTCAAAATCTTCCGACGATAATCACCGCCGCGATGAAGGTGAAATTCCTTACGATATTGAAACACAGGTCACACGGATCATTCATCAGATAGGTGTTCCCGCGCACATCAAGGGATACCAATATCTCAGAACAGCTATCCTTATGACTATCTCCGACAGCGACATAATCAACTCGGTCACAAAGGTCCTCTATCCGTCCGTCGCAAAGAAGTATCAGACCACCACATCGAGAGTTGAGAGAGCAATACGTCACGCAATTGAAGTTGCGTGGGACAGAGGGGACATTGATACGCTCAATTCTTATTTCGGATACACCATTCAGAACAGCAGAGGTAAGCCGACAAACTCCGAGTTTATCGCAATGATCGCTGACAATCTTCGTCTCAAATACAAAATCAAGTAAGCCAAAGGCATCATCGCCCAAAGCAATGATGCCTTAATAAATCCATATCGGCCACCCGTATCTGCCCATACGGGTTTTTGCCGTTTTAAGAGAAGTATTCAGTTTCCCCATCCGTGAATCACAACTGTTCCCTCTCGGTCAGTTCGGTGAATCTCGGTTCCGTACCGTTCAAGTCTTGTAAGAACCTGATTTGTCGGGTGTCCGTACGAATTATTTCTTCCGCAGGAGATCACGCTTATATCAGGTGATACTGCACATAAAAACCTGTAAGTTGTAGATGATGAGGAGCCGTGATGACCGACTTTTAATATATCGCAGTCGAGGCTCTCTTTATCTTTCTTGAGCATATATTCTTCAAGAGGTGCCTCTGCATCTCCTGTTACAAGAAGTGTTGTCATTCCGGCTTCAATACGTATTATAAGGCTCGAATCATTAAGATCGGTATACTCAAAATCGAACACATCGAGGATTTCAATATTGATGTGTCCTGTATTGAACTCTGCCGCATCATCAAGGTAGATTATATTAACCCCTTTTTTATAAGCTTTTCTGATAGCATCGCTGTAAAATTTATCCCCTACTGTTATATCGGAAAGGACAAAATTTTCAACATCTACAGTATCAAGAATATCTGCCGCACCGCCCATATGATCCCCGTGCTGATGAGTTATTATAAAATAATCGAGTTTGGGTGCGTACAAGCTGACGTATTCTGCCGTCTCAGGACCGCCAATCCGAGTACCCGCATCGATCAGCACAGATTCACTTTTATATGTAACAAGGGTTGCGTCACCCTGACCGACGTCAATAAACCGAACAGTCGGTCTGCCGTCGAGCAGCTCCATAGTCGGAGTAATCGTACCTGTTTTCGTATAGGATATGTAGGAATAAATACCTACCGCAACCGATACAATTATCAGAATGATCACTATAGAGAGCGTTTTCGGGTTTCTCAGGAATTTCTTAACTTGTGTTTTCTTCTTTTTGGTTGATCTTGTTTCTTCAGTCATAATTATGTACGGGGAGAATCCCCTTTTAAGTCGGAATTTTTTCTTGTTGCTCGATAGAATCAAAAAATCTTCTTATCAGATTTGAGAGAATACACGCAGGGCAGGTGATGAGAAACCACGCCAGAGAAAACAGCGGGCAGATCTGACCGAGGATATTCCCATACATATTGGAATAATCCCACACATTCAAATCAAGGACGAGGTTCACTACAACCCCCACCGTAAACTCCACAGACGTTATCACAGCACTTCCGATCAAGCATCTGAGGAAGATCCCTTTTCGTCTGATTCCGTGATTCAGCAAATGTATCACAAGAAAGCACACTCCGCCTGCAATCGTCATACTCCAATGAGTATATCCTCTGAACAGAACCTCTATAAGATTATAGACAGCACCGCCAACGAGGAACACGCATACATATTCTGTTTGTCTTATCAATAAAATCACCCCCTGTATGTTTTTGACACAATACAGGGGTGATATTCATATTATTCTGAGATTATTCTCAATTAGCGCAAAGTCTTATTCAGCCTTAGCTTCTTCTGCGATCTGCGCTGCTTCTTCCTTCTGTTCACCAAGGTAGTTCGGGAGCTTCATACCTGCCATATCAAACATTTCGTTGAGCGGAGGAATACTCTTATAAAGACCTGTGATAAAATCGGAAGTTGTATTCTTGCCTGTTTCAGCATTCTTGCCGCTGTCCCAAACTGTGATCTTGTCGATCTTAAGATTCTTGATAGCGTCAACCTGGATTCTTGTGATCTCTTCGAGCTTATCAGCAACCATAAGCTTGATAGCATCGTCAGCCTGACCGCCCGCGGATTTAACGATCTCAGCAAAACCTTCAGCCTGCTTGAGAAGCATTTCCTTGATACCGTCAGCCTCAGCCTGCATCTTCATAAGGATAGCATCAGCTTCACCCTTTGCAC
>SVUC01000133.1 GCA_015063455.1 Oscillospiraceae bacterium
GCCGTCCCACCAATCGTCATTGTCAGGCTCACGATCTGTCTCGGTCTCGTCGTCATCAGGTACTGTCGGAGTGACAACCGGTCTTGTCGTTGACGGTTTCATATCACTTGCAGTAGGAATTGTCGTTCCATCTCCGGAGTAAGACGGACCGCCGCTTACGGTAAAGTCGATCTCCGTATATTTTGGAACCTCATACCACGCCTCAACACTTTGGCTGACAACCGATCCAACCGCTTTGTCTGATTTGACGTATTCAACATTACCGATCGTCAAATTAGAATCCATCAGCTTGATGATAGTCTGAGCCTCACTGAGTCCGACAAAATTCGGAACAGTTGTATTAACAGTAGTTGCGCCTCGGCTCACGTATATGGTGATAAGGTCATTCTCCTTAACCACAGTACCGGCCTTAGGCTCTGTCTTTATAACATATCCGATCTCGTAAATGTCACTTGTTACATTTTCAACCTTGACCTTCAGTCCGAGCTTTCTGAGCTCGTCCGAGACCACACGGTAGTCCTTTACAGTATAGTCGCTTAGTGTCATCGTGTGCTGGCCTTTGCTGACCTCAAGAATAATTGAACACTTCTGTTTACCGGGAAGGACTTTTCGGCTCTCGTTCGGAGCAGGAGTCTGAGAAATGATCGTACCTTCAGGAACAGTATCGTGATATACATAATTCACTTCGGGGACCTGATAGTACGAGCTCGCCTTGAACCAATCAGCCAGTTCCTCGGAATAGGTCGCATCGACAAATTTTTCAACATTTATTGAGATATAATTGTTGAGAGATCCACTGATGAACAGCTTATCGACCATATAATACACGGAAATTCCCGCTGCTATGAGGAACGCGAGTGTGACACCCATAATGATCGGGAACATCGACTTGCTTGTTCTTCTCCTCGGTTTTGAGGAGTGTTTCTTCTGCTTCTGTTTCTTTACAGCCTTTGTTTTCTCCTTAAAAATGATCTTCGGATTTTCACGAAGCTTGAGAAGCTGTGAGAGCATCTCGCCAGCACTCTGATATCTTTCCTCGGGATCTTTTTCCATTGCACGCATAATGATCTGCTCAAGTCCATAGGGAATGTGAGAGTTGATGTCTCTGGGCAGATCCGCTTCTTCATTGACCTGCATCAATGCGACAGAAACAGGAGTTTCAGCGGTAAACGGGAGACGTCCTGTAGCCATTTCATACATCAGCGTTCCGAGAGAATAAAGGTCACTTCTCGCGTCAATATCGCCGCCTGTAACCTGCTCGGGACTGATATAGAATACAGTACCGATAGCTTTATCGGTCATAGTAATAGTTTCCGCGTTTGGAAGCTTAGCAATACCGAAGTCCATCACCTTGATTATGCCGTTTTTCAGAAGCATTATGTTCTGCGGCTTGATATCTCTGTGCACTATTCCCTTCTTGTGCGCGTGATCGAGTGCGCGAAGGATCTGGGTGGTATAACTGATGATCTCTCTGAGATTGAGCACCTCTCTGTGCTGCATATAGCTCTTGAGCGTTATACCGTCAACGTATTCCATTACGATATACTTTATGTTTTCTCTAACGGAAACGTCGTATATATTTACGATATTCTGGTGAGAGAGCATAGCTACCGCTTTTGATTCGTTTATGAATCTCTTAACAGACTGCTCGTCTCCCGAGATCTCGTCCTTGAGGATCTTCACGGCAACAGTACGGCGCATGAGAAGGTCTGTAGCCTTAAAAACTACTGCCATTCCGCCGATACCGATTACCTGCTCGATCCTGTATCTGTTATCGAACACAAGTCCGACATATTTTTCAAATAAATCCATAAATTTCAGTTCTCCGGTGAATTTATATAGACAGGATAACTGCTGTAATGTTATCGAGTCCTCCGCGACTGTTTGCACAATCAATAAGCGCTTCACAGGCGGACTGAATATCCTGACCGTTGTTTATTGCAGAAACGGCATCCTTGATCTCCTCAGGCTCGACGTGATTTGTGAGGCCGTCTGAGCAAAGAACCGCATACACCCCGGGCTTGACGTCACAAGTGAAAAGATCGGGACCTACTGTTTTTTCGGTTCCTACAGCACGGGTTATGAGATTTTTGTTTTTAGAATGTTTTGCTTCTTCGGGAGTAAGCTTTCCGAGATCGACAAGATACTGAACATACGAGTGATCGTGAGTCACCTGAGTTATGTCACCGTTGTCAACAACATAAAGTCTGCTGTCACCGACATTTACGACGTACGAATGCTCGCCCGAAATTATGCATCCCACAAGAGTTGTTCCCATTCCGGCAAGTGTCGGATCATCTGATGCCTGCTCGTACACAACACGGTTAGCCTCAGTTGCCGCCTCAAAGAGAAGATTGAGGAGTTCATCTTCACTCATTCCAAAGAAAGCGGGGTGCTTCTTTTCGCACTCGTCAAGTATCTCAGAAAACGTCTCGATAGCAAGAGCGCTCGCAATGTTTCCTCCGCTTGCTCCACCCATACCGTCACATACAACAGCAAAAAGCACGTCGGAAGAATACTTTTTAACTATAAAATTGTCCTGATTTACAGCACGTTTTTTTCCTACATCTGTTTTACCGTAAAATAACATAGGCTCTCCTCATGTCACGAACTTCACGTTGGTACGTGACATTTTTATCTAAAATTGCTTTGATTTATCGTGAACTTGATTAAATGTATTTTATATTAGACTGTATTTATTCTCAGTTTGTTCCGCATTTTGAATTTTTTGCGGATGTTTATTCATTTTCAAGCTTCTGTAGTCTGAGCTGACCACAGGATGCATTGATATCAGAGCCAAGTCTGCGTCTGATCGTTGCGTTAACACCGTTTTTCTGGAGTTCTTCGGCAAAAGCGCGTGCCCTTGCACGGTCGGTTGTTTTGAGTCCTGTCTCCGCCACCTCGTTGAGCATTATCAAATTGACGTGGCAGGGTGCTCTCATCCCCTTTTTGATTACGGAAGCGAGGTGTACGGCATCTTCTTTGGTATCGTTTTTTCCTGATATAAGAGTATATTCAAACGATACACGTCTTCCTGTTTTGAGAAAATATGCTCTGCAAGCCTCAAGGAGCTTTGCGATATTGTACTTTTTATTGACAGGCATAAGCGCATCTCTTGTTTCGTCATCAGCGGCATGGAGTGAGACCGACAGTGTAACGGGAAGTCCTTCTTCAGCGAGATCGTAGATCTTGGGAACAAGTCCGCAGGTCGAGAGTGAAATATGTCTCAAACCGATTCCCATTCCTCTCTCATCGGACACAAGCTTCAGAAATCTGATAACATTGTCGTAGTTGTCAAGAGGCTCTCCAATGCCCATCATAACGATTCCGTCTACTCGCTCACCCGTATCATAAGAAACTGCAGCGGCTTGACCGAGGATCTCAGATGCGGTAAGATTACGCATCTTTCCACGCAAGGTAGAAGCACAGAATTTACATCCCATAGCGCATCCTGCCTGTGAAGAAACACAGAGAGATGTCCCGTGCTCATAATGCATAAACACCGATTCAACGCATTCTCCATCCTCAAGCGCCATAAGATATTTTATCGTTCCGTCGATCGCGGATACAAGCTTTTTTTCAATCTTCGGCAAACGGTAATCCGCTTCTGATTTAAGTTTTTCTCTGAAAGATTTTGACAGATTTGACATTTCATCAATCGGTGTTCCCTTCGCCATCCAGGAAAAAAGCTGGGCGGCGCGGAATTTCTTTTCTCCGATCGACTCAACAAATCCCTCAAGCTCCTCGGGAGTCATAGACATAATGTCCGGTTTGTTTTGTGAATTATACATAATAGTCTCAATCAGAATTATTTTTTATTGTTCACACGCAAAAGCTTAGCGGCAAAGAATCCGTCACATCCGTCTTTATGCGGATAGAATGTTTTCATACCACCATCGAGACTTTTCGTGTCAAGTGAGAAATCACTGTGTTCACAGAGAAATCTTTCAACAACAGATTCATTCTCTGCTCTGTTGATCGTACAGGTGGAATAAACAAGAACTCCGCCTTCTTTTACATATTCAGCTGCTCCGCAGAGAACAGCGTACTGTATCTCTGGAAGTCTGACGATATCGTCAAGATTTTTGTAGCGAATATCGGGCTTCTTCGCAATTACGCCAAGTCCTGAACATGGTGCATCACAAAGGACACGGTCTGCTTTACCGATAAGATCTGGGGCAGGATCTCTCGCATCACGCTTTGCGGTTTCAATGATCGTTATGCCAAGTCTGTCAGCACCGCTTGTAATAAGAGAAAGCTTGTTTTTGTGAAGATCGAACGAGTGCATCTTTCCGATATTTTTCATATCTATTGCCATCGAGAAGCTTTTCCCACCGGGACAAGCGCAGGTGTCGACCACAGTTTCTCCCTGTCGTGCACCGACTGCAGAAGATGCAATCCGCGACGCCTCGTCCTGAACGAACCAAAGGCCGTCCGCAATCCCTTCCTTTGCGGTGTCGTCAAGAGAGTCGACAAGGATCACATCGTTGGCGATAGACGACAATCTTCCGCCTGTTTTGGCGAGTGCTTCCTCGACCGTTGTCTTCAGAAGATTAACTCGCAGAGCAACGTGCGGCTCTCTGTTCATAGCATCAAGAAGGCTCTCGATCTCGCCTTCTCCTACAGAATCGAGGAAAAGACTTACAAGATCCTCAGGCACGGAATATTTTACCGACAGATATTTGAGTCTGTCGTTTTCTTTTGGCAGCTTGTATTTCTGATCTGCTCTGAGAAACGAGCGAAGTACAGCATTGACGTATCCCGTTTTTGATCCCGAAACAAGGCCCGCTGTCTCACCAACTGCGGCGTGAGGCGGAATCCGATCCATAAAAACGAGCTGATATATACCGAGTCTGATTGCTGTCAGAACATCCGGATCAAGCTCATCCGGCATTTTTTTCGAATACTGCGAAATGATATAGTCAAGCGTGATCCGTTTCTCTGTTACGCCGTACACAAGTCTTGTATAAAGACCTCGGTCCGCATCGCTGAGAGATGACGAAACAAGCGCAGAATTAACTTCAAGGTTTGAATAACGTCCGTCACGCTCAAGCGCGATCAGTGAATCAAGCGCAAGTGCACGCGGATTTTTCTTTTTATCTGTCATGATCAATTTCTTCTTGAACGGTTAGCTATAGTCA
>SVUC01000006.1 GCA_015063455.1 Oscillospiraceae bacterium
CGAAAAGTTGGTGAGATTAACGCAGAGGGTCCACCTGTTCCCATTCCGAACACAGAAGTTAAGCTCTGTCGTGCCGAAGATACTTGGCTGGCGACGGCCCGGGAAAATAGGTATTCGCCAACACCTTGAGGATAACATTTCGTTATCCTCTTTTTCTTTTCTCTGACGCTATGAAGATACTTGGCTGACGACTTTCGCGATACGATCGCTGAAAAATAGGTATTCGCCAACACCTGAGGATAACATCTCGTTATCCTCTTTTCTTTTCTCTGACGCTATGAAGATACTTGGCTGACGACTTTCGCGATACGATCGCTGAAAAATAGGTATTCGTCAACACCTGAGGATAACATTATGTTATCCTCTTTTTCTTTTCTCTGACGCTATGAAGATACTTGGCTGACGACTTTCGCGATACGATCGCTGGAAAATAGGTATTCGCCAACACCTGAGGATAACATCTCGTTATCCTCTTTTCTTTACTTTATTACATTTTCATATAAAAGACATTTGCTTATTGATATATTAACAGAAATATGTTATCATATACGAAAATACTTAAAAAATGATGTGATTTGTCTCTGTGGAGGAATGAGTTATGGGTAGACAGGAACAACTTTTTAGAATTGCTCATGCTGTAACAGATGATGATGCTGTTTCAGTTAAATATACAGAGTACCTTGAGATGCTTTTTGATGCTGTTGATCCTAAGCGAGTTAGTGGTGATTTTCTAAATGCTATTGCTGCCGATGATTACAGTACGGCGGTACTTTTGCTTGCAGCTTACTATAGAGGAAAGCCTGATATCAAGATTCCGTCTATTTCATCGCTCGGTACGTATAATGTTGAGACGGCAGATTTAACTGCACGAGGCATTATGAAAGTTGTAAATGTTGAGTGGTCTTTTCCAGACGGGGAAGTTGACTTTCTATTCGATCCTACGGAAATTAAAGGACCGAGAAATAATGAATGGGTTTGGCAATTTAACCGTAACTCGTACTGGGTCAATATGGCTCGCACATACACTGCGACTGCGGACGAAAAATACGCAGTCGCATTTCAGAAACAACTTCTTAAATGGATAGCTCAAACATATATTCCTGAAAATTGGAATTCACGAGGTAGCACATGGCGAACAATTGAATGTGGTCTTCGCCTTTCAAATTATTGGAGTGTAGCATTTGACGCATTCAAAAAATCGAATTCTGTGCACGATGTCACTCTTCTATTGATGGTTGCATCAATGTACCATCAGTCAAAACATCTTATCTCTCATCCGACAAAAGGTAATTGGCTGATGATGGAAATGAACGGCGTTTTTACATTCTCTGTTATTTTCAACGAAATGATTTATGCGGAATCTAATCGCAGACTTGCCGCAGAGTATCTCCTGAAGGCGCTAAAACAGCAAACTCTCCCTGACGGAATGCACAATGAACTTACTCCCGACTATCAGAGAGTCGTTTTTGACTGCGCGTGTAACTTTTATGAAATTGCTGTTAATTACGGATTTGAAAGTGATATTTCTGGTCAATTCGTTGAGCTAATGCGAAAGACAGTCGATACTGCTATCATGCTTTCCACTCCTGCTTTCACCCAGCCGAGAACAAATGAAACATCTACAACAAAAACAACTTTGTTTACGGGACGAGCAGAAAAATTGCTTGGAAAACGACCTGAATATTCTTTTGTGAATACTAAGCGTCTTGAAGGAAATCCGCCTATGTGTGAGACTGCATCTGTTTTTCTTGAGTACGCCGGATTTGCTGTTATGCGTTCTGATTGGGGACCTGACGCTGCATATATATGCTTTGACGTAGGACCGCTTGGAATGGCTCATATCCATCAAGATAAGCTCAATATTAATCTCTACAAGGGTGGCGAGGAGCTTATATATGATGATGGAGGCGGAGAATACGAAATATCTCCTGCGCGGGTATACTCAAAGTCGGGATACAGTCACAATATACTTCTCGTTGACGGAATTGCACAGCGTAGAGAAGTTCCACTTCAATCCGACGAGCCTATTGATGCAGACTGGATCACAAATTCGGAGTTTGACTACGCCTCCGCAGTATATGATGAGACATACGGTGAAGAGTTTAGCAGACCTGCGGTATGGAAAAGGGAGATCAGATTCTGCAAACCCGATTTTTTCTGCGTTGCAGACACAATAAGCTCGTCTGACGGTAAAGCTCATGATTACGAGATACTTTTCCACCTTGATACAACGAAAGTGAATTTGCTGTCCGACTTCCAAAACGGCGTTATTTCAGATTACGGAAGAAAGTACGATGTGGCTATTATACCGCTTGATGACGACAGTGCAGATGTGGAGCTGAAAACAGTATCTGCAGTTACCGAGCCACAGTTCCAAGGATGGTTTAACGGACGTAATGATACAAGGCTTCATGAGGCGATAACAGTCTCCAGGGAAGTAAAGAACGCGAAGAATTACCGTTTTGTCACCATTCTTTTCCCGATCACATCAAACGGTGAACTGCCTGTGATTAAAAAAGAGGACAATAATGTCACGGTTTTCTTTAACTGCAAGGAACACACCATCGACCTCGATAAACTTAATAAGTAAAAATCACATTATAAAATAAAAAGGCAGAAAACATTTTCTGCCTTTTATTGTTGTAATAAATTACAATTATTTATTGTTTGTTCTCAGCCAATACTTGATACCACTTTTCAAAACGCTTCTGATTGAAAATAATAAACTTATACGCCTCACCGTTTGTCATATGGAATGTTGCTACCGGAAACAGAATCCATTTCCACGAGATTTCTTTGATTTCACTCAAAGGCAGTATTAGTTTTTTGTACTTTTTGTCAACCGTGAGTTTTTGACAAACATACATAACTGCCTCTGAATCAAGATAAAGCCCTCCACCGATTATTCCTTTATGAATCAAGCTGCACATAAACGCTTTTCGCATCGTATATATCCCGTCAAATTATCAAATATCGAGTTTAAGTGTTCTGATAGCATTTTCTCTCGCTATCTTTGCGTAATTTTCTTCCGAAATCATTCCACTGTCGGTCATTTCATTTAAAAAATCCCGAACCTCAAACATAAATCTTGACGTACGATTGCATATGTCGCATCCGTACATTATTCTGTCTGAAAATTCCTCGAAGAATCTCGCTGTATACTCAGGATCACGACGGATCGCACTTCTTCCGCTTCCCGCAGAAATATCGCAGTACAGATTGCCATATTCTCTCATAAGCTTCGCTACGCGTCCCTCGCGGACTTTTCCTTTGAGATACTCTCCTCTGTTCTCATCTGTGACGTCGTCGCCTATCTCTGCCCAGAACGGCTGAGAATGTCCGATAAAAATGAGATCCTTGTGTTTTTTCAGCATTTTCTCGAGACGTGGAAGGTTTAGATCATCCACAACGCCGTACCCGTCACAAATCACGGACGTAAAGTGAAGAAGCACAGGCATACCGACCTCTTCGCAATGTGAGAAATATTTGTCGAGGAGCGGATCGTCAAAATACATATTCGGCGTGAACTCGCCAACTCCTTTTGCACCCATTGATTTGTGGTGTGAGAGAATGTCTGATAGATCTTTGCCTTGATACTCTTTTTCATATGTTCGCGGATCGACATAACAGAACCAAGCGAACTTATCGGGCGATTTGATCGACACGTCGCAGCAGTTTTCGTTGTTGAGCGGAGATTCATCGAATTCGTGTGAGCACAGGGGAAGGTTTACTCCAAATTCTATGTCGAGCTCGTCGTACATTTTCAGAAGCTCATCTGTCGTGAGTACATTTAATCTTTGGAGGAATACAGGGGAGCAAATATCGTGGCTCAGCACAGTGTGGGCATGTATGTCGATCTTATTAACACGTTTCATTTTCGTCTCCGGGGTGATTTTTGTTGATTTTATAATATGTGTTAATTATATCATCAAATACATTTGGAAACAATGATTTTTTTCTGAAAAATAATGAAATAATTTTGATAAAAAAGGTTGACAAAAAAACAAGTATGTGTTATAATATTAAACGTCGACGGGATACCCCCCGAAGATAATTTCCAATGGAAGCATAGCTCAGCTGGGAGAGCATCTGCCTTACAAGCAGAGGGTCATAGGTTCGAGCCCTATTGTTTCCATAGAGTCAAGCTTAGACTTGGCTCAATGGCCCGGTAGTTCAGTTGGTTAGAACGCTAGCCTGTCACGCTAGAGGTCAGGGGTTCGAGTCCCCTTCGGGTCGTTTTTTGATTTTGAAAAAGATCAGAAAAATGCCTCTGTAGCTCAGTTGGTAGAGCAGGGGATTGAAAATTCCCGTGTCGTTGGTTCGATTCCGACCGGAGGCATGATGGGTATGATAGTCTGATTTTTGAATAATCGTCATCATGCCACGAGATTACTTCGTAATCTCCAAGGTTAAACTTGGACCTGGTATGATAGTCTGGGTTTTGAGTAATCGTCATCATGCCACAAAAACAAAAGAACGGTGAAAGCCGTATGCGGATTTAGCTCATTTGGTAGAGCGCAACCTTGCCAAGGTTGAGGTGGCGGGTTCGAGCCCCGTAATCCGCTTTTTTTGTTTTTAAAATTTTGCAGAACGCCGATGTGGCGTTTTTTGATTTTTCTGAACAAAAATCAAAAGCCGTATGCTTCCTGATATTTCGGGATGTCATACGGCATTTTTGTTTATTTCATTTTATACTCATATCATTTCACGATAGCTTCCGAGATATTTGAATTCTTCACAGCTGTCAGAGAGTGACTGCATAAGTGATGCAAATGATTCGGAATAGACCGAGGTATCAAAATCCATAAAGAAGCGGAATTCGAAATCACTTCCTTCGATCGGGCGTGATATAAGCTCGGTTAGGTTTATTCCGAGTGCAAAGAAGCGGGAGAGTACCTTGTAGAGCGCTCCGGGAGAGTTGCTCGTAACAAGCATAAGAGATGTTTTATCAGCTCCGGGATAGATCTCAATGTTCTTGGAAACGCAAAGGAAACGGGTGTAATTGTTGTCTGAGTTCTGGATATTGCGCGCGAGACTCTCGAGATTGTAGAGACCTGCACAGGAACGTGAAGAAATTGCGGCAATGTCGTGTCTTCCCGATTCGTGTACGAGGCGTGCTGCAACAGCTGTGTTCGCGGCGTATGTAACCTTTACTCCGGGTAGTTTTTCAATGAATTTGCTGCACTGATTGATCGCCTGCTCATGCGAGATGATCTCTTTGATATCCTCGAGCTTTGTGCCCGGGTTAGCAAGGAGTGAATGCTCGATCTTACAGCGTACTGAGCGCACAACATATACATTGTACTTCTCGAGGAGCTTATATACGGCTGTCACACTGCCCGCAGTGCTGTTTTCGATCGGGAGAACGCCGTACTTCACATAACCGTTCTCAACGGCTCTGATGACGTCCTCGAACGTCTTGACGTATTCGATATCGGGGGACTTGAAAAGCTTTTCGGCTGCAGTCATAGAGTTGGCGCCCTCGGTACCCTGGCAGGCAACGTGCGCTTTTTCGGGGAACAGACTCGGAGTGGATTCAATTGCAGAGGTGATCCTGTCATAAAGATCTGACTTCTGTCCGAGCAGCTTGTTCTGATAATCTCTTGAGAGTTCAAAGAGGAGAGAATACATCTGACGGGTGTATCCTGACATTTCTTCTGCGGCAAGGGAGGACACCTTGTTCAGCTTGTCTCTTTCGCGTGCTGCGTCGAAAACAGGCATTCCGCTGTCTTTTTTGTATCCTGCGATCTTCGCAGCAATTTCCATACGCTTTCCAAGAAGCTCAACGAGCTGGTTGTCGACTTCGTCGATCTCGTTGCGGTATGAAATAAGTCTTTCTTTGTCAATATATTCTGCCATTTTTGTGTTCCTTTGATTATGAATGTAGAGAATTTTATTCAAATAAACCGATTGCAAGATCGTGCGGTGTAGTTCTGAAAAGGTTTGAGGATATAGAGTCAAACGCCGCTTCAACGGCTGAGGGGGTGTATTCGCATCCCACCAGAACATTTACTATATCATCAGGCGAGAGATTTGCGAAAAAATCTCCCGAAACCGAAGCCGATTCGATTTTACCGCCGCGGACCGTAAAAGTGAAATCAAATTCACCGCCTGAGGTGTGAATGGTTTTTTCGATCTCAAATTTTGGGGATGCGGCGAAGACTATCTTTTCGTCATCGAATTTTTCATTTGATATCTGCCTTATTCTGATGTCGTCGTCACGGCTTATCTCGTAACTGTCCGAGCAGATCGTTTTTGCAATGTGCTCTTTCAGCTCATCCGGCGTCATCGGGAATTGCAGATGCTCGCTGAGATTTGTGACACGCTCTCTTACCGATTTGATCGCCTTGGATGTTATCTTATAATCTTTTGGGGTCGTTGATCGCACGATTTCTTCGAGATCGGAATCAAGCAGAAGAGTACCGTGGTGCACCACAGCTCCGCCTGCACGGTATTGCGCGTTTCCGCTGATCTTTCTGCCGTCGATCATAATATCATTTCTTCCGCTGAGCTCAGCTTTTACCCCGAGAAGAGAGAGAGAGTCAATTATCGGACGGACAAATTTTTCAAAATTTATCTCCTGTTTTGTCTCTGGAGAGATAAAAGTAAACATCAAATTTTTTTCATCCGAGTAGATAGTACCGCCGCCTGACAACCTGCGCGCAAGGGTAATTCCTTTTTCTCTGACGTGCGGAAGATTGACTTCTTCAAAAAGGTTCTGAAAACGACCGATTATTATTGTCGGAGTGGTTTTCCAGAGCATAAAAATGTCACTGTTTTCTGCACCGTCAATTTTTTTCTCGGCTGCAAAGTAGTATTCTGCTGCAAGATTATAGTAAATATCGGATGATTTTGTATCAATATAGATCATGATTTTTTATTCAGTTCTCTGTGATAGACGAAATACGATATTGCATAGACGATATATGCGGTGATGAATCCGACGGGAAGATTCAACAGGCTGTTTGTGTGGTCGATAAGCATTTGGATAAGAATAATTATCCAAGGGATAACGCCAACGATAAGACCGCATGGCAGAGCTTTTTTGATACACAACAGAATACCGCTGGTGATAGATATAAGCACCCACAGCCACGCATACCACGGGGTATTCACTATCACGTGGACTATGTATGGTGAGCTGATTTGTGTATCTAGTGCGGCAAGAGCAAAAATGAGAAAAATAACAAATGCTGCCGGAATGAAGCCGATGGTTTTTCTTATCATTTGTGAACCTCCCATCAATACTGTAGATTGATTGATCAGTCGGGACGTCTCTCGCCGAGAACTATGCGGTATTTCTGATAGAAGCTTTCGTAATAGCCGCCGTCGAGTGCATCGCGGATCTTCTGCATAAGATCATTGTAGAAATAGAGGTTGTGCAGAACTGCGAGACGCATTCCGAGCGCTTCTTTTGCCTTGATGAGATGGCGGATATATGCGCGCGAATGATTACGGCACGCAGGACAGCCGCAGTTCTCGTCGATCGGACGCGGGTCGTTCATATATTTTTCGTTGAGGAGATTCATCTTACCGTGCCATGTGAAGAGGTTGCCGTGACGTGCGTTACGGGAAGGCATTACGCAGTCGAAGAAGTCAACGCCTCTGTGAACTGCCTCTACGATGTTCTGAGGAGTTCCGACACCCATAAGGTATCTCGGCTTCTCAGTTGGCATATACGGCTCAACAGCCTCGATAATGCGGTACATTTCTTCGGTTTCTTCACCGACAGCAAGACCGCCGATCGCATAACCGTCGGTGTCAAGCTCGCGGATCTGCTCCATATGACGAATTCTGAGATCAGCATAAGTGCTTCCCTGGTTGATACCGAAGAGAAGCTGACCGGGATTTATCGTTTCTTCAAGCTGAGAGAGACGGTAGAGCTCTTCCTTGCATCTTCTGAGCCAACGGGTAGTACGGTCACAGGAATTTCTTGTGTAATTGTATTCGGCGGGATTCTCAATGCATTCATCAAACGCCATAGCGATCGTAGAGCCGAGATTTGACTGAATACGCATACTTTCCTCAGGTCCCATGAAGATACGTTTGCCGTCAATGTGAGAAGCAAAATAAACGCCTTCTTCCTTGATCTTTCTTAAGCTTGCAAGGGAGAATACCTGGAATCCGCCGCTGTCTGTGAGAGTGGGACGATCCCAGCCTGTGAACTTCTGAAGTCCACCCTGATCGTGTACAAGTCTGTCGCCGGGGCGGATGTGAAGGTGATATGTGTTAGAAAGCATTACCTGACAGTTTACGTCCTTGAGGTCGTAAGCGGATACACCGCCCTTGATAGCGGCACAGGTAGCTACGTTCATAAATACGGGAGTTTCTATTACACCGTGAGGTGTGACGAGACGACCGCGTCTTGCGCGGCTGTGTTCATCTTTTGCGAGTATTGTAAACATTTATTGTTCTCCTTGAATTAGGGTGGAATTGCTTGTTTTTGCAAATTGACGATCAATTCATGCATACTTAATTTTTAAGTTAATCTTGCGAATTGACGGTCAATCGCAGATTTTTTGATTTCAAATGCCACAGGTCTGCCGTGCGGACAGGTACGGATCACCTGATTGTCCTCACCGGGCTTTTTCAGCAGCCTGTCACAGATCCATTTGATGTGCGCGCGATCGTATATTCTGCCGCCTTTGATTGCAGCCTTGCAGGACGCCTGCCAAAGCCTTGTTTCAAAGAATCCTTCAGCAGCAGACTCAACACTTGCGCCGACCTCTGACAGCTTTGAGATCAAAGTTGTAAACAGATCGATAGATGCATCACGTTCAAGCTGCTCGGGTATCTGGACGATACTTGCTGTGTACGTTGAGATCGTTTTCTTTTCGATCGTGTAATCGAAGCCGAGAGCCTTGATCTTGTCCTCGTAATCGGATATCGCTTCTGCTTCTGTTGCAAGCACGTCGATCTCGATCGGTGAGAAGAGAAGCTGACCGCCTATTTTATCTCCTCTGTTTTTGAGATTTGCGCGCATCTTGCGAGAAAGTTCGTCAAAAATGATACGCTCGTGTGCCGCGTGCTTGTCGATCATAAGAAGTCTCTCGTCGATCTGAACGAGAACATAGCAGTTGAATGCTTCACCGATGATCAAATATTCCGGAATTTCCGACGGGTCGATCTCACCGCTGTATATTTCTTCTTCCTTGTCTTCTGTTTCGTTAATACTGATCTGCGGCTCAGGCGTGTTTTCGTGAGTTTGTTCCGCTGATTCCGAGGGTAGAGATGCCACAGGAGCATAAGAGTCTCTCACATTCGGAATTTCATTTTCTGCCATTGAGATAGCTGCACGTTCTGCCTCAAGCCGAGCTTCTTCAGCTGCAATAAGAGCATCGCGCTCTGCTGATCTTGCTTTTTCAGCCTCTTCTGCCTCAAGATCGGAAACTGTAACATAAGACGGAACATATTCGGATGCACGTCTGATGTTTTCAGCTGCACGTCGGTTAGCCTCTGCAAGCTCAGCTTCGGTTTTTCCTTCAGTCGACGCAGCCTCAAATTTCAGCTTCGGGGAAGATCTGGTCGAATCGTTTATTGTTTTGATCTCGGGAACAATGTCAGACAGACGTATCTGATCTGCTTTTTTTGTTCTCTCGTCAAGCGGCTTGAATGCGCCGTACAGCTGAGATGCAGTCATTCCGGATGGTTTGGAAGACGGGGACTTCTTTGCTGCCTGAGGGAACTGCAGCTCGGGACGCTTTGCTTCAGCTTCAAGAGCAGAGAGTGTGGCGTAATAAACTGCATCGTAGATCAATTTTTCGTTGGCGAATTTCACCTCAAGCTTCGCGGGATGTACGTTTACATCAACGGCTTGCGGCGGAAGTTCAATGTTGAGAACACAGAACGGGAACTTTTCAGCAGGAATTTTTGAAGAATATGCCTGTTCAAGAGCCGCCGAGGCGGTTTTTGACTTGATATATCTTCCGTTGATGAAGAAATTCTCCATATTTCTGTTGGAGCGGTAGAGATCGGGCTCTGAGACAAATCCTGTGATGCGGATCCCGTTTTCTTCTCGGTCAACCTTGAGCGAACGCTTTGCGGTTTCTTTGCCGAAGAGTGCCCATATCGTCTCCGAGAGATCACAGTTTCCCGATGTCATAAACTTGATCTCACCGTCACTTATGTATTTGAAAGAAATATCAGAACGCGAGAGCGCGATCTTTTCAACAACAGCACCTATCGCCGTCGATTCTGTCGAATCTTTTTTGAGGAATTTACGGCGTGCGGGAACATTGTAGAAAAGATCCTCGACGATTACAGTTGTGCCGTCCTGGCATCCTACGTCGATGACAGATTCTACTTTACCGCCGTTTGCCGTGAGTACAGCCCCGAGAGGCTGACCTTTTACTTTGGAGAAGATCCTCAGCTTTGATACCGATGCGATAGCCGCAAGAGCTTCACCGCGGAAGCCGAGGGTGAAAATAGAGTCAAGATCCTCAACATTTTTTATTTTACTCGTTGAGTGACGTTTTATAGCCGCCTCAAGATCGTCCTTTTCGATACCGCATCCGTTGTCGGCTACTCTGATAAACGATACCCCGCCGCGCTGGACTTCAATAGTTATCTTGTCAGCACCGGAGTCGATTGCATTTTCGAGGAGCTCTTTCACAGCAGAGGCAGGACGGTCAACGACTTCGCCTGCCGCTATGAGATTGGCAACCTCAAAGCTTAACAGATTAATTTTTCCCATATCAGTTTATTTTTATAATAATTTTTTCCATTCGTAGATTAAATTCAGGGCTTCAATGGGGGTTAGTGTATTGATGTCAGTCTTTTTCAGAGCTTCTTTTATTTCGTCTGCCGCAAAGTCAGCAAAGCTGAGAGTCATCGGCATATCGTCAGGCTCCGAATTATGCGCGATTTTTGCTTTTTTCTTCGGCTGCTTTCCTTCGAGCGTCGCAAGAATATCTTTTGCGCGGCGTGTGATCTCGCCCGGAACTCCTGCAAGACGTGCGACCTCGATACCATAGCTGTCGTCAGCAGGCCCACGCACGATCTTTCTGAGGAAGGTTACATCCTCGCCTCTCTTTTTGGCGGCGATGTTGTAGTTTACAATTCCGTCGATCTCACCTTCAAGTGAAGTCAGCTCGTGATAATGCGTAGCAAACATTGTTTTTGCACCGATCTTTTTGCCGACAGTGTATTCAGCGACAGCACGTGCTATGCTCATTCCGTCATATGTAGACGTTCCGCGGCCGATCTCGTCGTAAACGATAAAACTTCGGCTTGTGGCATTTGAGAGGATGTACGCTACCTCTTTCATCTCAAGCATAAATGTTGATTGACCTGATGCCAAGTCATCAGATGCGCCGACACGGGTAAAGAGCTTGTCCACAATACCGATTCTCGCGGATGTTGCGGGGACAAACGATCCGATCTGCGCCATGAGAATGATGAGCGCGGTCTGGCGCATATATGTCGATTTACCTGCCATATTCGGACCTGTGATCAGCATAAGGCAGTTGTCCTTGGTGTCAAGATAAGCGTCATTCGGAACGAAATATGAGTCCGGTGCAAACTTTTCTACAACGGGGTGACGTCCGTTTTTGATATCAATGATGTCACTGCAGTCAACCTCGGGACAGACGTAAGAGTTCTGCGATGCCGATTCCGCGAGGGAGATGAATACGTCGAGGATCGCAAGTGCCTGTGCTGAGCGTCTGATTCGCACAGATTCACATTCGACAGCGTCTCTGATTGCAACAAACATATCGTACTCGAGAGCCTTCAGCTTGTCGTCAGCTCCGAGAATCGTAGCTTCCATATCCTTCAGCTCATCGGTAATGTATCTTTCTTTGTCGGAGAGAGTCTGCTTTCTGACATAAGTATCGGGAACAAGCTCGGCCTGAGAACGAGGAGCTTCGATATAGTAACCGAACACTCTGTTGTAACCGATCTTGAGATTTTTTATCCCTGTTTTTTCTCTCTCGTTAGCTTCGGCGGTCTTGATCCATTCTTTACCGTTCGACATTATGTAGCGAAGATTGTCAACATCCTCGTTATAGCCGGATTTGATAATACCTCCCTCGCGGATCATAAACGGCGGATTTTCTTCGATCGAGTCGTCGATCAGCTCGTACACATCTCTGAGCTCGTCGAGCTGAGAGAAAATATCAGCGAGTGCACCGCTTTTTATGTCGGAGAGAAGACGTTTTACGTCGGGAATGATCTTGATGGTCTGAGCGATTGCTCTGAGATCTCGCCCACCTGCCGTTCCGTAGGAGACCTTTGTGACAAGTCGTTCGAGGTCAAGAACGGATGAGAGAATTTCTCTGAGCTCCTCTCGAAGAATAAAGTTGTCGCACAATTCCCCTACCGCGTGCTGACGGTTCAAAATCTCAGACGCGTTTGTCAGGGGATGCTCGATCCACTGCTTGAGAAGACGTGCTCCCATTGACGAGCTTGTTTTGTCAAGCACCCAAAGGAGAGAGCCTTTTTTCTCTTTGGTGAGCATTGTTTCGCAAAGCTCGAGGTTACGTCTTGTTGACACGTCCATTTCGAGAAATGCGGATGAATCGTAAAACGATATTTTTTTGATGTATGAAATATCAGACTTCTGCGTATCGGCAATGTATTTGAGCGCGGCACCTGCTGCTATTACTGCAGAACGAGGCTTTCCGGCGATCTCGTCTATGCCGAAATGATTCTCTGTTCTCTCGATAGCACGGTCCGCATCGAAAAAATCAGCGGCAGCTTCTGTGAGAAGAGAATGAGAGCGAAGCTTGATGTAATTTGCAACCTTGGGCAGAGAACGGGAGGATGTGCTCATGATGATCTCACTCGGAGAATACGTCGAGAGCTCGTTGATAATATCGTCCTCTGAGAGTCGATCCTTGAACGATGTAGCCGCAAAATATGCTGTGGAAATATCCGCAAAGCACATTCCGATAGATGTTCCGTCATAATAGATCGCGGCAAGATAGTTGTTTGACTTTTCGTTCAACAGATCCGTTTCGATAAGGGTACCTGGGGTAATGATCCTTACAACTTCACGCTTGACGAGATTTTTGGTTGTTTTGGGATCTTCAACCTGTTCGCAGATTGCAACCTTGTATCCTTTTTCGATAAGCTTTCCTATGTATGTTTCTGCGGAATGATACGGTACTCCGCACATCGGAGCACGTTCTTCCTCGCCGCAGTCGCGGCCTGTGAGAGTGAGATCAAGTTCTGAGGACGCAAGCTGAGCGTCATCGAAGAACATCTCGTAAAAGTCCCCGAGTCTGTAAAACAGTATAAAGTCAGGGTATTTATCTTTGATTTCAAAATATTGCTGCATCATCGGGGTCATTTTTATCACCTCACGTCAGTGAAAAATATTAGAATAAATATGATTTTTAGGGGATTTCCGAAAATAAATATTATCTTTAAGATTCACCGAAAGCCCACTTTACGCGTCAGGGCATATCCGTGGGCTTTGGCAAATGGTATTTTTAGTGTTCGTGACCGCAGTCGCTGTGGCAGGATGCGCAGTTGTGAGAGCAGGGACGCTGTCCTGTGATTACAAACTGAAGCTCGCCGTAGATCTCGTTTGTGAGCGCGTCAAAAGCTTCCTTAGCACTTACGTAGTTTACATAAACGGGATGAGCGGTGATCTGGTCGTAAAGCTCTTCAATTCGAGCCTGTACTGTTTCTCGTATATCATCAGCGATAGCACCGTCGCCTGTCTTGCCGTAAGCATCAGCGAGAAGGTTTTGCTGAGCATTGTATTCAGCGATAAGAGAATTGAGCTCTTCGCTTCTTTCGTATTCAGCGATAGATTCTTCGATAGCGCGGCATCTTTTATCCGCTTTAACAAGTGCGCCGAGCTGAGCAACGACGTCTTTCATTTCCTGGGTGAGAATTTCTTCCACTTTTGTGTTTCCTTTCGGTTTTATATAAATTTTTTTTGACGAATATATTATGGTCTGACGTGAGCCAGCTTATCCAAGGATTTCTCCCTCGAGACAGAAGGTTTCAACTTTCCTTACCTTGACATCTACAAAGCTTCCGATCAGAGAAGGATCAGCTTTAACGTGGATAGGACGTACACAGTCTCCTCTGCACGTCAGCATTGAGGGATCGTTCTTGCTCACGCCTTCTGCGAGAACGCGGAGAGTGCGTCCTTCGAATCTGCGGTTTCTCTCGTCGGAGATTTTGTTCTGCAGCGCAAGCATTCTCTCAAATCTTTCAGTAGATACCTCGTGAGGAACCTGGTTTTCCATTCTTGCGGCGGGAGTTCCATTTCGCGGCGAATAGATGAACGAGAAGATCATGTCGTAACGTACTTTTTCGAGAATGTCGAGAGTGCCGAGAAAATCTTCCTCTGTCTCGCCGGGGAATCCGACGATTATATCAGATGTGATTGACACGTCAGGTACAGCTTCCTTGAGCTTCGCAATCTTTTCGAGATAACGGGCAGTATCGTACTTGCGGTTCATTTCCTTGAGTATTCTGTCAGATCCCGACTGGATGGGCAGATGGAAATGCTTTACAACTTTTTCTTCGGTCGCCATCGCTTCGATCAGGCGGTCTGAGGCATCCTTAGGATGACTCGTCATAAATCTGAGCCTGAAGTCACCGTCAATGGCACAGATCTTGTGCATCAGCTCTGCGATGTCACATCCGTCGCCGCCGCTGTACGAGTTTACGTTCTGACCGAGAAGGGTGATATCCTTTGCTCCGCCGGCGATCAGCTGCTTTGCTTCTTCGATGATATCTTCAGCACGTCGGCTCCTCTCGCGTCCGCGTACATACGGGACGATGCAGTACGAACAGAAATTATTGCATCCGTACATTATCGAGAGCCACGCCATATGATTTGATTCTCGTGTGAGAGGAAGGCCTTCGTTTATCTTCCATTCGTCGCTGAGTATGAATTTTCTCGCGCCTCCTGTGAGAGCATTGTGCACGAGAGAGGGGAGTGTGTGGATAGCGCCCGTATCAAAGGTGAATGATACGTAGGGATAACTCATTTTGAGCTTGTTCGCCCTTGCTTCCTGTGTAACCATACATCCGCCGACACCGATTATGAGTGACGGATTTCTGTCCTTGATGTGCTTGTACTGACCGATTATCGAGAGAGCTTTCTTTTCGGCGTGTTCACGTACCGCGCAGGTGTTGACAAGAATGAGGTCCGCTTCATCCGGAGTGGTGACCTTTTCGTAGCCCATTGCGGTACACAGTCCGGCAAGACGCTCACTGTCAGCTTCGTTCTGCTGACAACCGAAGGTCTGGACAAAGTATTTTGGCTTTTTTGTGTCAGCACGCCCATTTTTTTTGTGGATTTTCGCAACAGAATCAGCAATGTCGAGGTACGGAGCGACATCTGCATCAACTGTTTTTGCTTCTATATATTTTTCAGACATATGTGTTTGTTTTCCTTGATTTTGAATTAATATCAGTCATTCTTGCCGACAGGCTCAAACATTTCTTCGGTGATTCCGGGAGTTGTAATTATCTCCCCTTCATCGGTGACAAATACCGCTTCGAATTTGAGGTTACCTTCCTCGTAAAGCTCGAGTGATTTTTCAACACCGAGCACGAACAGTGCTGTTGAGAGTGCGTCTGCGGAAGCTCCGTTCAGTGCGTGCACTGCTACAGATCTCACTCCGCTGTCGGCGGGATAACCTGTCACAGGATCGATTATGTGATGATATCTCACACCGTCAACCTCGAAATATCTCTCATAGTCTCCCGAAACAGAGATAAATCCTGAGTTCAGATACATATACCCGATCACACCACCTGCGTTGTCGGGATCGCGGATACCAATTTTGTAATTTCCGTATTCGGGCTTCTCACCGAATACTCCGATATTACCGCCGAGGGATACGAGACCGTATTCAACGTCGGTAGTGCTGAGATATTCGAGAAGAGACTGCGCGGCAATACCTTTTCCGATCCCGCCGAAATCAATTTTTGTTTTGGAATCAAGCTTGCGGATCGTGCGGTTGATTATCATCAGCTTGTCGCTTCCTGTATGCTCAAGAGCAGCGAGAACGTCAGCCTTTGAGGGAACAACAGCGGTCTTTGGATCCCAAAGCTCTGTTACCGCACCGAGTGTGTAGTCATACGCTCCGCCGGTGAGCTCTCTAATTTTGTCAGCAGTCTCAAGAAGAGAGACGAGCGTGTCGTCAGCTGTGATCATTACGTCGACTCCTGAGTTGAGTGCATATACATCACTTTTTTCGCTGTGAGCCGAAAGCGTTCCTTCGATGTCGGAGAGAATATCAGCACATTCGTTTGCAACTGAGGAAAGGTAATCATCTGACAGAACAGATCCGTCAGAACCCTTAACTGCGAGACGTAATGTGATATATGTGTCCATTGCAAAGAAGTTGAAATCGCGGTATTCTTCATTTTTCTTTCCACATCCACTGAGGGAGATCACGGAAGACATGAGAAGAATTACTGCAAGTGCTGCGGAGAAAAACCGTCTTGGAATATAATTTTTCATATTGCACCTTCTGTTCGTTTATTGTTGATGTATATTTTTTCGGGGAGAATATTTAGGATAATACCGCTGAGCGTTCCGTATATCATAGATGCTATGACAAGTGGAAGGGCATATCCGAGAGAGGCTTTGCCGATCAGGACCAGTGCTGCTGTGAGCTGTCCGACATTATGTGATAGCGCACAGATCACGGAAATTCCGATAAAACTGAAACGGGACGCAAAAAAATGTTTTTTGGTGATCTGAAGTGATACGAGAGATAGTGATGCGCCGAAGAGTGAGAATAGCAGCGAGGTAGGATTTCCAAACAGAAAAAAAGTCAGAATGATCCTGCAGAAAGAAACTGCGGCTGCACTTTTTATTGATAAACGGTATGCGGCGGCTGTTATTGCAATATTTGCAAGTCCTATCTTGAACCCCGGTATCGGCATTACTGCGATGGGAATGATAGCTTCAACAAACGAGAGCATCATTGCACATCCGACGAAAACCGCACATTCGGCGATAAGGCGAACTTTTTTATCCGATGACAAAGTCTTCATCCTGCACCTGCCCCGAGTTCTCCGATATGATTTTTATAACCACTCCCGCAGGAACACACACTATAACCTCAGAGTCCCGTGATATTTCTCCCGAGTGCTCGCAGGTGTGATCGGGACAGCTTGATTCTGTAACAGCTACCCGTCCGTCAAACACCGTGACTAAAAGAATGATACCGCGCGACTCGATCTCATAGGTTTTGTTGATTCCGAGAGGGTATGAGATCTCTCCCTGTGGAGTCGATACTGTAAAGCTGTCCCCCGCATTTCCGCTGAGGCTGAAAATAAACAGGATCACAGCTGATGCGGCCATAACAATGAGGAGAATAATGTCTGATACGGTTATCTTTTTTTTCGGAAAAACCTGCATGATCTCCCTCGTTAGATTACATAAATATACTATTTTATTATACACGAAAAGATGTGATAAGTCAAGAAATTCTGTATTCTATCGCATAAATTTGCGTAAAAAAAGCACACACAACTGTGTCGGGTTATGTGTGCGGTATTTTGTTTGCTTATTCACCATCGTAGTAATTTACATGGTTCCCTGTGCGGAATAACTTGTTGATTCCTTTACCCCAGACGGCTATCTTGTCGGAATCGGGATACATAGTTACATCAATATCGTGTGCTGTATCAAAATCAAGATAAACGAGCATTTCATCGTCAGACGAGTTTGTCAGCTTGTGAGCTCCGCTCGCGTCTGCGGGGAAGAAGAGAAGATCACCGCTGACTACCTCTCTTTCTCCTTCGGGAGTTCTGAGGATCCCTTTTCCGCTGATTACATAAAACACTTCTTCATTTTTATGGTGATAGTGGTATGGATATGCGGATTTTTTCGGAGGAATTTCATAAATGCTTACGACGCAACCTTTAGCAAGACCGCGCGGAAGGAAATCTCGCTTGAAATATTCGTAATCTTCGTGCTCCGATTTGTGATTTTTCTCAAGATCATCGATTTTTGAATGCTTAATCATTTGCAAGTCTCCTTATAGGAATGGTTTTTGTTTGCTTATTCACCAAGAAAATCAAAATTGTTGACCATATCGCTGATGTACTTCGGGAAAACGGTCAAACGGATAGCCGATCTCGTGAAGGTGTCCGGGCATTCCGTCCCCTTCGCAGATTAGAGATTCCTTTATCCAACCCTCAGGTCGAACATCCTTCAGCCGTACTTCTTTGAATTTGTTGTGTTTTTTCTTTCAGACGCCTCAAAACCGGTTTGAAAGTGGTTCATTTATCCTAAAAATCAATTGAAAGAAGCTCGGAGAAATCATAAATGTAATAGTCCGTCTCTTCTTTTATATGTTCGGTATAGTGACGTGATGATTCGTCAAAAACGCCGCAAACCTTCATTCCCGCGAGCTTTGCTGTTTTGTCAGCCTCAATGTTGTCGTCGAGGAAAAGTATGTTTTCGATTCTGTCACCGATCTTTTCTGCTGCTTTTTTGTAGATCTCGGGATCTGCTTTTGTCGTTCCGAAGTCCTCACACGACCAGACGTTGTCGAATATGTCGTATATCCCGATTCGCTTGAGACAAGCGTCCAGCGTGATGTGCGGACTTGCGGTAAGCACATGAAGACCGGCTCCTTGTTCCTTCAAGGATCTCAGCACAGATATCACATTTGCTTTTGCAGGAATAGTATAGAAATAATCATCATACAAGTATTTTTTCATCGTTGATACTATTTCATTTTTCTGCATGTCGAGTCCGAGCCCAATGTAGTATTCGGCAGTTTTTGAAAGACCGAGAGGTGTGATTATCTTGACGGTTTCCGGCCCGTAAGTAATCCTATTTTCGTCAAGCACACGAAGAAGGGCTGATATGTATGTGGGCATAGAATCGACAAGTGTTCCGTCGAAATCGAACAGATAATTCTTCATAGTGACACATCCTTACATTTTATTGATTTTAGTATATCATATATAGATGCCTTTGTCAAACGTGGAAGAAAAACAGCCCGGACGTTTTTGTGTCCGAGCTGAGAAATATGTGTTTGCGATAATGTTTTACGAAAACTGAAATTAAAGTATCATACGGCATTGATTACGCAATACGAGGAGCGTACCGCTTGACCAATCTGTATCATGTGAGATGTCATCTACATCGGATATGACAGAGTTGTTGTACTCTACGATTACGTCTCCCGCTTCAAGACCGCGTTTTTGAGCAGCACCTTCAACTCCCAGAACCAAAGCGCCGTTGTGACCGCTTGTTCCGTAAACAGTCATTTCTCCGTCGTTTGCAATATTTCGCACCGTGACGCCGTTTATACTGCGGATGCGTATTTCTTCGTCGGCTGTCGTGAACTTTCTCGATTTTGGTAAAACGGGAGTATCAGCTATCGCACGCAGCGGCTCATAACGTACGCCAAACTCATTGGGGAAGTTTTCAAATCCTTTAAGCGCGGGATTCTGCGGTCTGTAGTCTGACTTGTCTGGGGCAACAAAGTCGCAGTCGAGGCAGATCGAGTTCTCGTCAAGTCCTGTGATCTCTTTGAGTATCTTTGCTTTGCCGGGAGTTGTCTGAGACGGAGTGTGAAGGATATTTTTGTCAAGTCCTGTCCAATTTTCAGGCATAAGAATCGGTGCTGGATATGCGCGGAAGATGATATTGTTCTCAACGATGTCATAGCTGTCTGGATACCAAACGTGGCAGTGTACTGCATTGTCAACCATAATATTGTTGCGTACTGTTCTATGGAAGCCTTCACGGAGCTTAATTCCGCCGTTGAGGCAAAGATTTTCGGTGAGAATGTAGTAAGATGAGCCGTCATCTAAGTCGATATCCCATCCTCTGTCGCAGCGGAATCTGCTTCGTGTGATCTCATTCGGTGCGAGCATATCAAGAGACGCATACTGTCCGCACTCGGTGTCGGGAGTGTCGGTCAGATGCCAGAATCTGTCTCTGCCCCAGGAATTTAAGCTGCCGTGGTCGCCCGTTTCACGAACTGTATCGAATACGTCGCATCCTTCGATTCGATGGCCGCCGAATGTGCCCTCGGAAATATTGATTCCGGAGCGTGATGTGTGGCAGATCGTACAGTTTTTGACGGTTATTTTGTACGACATAGAGATCTCAACCCCTGTCGCCTGTTTTTCTGTCGTTCCTACTCTCTCGATCAGACAGTCCTCAACGATACAGTTCTTGGGATAATCGTCAGATTTAGGTCCGGGAGTTTTGTCCATATCAGCCGCCGCCTGTCTTTCCTTGAACTCGAAAAGCGGGCTTCGAACTGATGAGGATCTACCGACAAAACAAACGCCTGATGCGCCCAGATCTGCGATGTGTGAACGAGAAATTGCAATTCTCGAGGAATTTCCGTCAACAAAAATACCGTTTGATCCTATATCGTGGAAATTACACTTATCTATCGTGCAGTCTGAGCTGTCTCTTACGGTTACAGCACCCTTGCGGCAGATCGTCCAGTCACTTCTGAGAAGAGGCTCTTTTGTCTCCATAAAAGTGCGTGAGCTGCGGCAGAACGATATATTCTCGATGGATACATTTTTGCAGTTATCCAGAATGAAGAATTCTGACAGAACAACGATTTCTGCAGTATCAAGATCGGCGCCGTCGAATGGACGGACATAGACCTTTCCCTCGGTTGAGCTGTATACCCACTCGCCCGGCTCAGTCATCTCTTCGCGGATGTTTTCGGCAAAGCGGTATGATTGGTGCATTCCATCCTGACGGTTATTCTGCCATCCGCCGTTGAGGATCAGCGTATTATCATCGTTTTTTCCTTCGATTCGATAGGAAAAACCGCCCCACATACAGCTGTGCATTGCGTGGATATATCCGCCTGTGGGGTCAGCCCACTCTTTTACTTTTTCGGGATATATGCAGTCTTCTGCGTATCCGCCGAAAATATCGTTCGGATTTGTCATTTTAGGGTAACGAGCCATTGTGTACTTTCGGTCGTCAATGTACAATCCGTCAACTTCACACGGAACGGTGGCAGAGTAGACTCCCGCTTCAACTTCTGTAAAATCATCTCTCTTCAAACGAAGTGTACCGCGCAGCTCAGTATTGTCGCCGCCGATAATTCGAATGTTCTCACCGTGGACCATAATCGGCTCTGAGATGTAATGCACGCCTGACGGGATATGGATAGTTGTGTTGCTCTGAATACTTGAAAGATCTATCATTTTCTTGCAGACTCCTATTCAGTGAAATAATTTGGATTTTTTCTGTACCAAAGAGGGTAGTTGCTCCGGATGAAATAAAAAAAGAACAACCCACACGGGCTGCTCTTTAGTTATGCGGAAAACGGGACTTGAACCCGTACGGTGTGAACCACACGCCCCTCAAACGTGCGCGTCTGCCAGTTCCGCCACTTCCGCATGTGACAACTTGTGCTGTCAACGTTCATATTATACCACTTTGAGTTGGGTTTGTCAATAGCTTTTTTGTTTTTTCAGAGAAAATATATTTGTTTTTTGTCAGAGGCGGGAAAAGGACGGGTAGAAAGAATAAAAAAAGAACGAAGCTTGTGCTTCGCTCTTTTTATGCGGAAAACGGGACTTGAACCCGTACGGTGTGAACCACACGCCCCTCAAACGTGCGCGTCTGCCAGTTCCGCCACTTCCGCATAGCCATATAAGCATTCAACCGCTGACAGTTTTCTGTCAACGGTTGATATTATACCACTTTGATTTCGTTTTGTCAATAGGTATTTCGAAGTTTTTTTGAAAAAATGAAAAACTTATTTAGCGGAGTGGTAGCACCAGATATTACCCTTAACTGCGATGCAGAGGATATCAACGAGCCACATGAAAGGAACGAAGAGAAGAATGATTCCGATGATAATCGCAACAGTATCCTTTTCATCTACAGCGCGAACGATACGGTAGATTGCCCAAACGATATCGAGTGCGGGGATAGCGAGGATGATCTTTACGATAAGCGGAAGATTATCAAATGCATTGATGAGTTCTTTCATTGAGTTATCTCCTTTCGGTTATTGTTAATATCATTATACATTAATTTTATCAAAAAATCAACAATTTTGTTGAAATTTAAGAAAAAATAATTGCTTGAATTACGTAAAATGAACCGGAAAACAGAACAGCCGACGCGTCTTGACTTGGTTTCATTTGCGTCGGCTGTTTTTATCCTGTTTTATTTCAGTGTGAGCAGGGGAGCTGCGTTTTCGTTGACACATTCCGCCGTGATCGTTACTTTTTCTACGTCATCGCGAGAGGGAAGCGTGAACATAATATCCGTCATTGTTTCCTCAATGATAGATCTGAGTCCGCGTGCACCTGTGTTTCTGCTGATCGCCTTTTCTGCAACCGCACGAAGTGCATCAGGCGTGAATTCGAGCTCGATATCATCCATTGAGAAGAGCTTAGCATACTGCTTTGTGAGCGAATTCTTGGGCTCGGAGAGGATTCTTACAAGTGCATCGCAGTCGAGGTTTTCGAGTCCTACGATAACGGGGAGACGTCCTACAAGCTCGGGAATGATACCGTATTTTACGATGTCATGTGCAGATACGTCCTTGAATACACCTGCTTTGAGCTTTTCGTCCTTTTTCTTGATGTCACCGCCGAATCCGATGAGCGACTGTCCTTTTCTCTGTTCAATGATCTGATCGAGATTGTCAAACGCACCGCCGCAGATGAAAAGAATGTTTTCGGTGTTTATCTGAATAAATTCCTGATTCGGATGTTTTCTTCCGCCCTGAGGTGGAACATTCGCTGTTGTTCCTTCGAGGATCTTGAGGAGAGCCTGCTGTACGCCCTCACCCGATACATCTCTGGTTATAGATCTGTTTTCGCTTCTGCGGGAAATCTTGTCGATCTCGTCGATGTAGATGATTCCTCTCTCAGCAAGCTCGATATCGTAATCTGCTGCCTGAATTAGACGGAGAAGGATGTTTTCAACGTCCTCACCGACGTAACCAGCCTCTGTGAGTGTGGTTGCATCCGCGATTGCGAAGGGTACCTTGAGCGTTTTTGCAAGAGTCTGAGCGAGAAAGGTCTTACCGACACCTGTTGGGCCGATCAGAAGAACGTTACTCTTCTGGATCTCAACATCTTCTTCTGATTCGTTCTCGTCTCCTTTTTTTCTGCGGTTTTTCAGCTTAAGCTGGGCATCGCGGTGAATGAGTCTTTTATAGTGATTGTAAACCGCAACGGAAAGCGCGATCTTTGCTTTATCCTGACCGATGATATACTCGTCAAGAGTTTCCTTGATCTCCATAGGAGTCGGCAGCTTTTCATCATCGAGAGAAGCACCTGATGAGACGGAATCACTTGTGTAGTCGAAAATTATATCGTTGCACGCATCAATGCACTTGTCGCAGATATACAGACCCGTGGGGGAGGGAATCAGAAATTCTACCTGATTTTCACCGCGTCCGCAGAATGAACAAGAGCGCTCAACTCTGATATTTCCGTTATTTCTTGAATTGTTAGCCATATTTTTCTCCAATACGAATGTGAAACAGCTTAATATACTATTTCGGTCGGTGTATTTTACACTGATTACGGTCTGTGCTCGATAACCTTATCGATAAGTCCGTATTCGCAAGCCTGAGCAGCTGTCATAAAGTTGTCGCGCTCTGTGTCTGCTGCAATGATCTCGATCGGCTTACCTGTATTCTGAGCAAGGATAGAGTTGAGTCTTTCACGAGTGCGGAGAATGTGCTCTGCGTGGATCTTGATGTCTGTAGCCTGACCCTGTGTTCCGCCGAGAGGCTGGTGGATCATAATCTCACTGTTGGGAAGAGCGAGTCTCTTACCCTTTGCACCTGACGAGAGAAGGAATGCACCCATAGAAGCTGCCATACCGATGCAGATTGTGGATACGTCGCACTTGATGAAATTCATTGTGTCGTAGATCGCCATACCTGCGGAAACGGAGCCGCCGGGGCTGTTGATGTAGAGACAGATATCGCGGTCGGGATCTTCTGCTTCAAGATAGAGAAGCTGAGCTACAACGAGAGAAGCTGTTGTATCATTAACTTCGTCAGCGAGGAAGATGATTCTGTCGTTCAAAAGACGGGAGAAAATGTCATAAGAACGTTCGCCTCGGTTAGTCTGCTGTACTACATAAGGAACGAGTGCCATATATATACCTCCGTATATTGTAATAAGTTATAGTCGGGAATATTCCGCCACTTGACGTATGATGTTATTTTTGACATAAAGAGCTGTGCACAATCTATGGAGAGGCAAAACATCTATATTTCCCGGAAAAGTTTACCTCAATTATCGAAATAACCGCCGCCCGTTAAAGTAGAGGCAGCGGTATTGTCGTAGTGTCGTAAATTATTCAGCGTCAGCCTTAGCTTCAACTTCTGTGATAACAGCCTTTTCGCGAACGAGGTCGATAGCCTTCTTAACCTTGAGATCTTCGCCAACAGCGTCAGCTGCAACAGCTTCCTTAACCTTGTCAGCTTCCATACCATAGTACTCAGCGAGTCTCTGGTATTCAGCTTCGATTTCTTCTTCGGAAGCAACGATAGATTCAAGAGCAGCGATCTTTTCAAGAGCAAGGCGAGTCTTAACCTGCTTTTCAGCATCAGGTCTCATCTGTTCTCTGAGTGCGTCGAGAGTAAGGCCTGTGTACTGGAAGTATGTCTGAAGATCGAGACCGTTCATACGGAGTCTGTTGTCATAGTCACGAACGAAGTTTTCTGTTTCGTTTTCGTACATACATTCGGGAATTTCACCTTCGAGCTTTTCGCAGAGGATCTTGATGAGAGCGTCATCTACCTGAGCGTCTGCCTGCTTAGCGTGAGATTCTTCGATCTTAGCCTTGATGTCAGCCTTGTATTCATCGAGAGTATCAAATTCGGAAACGTCCTTTGCGAAATCGTCGTCAAGAACGGGGAGTTCGTTGAACTTGATAGCGTGGAGCTTGCACTTAAATGTAGCTTCCTTACCAGCGAGGTTTTCTGCGTGGTAGTCAGCGGGGAATGTAACAACAACGTCGAATTCGTCGCCGATGTTCTTTCCTACGATCTGATCTTCGAATCCGGGGATGAACTGACCGGAACCGAGCTTGAGCTGATGACCTTCAGCCTTGCCGCCGTCGAATGCTACACCGTCAACGTAACCGTCGAAGTCGATTGTTACGAGGTCGTCGTTCTGAGCAGCACGGTCTGTAATCTCGATCATTCTGGAGTTGCGGTTCTGAACTCTCTTGAGTTCTTCTTCAACTTCAGCGTCAGTAGCGTGAGAAACTGTCTTTTCAACAGCAACACCGATGTAATCCTTGATTTCAACTTCAGGCTTGGTGAAGAATGTTGCTACGAGAACAACACCGTTTTCGTCGATAGATTCGATATCGAATTCGGGACGGCTTACGATCGTTTCTTCAACTTCCTTTACAGCGTCAGCGTATGCATCGGGAATGATTTCGTTGATAGCATCTTCGTAGAATACTTCCTTGCCATACATTTTTTCAACGATAGCGCGGGGAGCTTTACCCTTGCGGAAGCCGGGGATAGAGATATTCTTGGAAGTCTTCTTGAATACCTTGTTGATAGCAGCTTCGAAAGTAGCATGATCTACTTCGATTGTGATTTTTTTCTGGTTTGCACCGATTGTCTCCTGTGATTTCAGGCTCATTTTTGTTTATCTCCTTAGATATTTATATACTTAATATTATAATTATTTGCATAGCTTTCTATATTTTACAATTATTGACGGGAATTGTCAATGCAAATTGCAAAAAAAGTTAGTTAAAAATTTGTGAAAGCTGCTTGTTTTACTGATATAAGCCGATCAGGCACTAACGAAAAACCTTTTGCGGATAAAAATCTATGAAATCTGCGGATATCATAGTGAACTTTATTCCGTCATAGACAGTCGTTTGCGGATGAGAATATTTTCCGTGAATGTGTCCGAAGAAGCATTCGCTCACCCCGAAGGATCTCATTGTATCTATAAGTTCGGGAACAATAAAATCTCCGAAAACGGGAGGGAAGTGAAGGAACACCTTGATCGGTGCCGACTCTTCACCGTCGGGCTCACGTCTGAGCTTTACGCCCTCACTGAGAGAATTTGTCAGACGTATCACCTCGCGCGAGACGAGCTTTTCGTAGTCGGTCGGATTTGGAGTTGCCTGCAATTTTTCATCAATGAACCATCCGCGAGTTCCGCAGATGATCATTTGCTTCTCGCCATCGCCGACACGAAAGGCGTTGTTCTGCAGAAAATCAATGGAAGAGATACCGATATCCGAAAGAAATTTCTTCATTTTGGTGACGGTCGTCCACCAGTAATCGTGGTTTCCTTTACCGAGGATTTTTCTGCCCGGAAGAGAGTCGATGAATCTGAAATCTTCCGCTGCCTCATCAAGCGTCATTGCCCACGAGATGTCTCCGGGAACAACAACGGTGTCACCGTCCTCAACGAGTGCACGCCACCGTTTTTCGATCTTTTCGGTATATCCCGTCCAGCGATGACCGAATTTATCCATCGGCTTGTTGACAAGCAATGAAAGGTGCAAGTCTCCTATAGTGTATACAGCCATTATACACGGAATACGAGATCGGGCATCTCTTCCTTGTCAAGAACTTCCGTGAAGCGTACTTCAAGACCGAGAGTTTTTGCAAGAGGCTCGGGAACAACTGTGCCTGTTTCATCAGCAAGCTTTGTGAGAAGTGCAAAAATGTTGTCCTCATCATATGAAACGCCGAGAGCGTCAGCAACTGCGGGAGCAAATTTGTACGGGCTTGCAGTAGATGCGAGAACTGTCTTTGTTTCGTCGCCTGTAGCTTCTCTATATTTTTTGATACATCCGTAACCTACTGCGGTATGAGGATCTATGAGGTAGTGCTCATTTTTGTAAACCTCAGCAATTGCGGCAGATGTTTCCTCTTCATTCATTGAGTAGCCGGAGAATACTTCGCGGATCTTTGCCATAAGCTCGTCGGGAGCTTTGTATACTCCGTTTTCCTTGAGCTGAGCCATGAGGTCTGCTGTGAGGGATGCGCCGCCGAGGACGGAGATGAGGCGTTCGAGATTAGAGGAGATCAGAATATCCATTGAGGGACTGATCGTTTTGTAGAATTCTCGTGTTCTGTCATATACGCCTGTATTGATAAAGTCTGTGAGAACGTTATTGCTGTTAGACGCACATATGAAACGGTTTACGGGAAGTCCCATTTTGCTTGCGATGTATGCTGCAAAAATGTTTCCGAAGTTTCCTGTGGGAACGCAGATGTTGATCTTGTCTCCGCAGGAAATATCGCCCGAGTTTACGAGATCGCAGTAAGCGGAAACGTAGTAAACGATCTGCGGAACAAGTCTGCCCCAGTTGATGGAGTTCGCGCTTCCGAAGAAGAATCCGTTTTCGTTTGCATTTTCAGCGAGAGATCTGTCGGAAAAAATTGCTTTAACACCGTTCTGAGTGTCGTCAAAGTTACCTCTGACAGCTGCAACGTAAGTATTTTTACCGCCTGTTGTCTGCATCTGATGCTTCTGCATACGGCTGACGCCGTCAACAGGGTAGAATACTGTGATCTTTACGCCGTCAACATCCTTGTAGCCTTCAAGTGCTGCCTTACCTGTGTCACCGCTTGTCGCAACGAGAATATGAGAAATTCTCTCTTCGCCCGTCATCTTGAGTGCGCGGGAGAGGAGTCTCGGCATAAGCTGGAGTGCCATATCCTTGAACGCGGACGTGGGGCCGTGCCAGAGCTCAAGAGAGTAGATGCCATCATTCATTGTGTGAAGAGGGGCTGCACCGCCGGGGAATCTTTCCTCGGAATAAGCTTCACGGCAGTCGGATGCGAGAAGTGTCTGATCGTAATCGTCGAGGAATTTTGCAAGAATAAAGTGTGCTCTCTCTGCGTAATTCATTTTTCCGAGCTTTACAAACTCGTCGGCAGAGATCGCGGGGAATGATTCGGGAATGTAGAGACCGCCATCGGGTGCAAGACCTTCCTTAATAGCTTCAGCTGCGGATACATAACCCTGATTTTCGCGAACATCGCGTGTGCTTTTGTAGTTCATGACTGATCCTTTGTTTTATATAATGTAAATTTTTTTCGTTAAATTAATATGTATTACGGCAGATTTTTTGCGAAAAATTGATATGCGGTATCAAAAAAGATTTTTTTTGAATCGGAGGGAGATATCCCTGCATCTGCAAATTTTTCAGCAAAAGAGGGGATATATTCGATGCCGTCGATACCGTGCGGAAGATCCGTTCCGTCAAAATCGCATCCGAAGGAGACGTGAGCGGGGCAGAGCATTTCATATTTCAGTATGTGCGGGATCACATCATCGGGAATTGCTCCGTTTTCTTCAGCTGAGAGATGAGGCGGGCAGAGGCTGATACCTGCGATTCCGCCGAGTTTTGTAAGTCGGATGAATTCTTCGTCGGTGAGGTTTCGCGTGTGATCTCTGACCGTGCAGGAATTTGAGTGAGTCGCAATCGGCGATACTCCGTATTCTTCGCAGATATCCATGATCTCTCCTGCGGTAATTCTCGATGCGTGAGAGATGTCCGGGATGATACCGCACTCAGCCATAGCACGCACAGCGTCGCGTCCGAGCTTTGTCAGGCCTGTATCATGTCCGTGAGCTCCGCCGATCGAGGATACACCGCCCCAGACGGGAGTGATAACTCTTATTCCTCGATCAAAAAGTTCTTTTATTCTCTCGAGATGTCCGTCGATTATCCGCACATCTTCAATAGAAATAATAAATGCGGTTTTTTGAGGGCTTCTGTAAAACTGCATGAGATCTTCACGAGATCTTATTATCTGTACATTGTTCTCGCGTGCATCAGAGATAAGTTTATCGTATACCCAAAGAAACTGTTTCCATCCTTCGCTGTCTGACAGAGAGGGGGAGGTGAATATCGCGGTAAGCTGTATGTATTTTTCAAAGCCGGCTGTTTTTTTCAGCGAAATGTGACAGCTGTTTTCAAAAATTGTCTCGTTATTTTTCCATACGGACAGTGCCGTATCGCAGTGGAGGTCAAAATATTTCATTGCGTACCCGTTGTTACTCAAAATTATTGTGCCCTTGTCGGTTGAATTTGCTTTTTCTTTTTACGGCATTTTTGATGTGATTTATCTTTAGGGGAGAGAATTCCTCGCTTGCTGGATCTGAGTAGACCTCGATCACATCTATACGTACGAATTTTTCTGTCGGATGAAGCGAAAGATACTCGTCAGCGGCGCGTATCAGGCAATCCTGCTTGCGCGTATCTACCGCTGATGCGGGAATTCCGAAATCCGAGATCTTCTCGGGATCCTGACGTCTTGTCTTAATTTCAGCAAATATCAGCGAGATACCGTCATCGGCAATGATATCGATCTCGCAGTGCCGCAGGAACACATTCATATCAATTATATGACAACCGATACTCTGAAGATACTCTGCGGCGTATTTTTCTCCGAGTTTTCCGAAATCGCGTGTGTTCATTCGTCTGCCTTTGAGCTTTTTTCTGTATTCATTTTCTTTTTCATAAGCTGTTCTTCGAGCTTATCTCGATCTCTCTCAAGAAAACCGAGGAACGACTTTCTGTAGATCTCAGTCGGACCGAGCTCGTATACGATCAGCTTGTGCGCGGGGGTTGGATATCCCTTGTGAACGTCAAGCTTGTATTCTGGATATTTTTTTGAGATCTCTTCCATCTGACGGTCACGAGTGACCTTTGCAAGAACGGATGCTGCCGCTATTGATTGAGAGATCGCGTCCCCGTGAACTACGGTAAATGATGGAACGCCGAAATCTGTCTGACGGTTTCCGTCGATCAGAACAACATCCGGCTGAATCTTTTCTCGCACGATATCGACTGCACGTCTCATTGCAAGAAGAGATGCCGCGAGAATGTTGATCTCGTCTATCTCTGCCGGAGTTGATTCCGCAACACCGTAAGCGATCGCCTTTTCGGTGATCTCCTCGTACAGCTTTACGCGTTTCTTGTCGGTCAGCTTTTTTGAGTCGTCAAGTCCTTCGATCACGCATCCCACAGGGAGAACAACGGCTGCGGCTACAACGGGACCGCAGAGCGGACCTCGTCCCGCTTCGTCTGTTCCGCATACGATGCCGTATTCGCGGGCGTAATCGGAGTCGAAATTATAGTCAAGCATTGTCGCTCACCGCTGTTTCTTCGGATTTGGTTTCGATTTTGTCTGATTTGTCTGATTTTTTATCTTCTGTGCGTTTTTTCGGCTGAGGCGGCTCTTCAAGAGTGATACGTCCGATTTTTGCCTCGCGGAATTCGTCAAGGACGATCGTTGCCGCACGCTCAGTGTTCAGCTCTCCGCCCGAGATGAGAAATCCTCTCTTTTTTGCGACAGCACAGAGGAGATCGTACGGAGAAGCACCTTCAAGCTGAGATGCGTCAAGCTTGTATCTTGTGCAGAAATCGTTTCTCGCTACGCTGAAAAGACGGACACAAAGCTTAGATGCAAGCTCTTCAATATCGAGGATGGCATCTCTGATGGCACCTGTAAATGCGAGGTTTTCCCCGATGATATTATCGTCAAACTTAGGCCAAAGAACACCGGGCATATCGAGAAGCTCAATTCCAATATTAGTCGTTACCCACTGCTTTGTGAGTGTAACACCGGGTCTGTCCTCGACCTTTGCCTTTTTTTCTCCGCCGAGCTTGTTGACGAGAGATGATTTTCCGACATTCGGGATGCCGACGATCATCGCTCTGATGTGCCGTCCGCTCATACCCTTTTCGGCATATCTCTGAAGCTTGTCAGAGAGGATCTCACGTATCGCGGGAGAAATAGACTTGATGCCCTCGCCTGTTATGGTGTCGATCGCAAGAGCTTTTTTGCCATTCCCGTATGAGTAATACTCAACCCAGCGTTTTGTCTTTGCGGGATCGGCAAGAGAAGCTTTGGTGAGGAGGGTGAGACGCGGCTTTGTGCCTGTGAGGCGGTCGATCTCAGGATTTTTTGAGCTTTTGGGGATACGCGCATCAAGAAGCTCGATGACTATATCTATCTGTGATAAGTTTTCCGTGATCAGACGGCGGGTTTTCGCCATATGCCCGGGAAACCACTGAATTGTCTGTGAAGGCAAATCTTATACCTCTTTCTGTGTGATTAAGGGAAACTCTCAAATTACTTGAAAAAAGTAACTTCTTGCAGAGGGAAGATACGTGCGATAGCTTTTCCTACGATACATCTTTCGTCGATCGTTCCAAGCTCGATCTGACGGCTGTCACCCGAGTGGTCACGATTGTCACCGAGAACGAAAACTTCATTTTCGGGAACGATGATCGGCATATCGTATTCGGGATAGATCGGCGGATGGGTGGGATCAAAATATGCGTAATCCTCTGTGATCGGCTTGTCGTTCACATATACTGTGCCGGTCGCCGAATCTATATCAACCTTGTCTCCCGCTACTGCGATAACTCTTTTAACAATGGGCTCGGAGTAAGGCATCGCGTCTATCTTATGAATGATAACGATGTCTCCCTGTGAGGGCTCATAAAACAGATCCGAGATGACGAGATAATCGTCTTGGAAGAGTGTTTGTTCCATTGATTCGCCTGTCACGATACTTATACGTGTGACGAACGCGAAGAGGATCATAACAACGATCGAGACAATACCGATCATTTCGCAGATCTCATATATTGCACCGATTATTCCGTCGGGATCGTTAGTATCTTTTCTTGTTTGTGGGTTGTTGTTCATTTCCATTCATCCTTTCGATGAACTTTTGAGTTATTTCTCGATCACGAGATCCATAAGTGTGCTTCCGTCAGAGATGTAGGTGTCGCAACCCGAACAGGTCTTTTCCGTGAACACATCAACGCCTGATCGGTCTTCTCTTGAATCATAGATGAAGAACGGAACAGGTTCCATTGCGTGTGTGCGAGTTTCGATCGGGGTGGGGTGATCAGGGAGAACCATGATCTTATAGTCTTCGCCGCATCCCTTGAGATATTCCCATACGGGTGTGAGAATTTCTGCGTCGATCTTCTCTATAGAGGCAACCTTTACATCCGGCTCTCCTCTGTGACCGCATTCGTCGGGTGCTTCAACGTGAATGTAAACAAGATCGTTTTTCTCGAACGCGTCGATTGCCGCCTGAGCCTTTCCGCTGTAGTTGGTGTTGAAGTTGCCTGTTGCGCCTTCTACGTCAATAACATCGCATCCCGCGCATACTCCGATACCTTTGATAAGGTCAACTGCAGAAACGATAGCTGCGCTGATACCCCATTTTTCAGAGAATGAGGGAAGTGCGGGCTTCTTTCCGGGGCTCCAGAGCCACGGAGAGTTTGCAGGCTTGAGACCTCTCGCACGTCTTGCTTCATTAACGGGATGATGGTCAAGGATCTTTGCGCCCTCTTCCATAAATCTGAGGAATTCTTCTCCGCCGTTATCAGCAGACGGGAGATGTTCTCCGATCACCTGACCGAGAATATCGTGCGGTCTCATAAAGGGATATTTGTCATTCGCATTTTTCCAGATCAGGCAGTGGCGGTAGCTTACACCTGTGTGAAGAACGCGGCCTTCCATCGGAAGAGCTTCGTTGAGAGCTTTTACAAGCTCGTCAGCCTCTTCTGTTGAGATCTCATCTGCACTGTGGTCTATCATTGTTCTCTCACTGTACTTGTCGCTCGAATCTCCTGAGAGAGTTACGATGTTGCAGCGGATAGCAGTGTCGTCGGGATCCATTGAGAGTCCGAGACTCATGGCTTCAAGAGGGGAACGTCCCTTTGAGAATTCTCGGGGATCGTATGAAAGAATAGCGAGGTTTGCGGTGTCACTCTCGGGTACCATTCCGTCGGGTACGTTAGATACTGTACCACAGAGGGATCTTGCTGCAAGAGCATCCATCGCTGGCTTGTTTGCTTTTTCCATCGGAGTCATACCGCCGAACATATCAAGAGGGCGGTCAGCCATTCCGTCAGGGATAAGAATAAGATATTTCATAATGTATTTTGACCTTTCGGGAGAATATGTAATTGTGATGTAAAAATATACTGTAACCTGTTATAGCAAAAAACTATTGCGGCGGACAGATAAATACAAATATACATAATTATTATACCACAAAACTTACCGCGATACAATGAGAAACTGAAAATAGAGGCTGAAAATATTACATAAAAATTATGAAAAACACATGAGAAATTTATGATAATTTTCGTAATATTTTTTTTGAAAAGACTTGAAATCAGGAAGAAAACGTGATAAAATATTATACTGTATGGTATTGTCTCGATCCGGACCCTCTCAGACGGAGAAAGACGCTGTTTCGGCTGTAATAAAGCCGTATAAATAATTTATTTAGGGAGAAAAAAATATGCCTAACATTAAAAGCGCAAAAAAGCGTGTAAAAGTTATTTCTGTTAAGACTCTTCAGAACAAGATGTTCAAGAGCCAGCTCAAGACAACAGTTAAGAAGTTCTATGCTGCAGTAGAAGGCGGCAACAAGGCTGAAGCTCAGGCTGCTTACACAGAAGCTGTAAAGATCGTAGACAAGGCTGTTGCAAAGAACATTCTTCACAAGAACAACGCTGCTCACAAGAAGAGCCAGTTCACACACGCCCTCAACAAGATGGCGTAAGCCCAAACGTATCCGATAATTTTATCAGATAAACCGCTGATGGCGATTGACCCGTCGCTTGATGCAAAAAACAAAAGTTAAACAAAACAACAAAAGTCAACACAAAAGTCAACAAATAACAAAGATTCCCGAACAGGTCAAGCTCCGGCCGGTCGGGATTTTTTGATTTTTTTGAAATTTTTTAATTTTTTCTGTAAGATTCTGCTGTCATGCCGGTCTTATAGGTAAAGGGGGGATTTGCGTGAAAGAATTTGAAAAGCTTTATGAAGCGTATTTCAGCGATGTTTTCAAATATCTGCGCTCTCTTGCGAGAGATGAGGATTTGGCGGAAGAGATCACGGCGGAAACGTTCTTTCGCGCAATGAGATCTCTTTCGTCATTCAGAGGAGAGTGTGATGTAAAGGTGTGGCTTCTCAGAATTGCGAAGAATACATATTTTACTCATCTTTCAAAAAACAAACGTCTCGCAGAGCTTGATCTGTCTTATGAAAATACAGATGACGGGAGTATATCTGCAGATGAAGAGCTGATCGAGCGTGAGACTGCAGGAGAGATACTGCGCTCTCTGCACGAGCTTGGAGAGCCGTACAAAGAAGTGTTTATGCTTCGGGTCTATGCGGAGCTGAGCTTTTCTCAGATCGGAGATGTGTTCTCCAAGAATGAGAACTGGGCGTGCGTAACGTATCACAGAGCAAGAAAAAAGATTATCGAGAAAATTTCAGAAAAGGAGAGTTGATATGAGAAATATTGAGAACGAATGTGGGATCGTCGAGGACCTTCTCCCTCTTTACACAGAAGAATTGGCGGGGGAAGAGTCGGTCAGATTTGTTGAAGCACATCTTAAGGAGTGCGTGTCCTGCAGAGCGGAGTTCGAGAGAATGAAAAAACAAATCGCACAGGATGAAAAATGCAGAACAATTGACACAGTTCCTCTTGATAAAATGGGGAAGATGATAAAGAAAAATCGGAATCGCAGTGTTCTGCTTTCGGTGCTGATCGTTACGGCGGTGTTTTTGTCACTCTTCTCGAATATAACCTCTCCGAGATATTTTGACTATTCGGACGGCGTTGTATCGGCATCCGTGACTGATGAGGGCAACGTATATCTTTGGTTCAGCGATGAGGTTACATATTGGTCAGTTGATAAGGTAAAAAATGACGAAGGACGTGACTTCTATACTGTGACCGCATCGTATTCCCTGTACGACAGACTGCTCGGAAGATCAAAAAATTCTAATCTGCACCCGAGCCTGTATCCAACAGATGCCGTGATAAGATCTGATGACGGAGAAGTACCTGTCGTATATTATGTGCAGAATAATGGTGAGGATGATGTTTGTCTCTGCGGAGATCATTCCGATATCGGAATGGGGAGAACACTCCCGCGGCTTGTTCTCGGATATTACTTGCTTGCGGCGACAGGAGTGCTTATCTTCCTTCTTGGGTTGTGTGCTCTGCTGCACAAGAATAAGTCTGCGCTGTCGAGCCTCGTGAATCTGGCATTAATTCCTGCGTCATATATTGCGGCACATCTTGCTGTAAAGGGATTTGTCAGTGTGACATATTCTGCACTTCACGATTTCATCTATATTGTCATAACGGCAGCTGTGATATATGCTGCAGCTGTTGTTATGCTTGGAATAATTCGGGAAAAACGATAATAAAAAAATAGCTGCAAGGGATCTATTAAATCTAAGTTAAAAAGCACCCAAGATCAAGAGTATTGGGCTCATTCTCCACAGAAACATCCTGTGTGGGAACATCTGATTCTTCCGTGTCACGATCGGTGTCAACTGCCGGATGCTCTTCTTCTGATTCGGATGTAGCAGTATCGATCGGCGGTTTTTCTGTGTCATAATAGGGCGGAACTGGATCATTAGGAAAGATTATAAAGGAATCGTCAATCTTCGGAGAGACCATATTCTCAATATCCAAGCGCCTAACGGTACACAGGCCGAAATGGGAAGATGTCTATAAATCGGAATCATGGGAATACGTCATTGATCTTGAGTGAATGCAAATTCGTACTTGTTTTCGCATATGTTACATGATATAATGTTGGCAGTATCGCGAAAGAAATTTGATCTTCCGATCGTTTTGAAGTGGAAAATATGAGGGGACAAAAATGAAAATTGAAAAAATTAAAGTAAAAGACGCGGACGAGCGTGGTATCGCACACTTGTACCACAAAAAATATGCAGAGCCGGAAGGACTTACATTGATCGAGACTCATAAAGTACAGGGAACATCTGATTTTTACGATGCATCCGAAAGACGTATCAGCTATGATAACGGAAGAACTTGGGGCGAATGGGAAGAAACTTATAAAGAAGATTTTCAGGCATACGGAGATCATGAGCGTTTGACTGAAAGAATGTGTGAGGCGTGGAATCCCGTCCACAGACATCATGTTCGTATAGAGATGGATCGCGTATTTTGCGACGGACACCTGAAAGCATACGAAAAGTTTTGGGGTGGCGCAAAAGAACCTCCTTTTACGGATCACACATATGTTGTGGTGGTGCGTGAGGATAAAACAGAAAACAGAACTATGGTCAAATACGAAGAAGGAGAAGATTTTGACCCGAATGATCCGTTGAAAGAATCATATTTCAAGAGAAATTTTGCGGGCATTACCACAAGCATAATTGTTGATGAGAACGGAGACATTTTCTTCCCCGTCTGTGTCTCGATGAATAGCTGCTGCAAGATTCTCGGTCTTGATGTTAATACATATTTTCCGGTTATGCCGTATTTTAGCTCGGGAGTTATTGTTTTCCGCGGAGTCTGGAACGGAGAGAGATACGATATCACTTACTCAAAGCCTATAGTGATATCTGACAGGTTCTCCTCTCGCGGACTGATGGAACCTTCTATAGCTAAGCTGAAGTCCGGAAGAATACTTGTTGTATTCCGCGGATCAAACGCGGCAAATCCTGTGTGGAATACTCGAATCGATCCAGGTATGCCCGGCTTTAAGTGGTATGCATTCTCCGAGGATAACGGTGAAACCTTCTCAGATCCGTTCCCGTGGCATTACGACACCGGTGAGGTGATCTATTCGTCTTCAACAGTGTCGAGGCTGTTCCGTGATGAGTTCACAGGTAAGCTCTATTGGATAGGAAACATCACAGGCCCGAACTCTATCGCCAACTTTCCGAGATATCCCCTCAATATATTTGAGGTGGATGAGACATACGGATATGCTATCCGCAGCAGTATGATGGAAATTGACACAAAGCACGACGATGAGGCTGACGGTGTTCAGCTTTCAAACTTCGGAATATATCAAGACAGAGAAACACACAAGATCCATATTACCCTTACCAAACTCGGACAGCTTCCCAAATGGGAAGATGTTTATAAATCGGAATCATGGGAATACATTATTGATCCCGAATGAAAAACTGAGCCGCATATTCACAATCAATCGAATATATTCTCTGGGTAAATCAAAAATCCCTCGTTTTTTCGAGGGATTTAATTTGTGTCAGCCAATAAAAAAGAGATGTTTGCCTGAAGCAACACCTCTTATTTTTTATTTAAAAATTACAGTAATCTCTGACGTGAGATGTTTATCGCACCTTCTGGGATAGCTGAGAGGTTTTCAAGGCACTTGCCTGTACCGATCGCAACACACGATACCGCTTTGTCTGCAATACGTGTCTTGATACCCGTTGTGTAAGCGATGAGACGGTCAAGACCGTGCAGCAGGCTTCCGCCTCCTGTCATGACGATACCGTTTGCGAGAATATCACCGATCAGCTCGGGCGGTGTACGTTCAACTACAGAGCATACCGCCTCAATTACCGATGTGATCGGCTCTTCAAGTGCGTCGGGAATCTCGTCTGATGTGATACGTACTACTCTCGGCAGTCCCTGAATCAGACATCTTCCTTTAACCTCGATCGAACGAGGCTCTTCTCGCGGCCACGCAGATCCGATCTTTATCTTGATCTCCTCCGCGGTTCTCTCGCCGATGAGGACGTTGTGCTTACGTCTGACATAACGTATTATTGCTTCATCAAATTTGTCACCCGCAACCTTGATAGATTCGGAGACAACAACTCCGCCGAGGGAGAGAACTGCGATGTCTGTGGTGCCTCCTCCTATATCGACGATCATTCGTCCCACCGGGGCTGATATATCAATTCCTGCACCGATCGCGGCTGCAACAGGTTCTTCGATAAGATATGTACGTCTTGCTCCTGCCTGAGTAGCGGCATCAACAACTGCTCTCTCTTCCACTTCAGTGATTCCCGAGGGAACGCAGATGATAACACGGGGCTTGAATATAACCGTTCCGCAAGCTTTTTTTATAAAGTGTGCGATCATTCGGAGCGTGATCTCGTATTGGCTGATAACTCCGTCTCTGAGTGGGCGGATCGCCGTGATGTTTCCGGGAGTTCTTCCAAGCATAAGCTGAGCTTCACGGCCGAACTTCAGGATCTTATCTGTATTTTTATCGATCGCAACAACGGAAGGCTCTTTGATCACGATGCCTTTTCCCTTGACATACACGAGAACCGTAGCGGTTCCGAGGTCAATTCCGATGTCTTTGCTCATTATTTATTTCCTGACCTTTCATTTGAAAGATTATCTGTATTTTATATTATGTAAAATAAAAATAGGTACACATATTATATTATACAACATAAAACGAGGTTTTGCAATGTTTTTGTGATAATCTCTTACTTTGTTCGAGCTTTTTCTGCAATAATAGTGTAATATCAGCGTACAGTTCTTTTGTGTGACAACATAATAACACAATACGGGTTCAAATTTTTTTGTAATCTTCACACAATTTTCACTAATCGGTGATATAATATTTTTTAGGTAAAAAATTGATATTAAACATATCTCGGAGGACAAATAAATTGATCGAAGTAAAGAATTTAGTCAAGCGATACGGCGATGTTACTGCCGTGCGCGGAGTAAGCTTCAATATCGAGAAGGGAATGATCTACGGTTTCCTCGGTCCGAACGGTGCCGGTAAGTCAACAACGATGAACATTATCACAGGATGTCTTGCCGCAACCGAGGGTGAGGTTACAATAAACGGATGCGATATTTATGAGGATCCGATCGGAGCAAAATCCGCTGTCGGATATCTTCCCGAGCAGCCGCCGCTTTATATGGATATGACACCGAACGAATATCTCGAGTTTGTCGGAGAAGCAAAAGG